>NZ_JBEZZW010000001.1:0-340070 GCF_040639415.1 Micromonospora sp. NPDC023888 | reverse complement strand
CTGGTGCGGGGGGGGGCGCCGCCCCCCGTGGGGGGCCGCCCCCCGCCCCGGTTCTCCGCGAACGGAGTGACGCCTAGCGCTGGAGGGTCAGTACACCCGGCCGCCACGGCAGCCGGTTGTAGTCGCCGCTCGCGTTGGGGTCCTTGCCCTGGTACAGCAACTGGAGGTTGCAGGCGTCGACGGTCTTGGTCTGGTCGGGGTTGGTGCGGACCAGGTCACCGTGGCTGATGTCGTTGGTCCACGTCGCGCCGCTGTTGGCCTTGCCGGCGAACGGGTTGCTCTCGCTGGCGGCCTGCGGGGTCCACGAGCCGCCCAGGCTGCTGGACGTGAACGACCGGAAGTAGCGTTGCCCCTGGCTCCCGATCGCCTCGACGATCATGAGGTACTGGTTCTGGCCCTGCACCTTGTAGACCTCGACGCCCTCGAACAGGTTGTTCGTCGAGTCGGTCATGATCGTCGTGTAGTTCGAGCCGAAGCTGCCCGGGAAGTTCCCCAGCGGCATGCTCGACCGGTAGATCTTGCCGTTGTCCCCGGCGAAGAACAGGTACATGTTCTGGTCGTCGCCGATGAGGGTCTGGTCGATCACCCCGTACGGGGCGTCGGGGAGGGTGGCGGTGGACAGCGTCTGTGCCGAGGACCAGCCGTTGGCGTTCGTCGGGTCGCTCGACGTTTTGTAGCTGAACGAGGTCGGTCCCCACTGGTACGCCAGCACCCAGATGTTCTTCGGGGCGAAGTACAGGAGCGTGGGCGCCACTGTGCCCTGACTCATTCCGGTCTGGCCGGCCGAGGCCATGTCGGACCAGTTGGTGAACAGGCTGAAGTTCATCGAGCCGTACGAGCCGCTGCTGTTGACGTTCGACGCGTAGACCAGGTGCTTGCCGTTGTAGACCACGTTGGTGAAGTCCTTGAGCGAGAGCCAGCCGTTCTGCGGGCTCGTCAGCGCGCCGGTCGACGACCACCGGTAGGTCGACGGGAGCGCGCAGCCGCCCGGCGGCGACGTGGTCGGCGGGGTCGACGTCGGCGGCGTCGTGGTCGGCGGGGTCGTGGTCGGCGGCGTGGTGCCGCCACCGAAGTCGGTCCGCCACTGCTGGTTGGTCTGCCCGTGGCAGTCGTACAGCTGGACCTGCTGGCCGTTGCCGCTGCCCCAGACGTCCAGGCACCGGCCGGACTGCGCGCCGCTGATGGTGCCGTTGGAGTTGATGTTCCACTGCTGGTTCGACTGGCCGTTGCAGTCCCAGATGATGATTCCGGTGCCGTTCGCGGAGCCCCCACCGTTCGCGTCGAGGCACTTGCTGCCGTAGACCCTCAACTGCTTGCTGGCGGTGTATGTCCACTGCTGGTTCGACTGACCGTTGCAGTCGTAGAGCTGGACCCGGGTGCCGTTGGTCTGCGTGGCGTTGGGCACGTCGATGCACCGGCCCGACTGCACGCCGACGATCCGGCCGGCGCCGCCGCTCGGCGGCGGACTCGTGGTCGGGCTCACCGTCGGGCTCACCGTCGGGCTCGTGGTCGGGCTCGAGGTCGGGGGGGCCGCGTTGAGCGCGTTGAGGACGGAGTTGTAGGCGGCCTTCTTGTTGCCGCCGCCGTCGAAGAGCAGCGGGCTCTCGTTGGAGCGCCAGGAGTCGCTGTCGCGTACGCCCCAGACGGTGATGCCGATGCAGCGCGGCACGTTCAGGCACGCCTGGGTCAGCCCGGCGTACTGGGTGGTGGAGGAGTTGGTGACGTCGACCTCGGTCAGCGCCACGTCCACGCCGAGCGCGGCGAAGCTGGACAGCGTGGTCTGGAAGTTGCTCGGCAGCGAGCTGCCGCCGGTGAAGTGGGTCTGCAACCCGACGCAGTCGATCGGCACGCCACGGGACTTGAAGTCCTGGATCATGCGGTAGACGCCCTGCGTCTTGCCGTACGACCAGTTCTCGATGTTGTAGTCGTTGTAGCAGAGCTTGACCGACGGGTCGGCCGCCCGCGCGGTGCGGAACGCCACCTCGATCCAGTCGTTGCCGGTGCCCTGGAGGTTGGACGAGCGGCGGCTGCCGTCCTCGTTGAACGCCTCGTTGACCACGTCCCAGGCGGCGAGCTTGCCCCGGTAGTGGCCCATCACGCCGTTGATGTGGTCGATCATCGCCTGACGCAGGGTGCTGCCGCTCAGGCTCTGCATCCACCCCGGCTGTTGCCCGTGCCAGGCCAGGGTGTGCCCACGGACCTTCAGGCCGCGCTGGGTCGCCCAGTTGTAGATCTGGTCACCGGAGTTGAAGTTGAACTGGCCCCGCTGGGGCTCCGTCGCGTCCGGCTTCATCTCGTTCTCGGCCGTGATCATGTTGAACTCACGCGCCGCGATGGTGCTGTACGTGGAATCGCCCAGCCGGCCCGCCGCGATGGCGGTGCCGAAGTACCGGCCCGACTGCGCGGCGGCCGCGCCGAGCGTGGTCGCGGCGGCGTTCGCCGAGGGCATCATCACCGCGACGGCGGCCACAGTCACGACGCTGAACGCGCCGGCGAGCAGCGCTCGGACGGCGGCTGATCGCCGTCGCCGGGTCCCGCCGCGATGAACGGATGGGCTCATTGCCATCTCGGCCTCCTTACTGGCCTGCACCCGGGCCGTCGAGGCGGGACGACCGGACGTCATGGTTGGGATATCTAGCTCGGTCGATGCTAACCATCCGGCGGTCCGGGCAATGAGTTTTACGGAAAAGTTTCGGAAGTGTTTTGGCCTTGCGCGGCGTGGCGGTGCCGGTCGGTACCGGCCACGCCACGCCGCGTCGATGAGTCAGGAGACGGTGCAGGCGGCGCCGTTCAGGGTGAAGGCGGTCGGCCTGGTGGTGCTGCCGGTGTGGGTGCCGTTGAAACCGAAGCTCGTCGACGCACCCGGCGCCAGTGTCCCGTTGTAGGACAGGTTCGACGCGGTCACCGCGGCGCCGGTCTGGGTCACGTTCGCCGACCAGGCCTGCCCGATCTTCTGCCCGCTGCTCGGGAATGTGAACGCGAGCGTCCAGCCGTTGATCGCCGTGGTGCCGGTGTTGGCGATCGTGATGGTCGCGGTGAACCCGGTGTCCCAGTTGTTCGCCGTCCAGGTCAGCGCGCAGCCGCCGCCGACAGGCGGGGCCGTGGTGGTGACCGTGACGCCCGGCGACGCGGCTGAAACGTTTCCGGCCGCGTCCACCGCCACCACAGTGAACGTGTACGTGGTGGAGGCGGTCAGCCCGGTCACCGCGAGCGTGGTGCCGGTGGCCGAGCCGACCAGTACGTTCCCGCCCCGGTAGACGCGGTAGGCGGTGACGCCCACCGCGTCGGTGGACGGGCCCCAGGTCAGGGTCAGGCCGGTCGGGCCGATCGCGGAGGCGGTGGGCGTACCGGGTGCGGTCGGCGCTGTGGTGTCCGGCGCCGGGCCGGCCGGGGTGGTGACGCTGAGCGCGGCCGATGCCGCCGAGCGGTTGCCGGTGCCGTCGAGCGCCCGCACGGTGAACTGGTACGTCCGCTCGGGCGCCAGCCCGGTCACGGCCAGGGTGGCCCCCGTCGAGGCGGTGACGACCGGGTCGGCGCCGGCCGAGGTACGGGTCACCTCGTAGCCGGCCAACCCGCTGCCCCCGGTGTCGGTGGACGCGGCCCAGGTCAGCGTGAGCCCGTTGGACGTGACGGCGGACGCGACGGGCGTGCCGGGCACTGTGGGCGCGGTGGTGTCCGGGGTGGCGGGTCCGGGCTCCTCGCCCCAGACACGGGTGCTGCCGGAGTAGAGCGGCACCTTCCGGTTCGGCCCGGCGGTGGCCTGGTACGACGGGTCGTTGGTCGGGTCCCAGGTGCCGCCCTCCGGCACGCCGATCTTGAACTGGACCTCCATCCGGTGCGCCGACTGGCCGGCCGGGGCGATGGTGTGGCCGGTGCAGTCGACCTCCACGTACCAGATGTCGCCGCTGTACTGCTTGGCGGTCGTCGGGGACGGGCAGCCCTGGGTGTAGCCGGCGGTGACCTGCACCGGCCCGGTGCCGTCGGGCCGGAAGTAGTACCGGAACTTTCCGTCGGTCAGCGCGCGGGCCGGGAACGCCGACTTGTTGTAGATCATTGTCTTCAGACCGGTGGCCCGCGGCTCGGCCTGCGTCACAGTGGTCTCCACGGTCAGCTGGTCGATGTCCGGTGTCTCGGCGACCGGGAAGTTGGCGAGCGGGGTGCCGCCGTACTCGGAGGTCAGCCGGACCAGCGCGGACGTGAAGCCGGCGTTGTAGTCGGTGGCCACCTCGTTCATCACGTAGTCCGACCGGCTGTCGCTGTACGCGTCGTTGGCCGCGGACGGGCCACCGACCAGCGCGCCGTAGAGGGTGTGTCGCGTTTCCACCGGCACGGTCTGGCTGTCCCACCAGGAGCCGTGCGCGGTGCGGTGGTGCGGGTTCTTCGGCGAGTTGGCGCCGAACCCGATGACGTAGCTGGAGCTGCGCGGGTTGTCGCCGAGCGCGTAGTTGATCTGCCGGACGGCGAAGTCGTGGTAGCGCGCCTTACGGGTCGTGTCGGTGGTCTTGTCGCTGTAGACGAGCGCGGCGAAGGAGGTGTTCGCGGCGTAGCGCAGCGCGCCCCAGGAGTCGAGCACCGCCATCCCGCCGGGCGAGTACGGCACCCGCTGCCCGTTCACGCCGACGGTCCAGTAGTCCAGCCAGCGGTTGGCGTCGTCGACGTACTTCTGCTTGCCGGTCAGGTTGGCGAGCAGCACGTACGCGCCGAACTGCTTGTTGTCCCAGGCGATGGTCCACTTGTAGGAGCGGGTGGTGGACTGGTTCTCGGTGCCGAGCTTGTCGTACTCGCTCTCGGCCTTGGTGAGGTAACTCGCCTCGCCGGTGGCCCGGTGCAGCCAGATGGCGGCCCAGACCAGTTCGTCCTGCCAGCCGCTCCACGAGCGGTAGAAGCTCGTCGCGTCGGTGATGCACTCGTGGTAGGACTTCCGCACCGTGTCGGCGAAGGTGTAGAGCTGCCGGGCGTGGGTGAGCAGCTTGTCGGCGTAGGTCGCGTCGGTGGGCCGGAACACCATCGAGGAGGCGGCCATCGCGGCGGCCGTCTCCCCGGCCAGGTCCGCGCCACCACAGCTCGCATCGATCTTGTACGCGGGCCGCGCCATCGGCATCACCTCGGCGGGACCCCACCACTTGTGGTCGTCGTCGCCCTTGCCGATCTGTCCGTAGAGGACGTTTGCCGACGGGTGTGCCTTGATGAAGTAGTCGTTGACGAAGCGCAGGTTGTTGAGCAGGTGCGGCAGTTGCCCCGACGCCGTGTAACCGCTGCGGTACTCCACCGCACCCCAGGCCAGCATCGTGGCGCTGAACGCCATCGGGAAGCCGAACTTGACGTGGTCGCCGGCGTCGTACCAGCCGCCGGTGAGGTCCAGCCCGACGTCGGCGCCGTCGGTGAGCGCGCTGTCGCCGCGCCAGGAGACCCGGTTCCAGTCAGGCAACTTGCCGGACTGCTGCGCCTCGTAGAAGAGCAGCGACTTCTGCAACGCCTCGGCGTAGTTGTAGGTCGCCGCCGGCGCGGCGGAGGCGGGCCCGGACGGCGGTGCGGTCACCGCGAGGGACGCGCCGGTGAGCAGCGCGACGCCGACGGCCAACAAGCGCCGGGGCCAAGGCTGGTCGGCGACCGGTGACCGACCGGGGTGGCCGCTGGACGGCCGGGTCAGGTGGCGCATGCGGGCTCCTGTCGGAGGTGCCGCCGGCGGTCGCACCCACGCGGGACGGCGTGCGGGCGGCACGGCCACCGGCGACAGCGAGGTGGCGGTGTGACCACGGAGAGTCGTGGAAGCGCTCCCATGGATAAACGACAATGTAATGTGCACGTCGCCGATTGGGAAGCCCGTGTTGCGCCGCCAGCGCCACCGCGCTCGTGGGCGTTACGGCGACACGCCCACCGCAGCAGGGAACGTCGACCCGGGAGGCACTTCCCGACCGAGACGTCGCCCAGCTCAGGCCGGTCGGCCGATGCCGCTGACAGAGCCCACGAATGGGATCATGAGCGGCCCCCTCGACCAATACCGGAGGAATCCTCATGCCACTGCGTCGGCGCCTGACGCGCGCGGCCGTCTCCACCGCCGCCGCCACGGCCGTGCTCGCCATCGCCTCCCCGGCCTGGGCATCGAGCGTCGTTCCCCTCAACCCCGCTCACGCCGGCGCGACAGCGGGGAAGTTCCAACAGGAGTGCAAGGACCCCAAGTTCGGCACGCGACCCACCGACCAGGACGGCTGGCACTTCGTGCTGCCCACCAACCGGGCCGGTGACTTCCAGAGCCTGACTCTGACCTTCAAGGACGCAGCGGGCGCCTCGGTGACGGTGACCGTGCCGAACCCCGCGGATCCCTACACCGACTTCCTGTCCGCGAACGGCGGCGGCGACAAGCAGGTGAAGCACGCCTACCTCTTCACCCCGGCGGGATGGACGTTGACCGGCGGCAAGGCGCTCGTCAGCGGCGAGGGCGAGAGGTTCAACCTCAGCCACACCTGCGCCGGCACCGGCGCCACCGCGTCGCCGACCCCGACGCCGACCACGGGGTCCCCGACGCCGACGCCCACCACGGGCTCGCCGACGCCGACCGCCTCGGCCACGTCGACGCCCACGGGCTCGGTCCCGCCGTCGGAGTCGGCCACGCCGTCGCAGTCGGTCACGCCGTCGGAGTCGGTTTCACCGTCGGAGTCGGGCGCAGCCGGCGGCCCGGCCACGACCCCGGCAGGCGCGGGCGGCGGCGACAACGGGGGCAGCCTCCCGCTCACCGGCGTGGCCGTCACCAGCCTCGCCCTCGGCGGTGTCGCCCTGATCGGCGGCGGCGCCCTGCTGATGATGCGTCGCCGTCGCGACCGGATCACCTTCACCAGCTGACCGACGAACGCCCGCGACCGGCCCCGGAGATCACTCCGGCGGCCGGTCGTGGGCGTTTCGCGCGCCCGGCGTCCCTCTACACCGGACACCCCCGTACTCATGGGTAACCAGTCGACAACCTCACATGATTCATGTTTATCGATGAATTGACTGCCACGCTCGCTGGCCACGGGCCCCGTCTCGGAGCCGGCCACCGCGGCATCGGTCGGCCGGCATCCCAGCCAGACAGACGTACGGTTGCCGACCTGCTACGCAGCGCGAGACAGTGCAGGTCACCAGTGGTGCCGTCGACGCCACCGCTCCCGGTCAACCCTGAGGAGAACGCGATGGCACTACGACTCGCCGACGGCACCGCCTGGTCCGACGTCCTCGCCCGCGCGGTGGCCGCCACGCCCGAGGCGTTCGGCGCCGAGGTCGACGGCGTCACCACCCTGCACAACCTCATCGAGGGTGACTGGCGGGCGACCGGCCAGCCCGCCCCGGTCCGCACCCCGGTGGACAACACCGTCCTCATCAACCTGCCCCGGCTCGACGCCGACGCCGCCCGCGCCGCGGTCACCCACGCCGCCGCCGCACACCGGGTCTGGGCCCAGACCCCGCTCGCCGACCGCAAGGCCCGCGTCTCCGACGCGCTCGACTCGCTCACCGCCCACCGCGACCTGCTCGCGCTGCTGCTGGTCTGGGAGATCGGCAAACCGTGGCGGCTGGCCTGCGCCGACGTGGACCGGGCGCTGGACGGCGTCCGCTGGTACGCCGGCGAGATCGACCGGATGCTCGCCGACGGACGCGAGCCGCTGCCCGGCCCGGTCAGCAACATCGCGTCGTGGAACTACCCGATGAGCGTCCTGGTGCACGCCGAACTGGTCCAGCTCCTGGCCGGCAACGCGGTCATCGCCAAGACCCCGTCCCAGGGCGGCGCGGTCTGCCTGAGCGTCGCGCACGCGCTGATGCGCCGCGCCGGCCTGCCCGCCACCCTCCTCTCCGGCAGCGGCGAGGAGTTGTCCGAAGTGCTGGTCCGGGCGCCCGAGGTCGGCGCGGTGGCGTTCGTCGGCGGCCGCTCCAACGGTGGCAAGGTCGCCGCCGCGCTGCTCGACAGCGACAAGCGGCACTTCATCGAGCAGGAGGGCCTCAACGCCTGGGGCATCTGGAACTTCTCCCAGTGGGACCTGCTCGCCGCCCACCTGAAGAAGGGCTTCGAGTACGGCAAGCAGCGCTGCACCGCGTACCCCCGGTTCGTGGTGCAGCGTGACCTGGTCGACGAGTTCCTCGACATGTACCTGCCGGTGGTGCGCTCGGTCCGGTTCGGTCACCCGCTGGCTGTCGGGGACGACTGGACGGCCGGTGACCCGCTGTCCGAGCTGGACTTCGGGCCGCTGATCAGCGCGGCCAAGGCCGACGAGCTGCGCCGCAAGGTCGACGAGGCGGTACGCGGCGGCGCGGTGCCGCTGCACCGGGGCAAGCTGACCGGGGCGCCGTTCCTGCCCGGGCAGGACACCTCGGCGTACGTGGCGCCGTCGGTGCTGCTCGCCCCGCCCGGCCGGTCCCGGCTGATGCACGCCGAGCCGTTCGGCCCGGTCGACACGATCGTCGTGGTCGACACCACAGACGAACTGCTGGCCGCCATGAACGCCTCGAACGGCGCGCTCGTCGCGTCCCTGGCCTGCGACGACACCGACGAGGCCGGCAAGCTCGCGGTGGACCTCCAGGCGTTCAAGGTGGGCATCAACAAGCCGCGCTCGCGGGGTGACCGCGACGAGCCGTTCGGCGGCCGGGGCGCCTCCTGGAAGGGCGCGTTCGTCGGCGGTGACCTGCTGGTGCAGGCGGTCACTGTGGGCGGCGACCGCCGCCTCTACGGCAACTTCCCCGACTACACCAGCTACCCCGCCACCTGACACCGAGAACGCGAGAGGCCCCCTTGTGGACGCTCGACGGCACAAGGGGCCCTCGCCGGCGCGTGGATCGTGCTGGAGCCGCCGCCGGGGTGCCGGGCGTGCCCCTCGCTCGCCGACCCGGAGGGCAACCGGTTCTGCGTCTCGGGCCGCCGCGAGCCGTCCCGACCCTGGGCGAGGCCCTAGAAGCCAGGCGTGGACGCCACGCCCCGCCGGTCCGACGTGACGGCCAGAGCGAGAGGAACGGTGAGGGTGAGCAGCCCGCCGTCGCGCTCCACCGAGCCGGGCCGGCCCAGCCGGTGCAGCGTGCGCAGCATCGGGTCGTTGGTGGCCTGGACGTGCAGCACCAACGCCGCGTACCCGGCGGCGTCGGCGTGCCGGAGCAACCGGCGCAGCAACGCCGAACCGAGCCCCCGCCGCTGCCAGTCGTCGCGCACCAGCAGCGCCACCTCCGCCTCGTCGCCCTCGCCGAGCAGGTTCGCCATGGCGACCACCGACTCCGCCGTGCCGTCGGCACCGGTGGTCGTGGCGACAAGCGTCAACCCCCGGCCGGGCTCCAGCAGCCGGCGCAGCCGGGCCTGCGGCGGCACCGCGCCACCCGGATAACGCCGCTGCCGGCTGCGGGGTGAGCACGCCTCGTGCAGTTCCAGCACGCCGGACAGGTCGTCGGCGCAGCCCGGCCGGACGGCCACCTCGACCCCGTCGGGCAGCACCAGGGTGACCTGTTCCGCGGCCCGACGCGCCACGGTGGCGGCCAGCTCGACCAGGGCCTGCGCCCGGGCGTACTCCGCCGGGGTGAAGGCGGGCGCGGCCCGGCGCAGCGCGAACGAGCCGCCCGCCGGGTCGGCAAGCGTCATGGCGGCGTCGGTGATCCCCCGGTCGATGCCCGTCGACGCGGGCCGCCAGGTGACCGAGTCGGCGCCGAGCAGGGTCCGTAACGCCTCGCCCGTCGCGTCCGGATCGCGCACCAGCCGGTTGGCCAGGCCGAGCACCCGGGTGGGCTGGTCGGCCAAGCCGCGCGCCTCGCTGCGCGCCACCCAGCAGTCCCGGCCCCGACCGCGCTCGACGGCGGCGATCAGGCCCGCCTCGTCGAGCGTGTCAGGCGCGTCGACCAGGAAGTCGTCCACCGCGCCCTGCTCGGTGGGTTGCACCTGCACGGTGAGGATGTTGACCCCGCGCAGCGCGAGGCTCGCCGTGAGCACCGACAGGTAGCCCGGTCGGTCGTCCACGGTGGCTCGAATCCGCCACAACGTCATGGTTGGCTCCCTTCCCCACCGCAGAGCCTCGCCCCCGGCTGTTGCCGCCCGATTGCCCGGCGGTGTCGTGCCCGGGAAACTCGCCGCCGGTCAGGGGCCGGCGACCACCGGCGGCGCGCCGACCAGGTCCAGCCGGTCACCGAGGATCACCGCACTGGCCCGGACCAACTGGGTGAGCCGGTCGACCTCGGTGCTGTGGAAGTTGGCGGCGCAGAGGGTGTCGCTGTACTCCCGGGCCGCCACCAGCACCAGGCCCGCCCGGCCGAACGGCGCGATCGCGTGGTGGGTGCCGTCGGGCGTGGTCATCGACCGACCGCGCAGCGGGGTCACCTCCGGCAACCGCAGCGGCACCGGAGCACGCCAGCTCGCGTGCCCCACCGTCGCGCCACCACCCCCGGTCCGGGAGGCCCAGTCGACAGGCACCACGGCGGCGACGGCCCAGTCGGCCGCCAGCAGCCCGGGCACCGCGTCGACAAGGGTGGCGAGCCCGTCGGCCGGGTTGGCCGCGACCTGGGCCAACAACTCCGCGTCCTGGCCGGTGGTGGTGGGCGCGCCGATCGCCCGCCACACGCCGTCGACCCGCACGCCCGGAATCGCCGCGAGGCCAGCCAGCAGCCGCTCCACCCGGGCGGCACCCGGCCAGACGACAGTGAAGTCGTCCACCGCGCGCCCGCCGAGTCGTTCGAGGACCACCACCTGGACGATGTCCGCGCCGGAGACGCCCAACGTGCGGGCGACCTGGCCGAGGGTGCCCGGACGGTCCGGCAGGGTGACCCGAACTCGCAGCAACATGTCTGTCCCTCCGCTGGGCGGGCCGGCGATAAGCGGCCGGCAGGCTGCGGTACAGCCTGCAGGTTGACCATTTCGTCCCTGTTGCAGAGGCATGTCCCGAGGGGAAATTCTGACCTTGACAACGTGAGCGAGCTGCCATCAACTAGTCGGATGAGTGATCCGGCCGGCAATGCGTTGCGACCGGGCACCGTTGCCGCCTCTCCCGCCGGGCTCTCCCTGGACCGGCTCGCCGGCTACCTGGCCGAGCACCGACCCGAGCTGGCGGTCGGGCCACTGCGGGCCGACCTGATCGCGGGCGGCAAGTCCAACCTGACCTACCTGCTGCGCCTCGGCGAGCGGGAGGTCGTGCTGCGCCGCCCTCCACTCGGGCACGTGCTGGCGACCGCGCACGACATGGCCCGCGAGTTCCGGGTCATCTCGGCGCTGGCGTCGACCGAGGTGCCGGTCCCGGGCGCGCTGCTGCTCTGCACCGACCCCGAGGTGATCGGCGCTCCCTTCTACCTGATGGAGCGGATGCCCGGCCAGGTGTTCCGCACCCGTGCGCAGACCGACCCGCTCGGCGACGAGCGACGCCGGGCCCTCGCCATGGCGATGATGGACACGCTCGCCACGCTGCACAGCGTCGAGCCCGCCACCGTCGGGCTCGGCGACTTCGGCCGCCCGGAGGGCTACCTGGCCC
The DNA here is from genome assembly GCF_040639415.1 of Micromonospora sp. NPDC023888. Taxonomy (NCBI): domain Bacteria; kingdom Bacillati; phylum Actinomycetota; class Actinomycetes; order Micromonosporales; family Micromonosporaceae; genus Micromonospora; species Micromonospora sp. NPDC023888. The sequence continues at coordinate 328,614 of NZ_JBEZZW010000001.1, read as the reverse complement.
GGCAGGTCCGCCGCTGGGGTGGGCAACTCGACCGCTCGCGCAGCCGGGAGCTGCCCGGCATCGACGAGCTACGTGACCTGCTCGCCGCGACCGCCCCCGAGGGCGCGAACGCCGGCCGGATCGTGCACGGCGACTACCGGCTGGACAACCTCCTCGCCTCGGCCGACCCGGTGGCCGTGCACGCCGTCCTCGACTGGGAGATGGCCACCCTCGGTGACCCCCTCGCCGACCTGGGGCTGCTCCTGACGTACTGGGATGTGCTCGGCGGCGGCGACACGGCCGAGGGCAACCCGGTCGCCGACGGGCTCGGCCCGCGCGCCGGCTTCCCCACCGGCGGCGAGCTGATCGACAGGTACGCCGGGCGCAGCGACGTGGACGTCGGGCCGCTGCACTGGCACGTGGCGCTCGGCTGTTTCAAGCTCGCGGTCATCTGCGAGGGCATCCACTACCGCCACACGCTCGGGCAGACGCTCGGCGAGGGCTTCGACCGGATCGGCGAGATGGTGGCACCGCTGGTCGCGCACGGGCTGACCGCTGCCAGGGAGCGGTGATGGACTTCTCGTACGACACCCGGACCGAGGAGCTGCGCGGCCTGCTGACCGCCTTCCTGACCGAGCACGTCTACCCGGCCGAGGCGGTGCACGCCGAGCAGGTGGCCGCCGGCGACCCGTGGTCGCGTACCCCGGTGCTGGCCGAGCTGAAGGCCGAGGCCCGCAAGCGCGGCCTGTGGAACCTGTTCCTGCCCGACCCGCGCTACGGCGCCGGCCTGACCAACCTCCAGTACGCGCCGCTTGCCGAGTTGACCGGGCGCAGCCCGCACCTGGCGCCGGAGGCGGTCAACTGCGCGGCACCGGACACCGGCAACATGGAGCTGCTTGCCGAGTTCGGCTCGGAAGCGCAGCAGAAGCGCTGGCTGATGCCGCTGCTGGAGGGTGAGATCCGCTCCGCGTTCTGCATGACCGAACCGGACGTGGCGTCCTCCGACGCCACGAACATCGCCACCCGGATCACCCGGGACGGCGACGAGTACGTGATCAACGGACGCAAGTGGTGGTCGTCCGGTGCGATGGACCCGCGCTGCGAGATCTTCATCGTGATGGGCAAGACCGACCCCGGCGCCGACCGGCACCGCCAGCAGAGCATGGTGCTGGTCCCCCGGGACACTCCCGGCGTGCACGTCCGCCGGGGCATGACCGTCTTCGGCTACACCGACGGCTCACACGGCGGGCACGCCGAGATCGACTTCACCGACGTGCGGGTGCCGGCGGAGAATCTGATCGGCGCCGAGGGCACAGGCTTCGCCATCGCCCAGGCCCGGCTGGGTCCGGGCCGGATCCACCACTGCATGCGATTGATCGGAATGGCTGAGCGGGCATTGGAGCTGCTCTGCAAGCGGGCGCTCGGGCGGGTCGCGTTCGGCCGGCCCCTCGCGGAGCAGGGCGTGGTCCGCGAGTGGATCGCCGAGTCGCGGGTGCGTATCGAGCAGGCCCGACTGCTGGTGCTGAAGACGGCCTGGCTGATGGACACCGTCGGCAACAAGGGCGCACACACCGAGATCCAGGCCATCAAGATCGGCACCCCGGCGATGGCGGAGTGGGTGATCGACAAGGCCATCCAGTCCTACGGCGGCGCCGGCGTCAGCCAGGACACTCCGCTTGCCGCCCTCTGGGCGCAGACCCGCACCCTACGCCTGGCCGACGGCCCCGACGAGGTCCACCGCAACTCCCTGGCCAAGCGCGAACTGCGCCGCTGGGCCCGGTAACCCCCGCGCCCCGGGGGCGGGGTCAGGCGGAGGCGCGGTGGACCAGCTGGGTGTCCAGGAGGAGGTGCGTGGCCGGGAGGTCCTCGCCGCGGATCCGGGCCACCAGCAGGCGGGCCATCTGCCGGCCCATCTCCTCCACGGGTTGGAAGACAGTGGTCAGCGGCGGGTCCGCCCGCAGGGCGATGGTCGCGTCGTCGAAGCCGATCACCGCGACGTCCTCCGGCACCCGCCGGCCGGCCTCACGCAGCGTACGCAGCGCGCCGAACGCCATCAGGTCGGACGCGACGAAGACCGCGTCCAGGTCCGGGCAGACGTCCAACAGTCGACGCATGGCGCTCGCGCCGCTGCCCTCGCTGAAGTCGCCGTACGCGATCAGGTCGGGGTTGACGCCCGCCCCGGTGGCCTTCACCGCCTCGGTGTAGCCGGCCAGGCGGGCCAGGCCCACACCCATGTCCTGGGTACCGGCGATGGTGGCGATGCGACGTCGCCCCTGCCTCGCCAGGTACTCGACCGCCTGCCGGGCCCCGCCAACGTTGTCCACGTCGACGAACCAGGCGGGCTGGGCGCCGGGTTGCAGCATCCGGGCGGGCCGACCGCCGAGCACCGCGGGCAGGCCACGCTCCTCCAGCAGCGTCGGCAGCGGGTCGGAGTCGTGCAACGACAGCAGCAGTACGCCGTCGACGTGCTGGTTGGTCAGGTGGTGCTCGACCCGCTCCCGCTCCACCGGCGACTGCGCCATCGCCAGCCAGAGCTGCATCGGCGTCTCCAGCAGGCCGGAGCTGATCCCCCGGACGATCGCGGCGAAGAACGGCTCGGTGAAGACCCGCTCGCCGGACTCGGACACCACGAGCGCCACGGAGTCGGTCCGCTGGGTGACGAGCGCGCGGGCGGCGCGGTTCGGCACGTACCCCAGCTCGGCGATGGCCTGTTGGACCGCGGCCCGGGCCTCCGGGCTGACCTGCGGCGAGCCGTTGACCACGCGGGAGACCGTGCCCCGACCGACACCGGCGCGCGCCGCGACCGCATCGAGGGTCGGGCGCCCGAGCGACCGGGTGCGCTGCGTTGTCATCGTCTGCTCCTCCGACGGCGGGCGGACCCGGCGCCACCTGCGAGAGGTGGACGCCAGGACCGTCCTGATGGCTGGCCCGAGCCTATTGTGCGGCCAGACCGTTGCGCCGGATCACCGAGGCGTACCACTTGGCGCTGGACTTGGGGGTGCGGACCTGGCTGTCGTAGTCGACGTGGATCATGCCGAACCGCTTCGTGTAGCCCCAGGCCCATTCGAAATTATCCATCAACGACCAGGCGAAGTATCCCCGCAGGGGCACTCCGGCGTCGATCGCCTCGTGCGCGGCGCGCAGGTGGGCGTCGAAGTAGGCGAGCCGATCGACGTCGTCGACCTCCCCGTCGACCACCGAGTCGACGAACGCGGAACCGTTCTCGGTGACGTACAGCGGCAGGTCGGTGTACTCGTGCACCCGACGCAGCGTCTCGGTCAGGCCCGGGGCGTCGATCTCCCAGCCCATGTCGGTCACCGGGACGCCGCGGGTGACGAACCGGACGTCCTCGCTGCCCGGCCAGCACGAGGGAGCCGGATCGGTCGTGGCGCCCTCGGTCGCCGCGGCGACCACGTGCCGGCTGTAGTAGTTGACCCCGACCAGGTCCAGCGGCGTGGCGATGGTCGCCAGGTCACCGTCGCGCACGTGGCCGAAGTCGGTCACCGTGCTCAGGTCGGCCACCAGGTCCTCCGGGTACGACCCCCGCAGCAGCGGGTCGAGGAAGAACCGGTTCGCCAACCCGTCGATCCGCCGGGCGGCGTCGACGTCCGCCGGGGCGTCGCTGGCCGGGTCGACCGGGTAGAGGTTCACCGTCACGCCCACCTCGGCGCTCGGCCGGGCGGCCCGCAGCGCCTGCACGGACAGCCCGTGACCGAGCATCAGGTGGTGCCCGGCGCGAACCGCGTCCGCGCCGTCGGTGCGGCCGGGGGCGTGCACGCCGGAGCCGTAGCCGAGGAACGCCGAGCACCACGGCTCGTTGAGCGTGGTCCAGTAGCGCACCCGGTCACCGAGCGCGTCGGCCAGCAGCGTCGTGTAGTCGGCGAAGCGGGCCGCGGTGTCCCGGGCCGGCCAGCCGCCGGCGTCCTCCAGGGGCTGTGGCAGATCCCAGTGGTAGAGGGTGAGCCACGGCTCGATGCCGTTGGCGAGCAGCTCGTCGACCAGCCGGCGGTAGAAGTCCAGACCCTGCGGGTTGGCCGCGCCGGTGCCGCCGGGCTGCACCCGGGACCAGGAGACCGAGAAGCGGTACGACTTGAGGCCCAGCTCGGCCATCAGTGCGACGTCGCCACCGAGCCGGTGGTAGTGGTCGCACGCGACGTCGCCGGTGTGCCCGGCGACGACCCGACCGTCGGTGTGGCTGAAGGTGTCCCAGATCGACGGGGTGCGGCCGTCCTCGGCCGCCGCCCCCTCGATCTGGTACGCCGCTGTCGCGGCCCCCCACAGGAATCCGGGTGGGAAGGTCAGCCCGGGACGCTCGTCGAGGACACCAACGGCGGGTGGGCTGGCGGGGTTGCTCACGACTTGACGGCACCTTCCATGATCCCGCCGATGATCTGGCGGCCGAACACGAGAAAGACGAGCACGAGCGGGATGGTCCCGATCGCGGTGGCGGCGAACACCTGGGAGTAGTCGGTGTAGTAGGCGTAGGAGAGGAAGGAGAGCGAGACCTGCAGGGTCGGGTTCTCCGGGGTGAGGATGGCGTACGGCCAGATGAACGAGTTCCAGGTCTCCATGAAGGTCAGCAGACCGAGGACGCCGGCGGCGGGGCGCAGCGCGGGCAGCACGATGCTCCAGTAGATCCGGAACGTGCTCGCCCCGTCGACCCGGCCGGCCTCGATCAGCTCGTCGGAGATCGCCTGGCTGGCGTACTGCCGCATCATGAACACGCCGAAGGCGCTGACCAGGAACGGCACGGTGACCGCGTAGAGGGTGTCGTACCACCCCAGGTCCTGCATCATGCCCCAGAGCGGGATGAGCCCCATCTGGGTCGGGATCATCATGGTGACGATGATCGCCAGCAGGAGGGCGTTGCTGCCCCGGAACTTCAGCTTGGCGAAGGCGAACCCGGCCAGCGAACCGGTGAGCACCACCGACAGGGTGACCACCGAGGAGACGATGATCGAGTTCATCATGCCGGTGAGGAAGTTGGCGGCGTCGTTGTCGAGCACCCGCCCGAAGTTGTCACCGAACGCTCCGCCGGGGGTCAGCGGCGGCGGCACGTCGTTGATGTTGTCCAGGCTGCGACTACCGATCACCAGCATGTAGTAGAACGGGTAGATCGACAGCAGTGCCGCCAGGACGAGCGCCACGTAGGTCAGTGGGCTGGTGCGCCACAGGCGCTGGGAAGCCGAGATCATCGATCTCTCCTCACTTCGCCGAGCGGCGGACTAGTAGGAAGTTGAACAGCGACACCACGACGATGATCATGAAGATCGCCCAGGCGACCGCGGCCCCGTAGCCGGCGGTGTTCAGGTTCGCGATGCCCATCTCGTACATGTACATGGCCAGCGTCTGGAACTCCCGCTGGCTGCCGCCGAGGATGTTGCCGTTGGCGAAGAGCAGGGGCTCGGTGAAGAGCTGCATGCCGCCGATCGTGGACAGGATGACCACGAAGATGAAGGTGGGCTTGAGCATGGGCAGGGTGATCTGCCAGAACTGCCGCCACGGGCTCGCGCCGTCGATCTCCGCGGCCTCGTAGAGGTCCTTCGGGATCGCCTGCATGCCGGCGAGCAGGATCAGGGTGTTGTACCCCGTCCACCGCCAGTTGACCATCGTGGAGATGGCGAACCAGGAGCTCCACCGCTGCCCGTCCCAGTCGACCGGGTCGACACCGACGAGGCTCAGCAGCCAGTTGAACAGGCCGAACTCCCGCTGGAACAGCATCCCGAAGACGATCGCGACCGCGGCCACCGACACCACGTTCGGCATGAAGATGGCCATCCGGAAGAAGGTCTTGGCTCGCAGGAAGGTCCGGTTGAGCAGGTTCGCCAGGAAGAGGGCGAGCAACAGCTGCGGGATGGTCGACAGGGCGAAGATGCCGAACGTGTTGACCAGCGCGTTCCAGAAGTACTCGTCGGAGAACAGCCGGGTGTAGTTGTCGAACCCGATGAACGTGTGGTCGCCGATCATGTCCCAGTCGTGCAGCGACATCCAGGCGGTACGCACCATCGGGTACAGCCCGAAGGCGCCGAAGATCAGGAAGAACGGGGCGATGTAGAGGTACGGCGAGTACTTGACATCGAGGCGGTTGAGTAACCTCCCCCGCCGACGTCGCGCATCGACGTCGGGAGAAGGCGGTGCTGCTGGCGACGGCGGTGCCGTCGTGGCCGACAGGCTCATGCGAATTTCCTTTTCCGGCGAGGCCCGGGGGCCCTCGCGCAGGGCGCTACGCGGAGGGGACCGGCCGGTGGCGTCCGGGAAGCCCCGAACGCCACCGGCAGGGAATCACTCAGAAAGCACCCTGAGTCTTTGCGTCCTTCGTGAACTGCTCCCAGGCCTTCGCCTTGTCGGCCCGCCCGTTCTCGAACGCCCGCAGGGCCGGCTCGAGTGCGTTCTCCTTGATCGCCTGGTGCTTCGGGCCCAGGTAGGTCGGCTGGATCTTGGCGACGCTCTCCCCGAAGATCTTGCCGGTCGGCGCGTTGCTGAAGTACTCGTTGGTGTAGCTGGTGAACGCGTCGTTCTTCAGCGCCTCCAGGTTCGTGGGCAGCGGGCCCTTGAGCTTGAAGGCCTCGACCTGGCTCTTCGCGTTGGTCAGGTACTCGGCGAGCTTCGCCGCCTCCTTCGGGTACTTGCTCTGCGCCGGAACCGCGAGCCACGAGCCGCCCCAGTTACCGCCGCCGCCCGGCACGGACGCGACATCCCACTTGCCCTTGTTGGCCGGACCGGAGTTGTCCGACACGATGCCGAGCATCCAGGACGGGCAGAAGGTCGCCGCGAAGGTGCCCTGCTTGAAGCCACCCGACCACTCCGGCGACCAGGTCTGCGCCTTGGCGGAGATGTCGGCCATCGACGTGGCGGTGTCCCAGGCGTTCTTCACCGCGGGGCTGGTGTCCGCGATGATGTTGTCTTCCTTGTCGTAGAACAGGTCACCGTTGCCCTGGAACATCACGCCGTTGGAGACCGCGGTGATCGAGTCGATGAACGCCTTGCCGCCGCTGCCCTGCTTGTACTTCAGACCGGCGTCGTGGAAGCCCTTCCAGTCCGGCCAGAGCGCCGACACCTGGTCGCGCTCGGTGGGCAGACCGGCAGCCTGGAACAGGTCCTTGCGGTAGCAGACGGCGAGGCTGCCGACGTCGGTCGGGAGGCCGATCAGCCGACCGTCCTGCGCCTTGCCCAGCTCCCACTTCCAGGGCAGGTACTCCTTGGAGTGGTCCGAGGTCAGCGGCGCGAGGTCGGACCAGTTGCGCGCGTTGGGCTTGAACTCGTTGAGGATGCCCTCTTCCAGGGCGGTGACGTCCGCCGCGCCCTTGCCGGTGGCCAGGTAGCGGACCAGCTTCGGCCGGTACTCGGCGAGCTGCGCGGTCTTGCGCAGCTCGACCTTGATGCCGGTGTCCTTCTCGTACTGCTTGACGAGCTCGTCGTAGCCCATCTCGCCGAAGGTGTCGACGACCAGTTTGGCCGGCTTCTCGCCGGCTGCTGGCTTGTCGTCGTCGTTGCCACAGGCTGCGAGACCGCTGACCGCGGTGATCGCGGCCAGGGCAGCGGCCGCCAGGCGGGTACGCCGCGTGGTGACACTCATTCGCTGACCCCTCTTTCCGGTGGTGAGGCTGATGTGTGTGGTGGGGGTGTGCTCATCGCGCCACGCCAGGGTGTGCGAGTGACCCATGCCACCTCCGGGAGCGCTCCCATGAGATTGCCGACAGGTAACGGGGGTGTCAATAGGACGTTGGGAGCGTTCCCAGATCGTTACCGCTCACCAGGCCCGCAACTCCGCCCAGGCTGCGGGGGTTTCAGCAGAAGCGGCGGAGCAGGGTGGTGGCCCGGTCCGGGTCGAACCGGGACGGGTCGAAGGCAGACCCCGCCCAGTCGCGCAACGTCGCGTGCCGCGGATCGATCGGCCCGACCGGGTCGTCCTCGTCTGCCAACGCGGCCAGCAGCGCCTGGTAGCCCGGCGGCCCGCCGACACCCTCCGGCGGGCAGGCCCGCTCGCCGTCCAGACAGACCGGATACCGCTCGTCGGGGTCCGCGGTCAGCGCGTCCTCCACGACCAGGTCGTGCTCCCACCAGTCGCCGAAGTCGTAGGTGTAGGAGAAGCGGCTGCCCTTGCCGAGCACCGCGTCCAACCGCGCGTCCAGCTCGTCGTGCAGCGCCAACTCCCCGTCCGGGTCGGGCTCGCCGTACTGCATGGCGTCGATCTCGAACGAGTGCAGGTGGCAGTCGCGCCACCCCATCGCGTGCTGCACCACCCGGTGCAGCCGGTCCAGCGTGTAGCCGGCCGGCACGAGCACCCGTCGCCACACCGGCGGGCGGACGCCGGCGAGGGTCATCTTGAGCTGGAAGATCTGACGCGGCATGCTGTCCTGTCCTCCCGCGGCTTAGGCTGCCAGCATGATCTGCCGAGCGTGCCGGGCCCGGCGACACGACGACTGCCCGGGCCGGAACTGGTGCGACTGTCAGCACCGTACCGCCGAACCGACTCCTCCGGTCACCGGTCCGGCCGGCGAATGACCGTCGGAATTCCGATCCGACGGCTCTGGCCCGAGCCGTCGACGCAGCCACTCGACGACACCGCGCTCACCGCCCTCTACCACCGCGCGGACGAGCCCCGACTACGGGTCAACTTCGTCACCAGCCTGGACGGCGCGGTCACCGTGGACGACTACTCCGCCGGGCTCTCCGGCCAGCCGGACAAGCGGGTGTTCGGGCTGCTGCGGATGCTCTGTGACGCGCTCGTGGTGGCCGCCGGCACGCTGCGCCACGAGCGATACCGGGCGGTCCGCCTCGACGAGCGCCGCCGCGCCTGGCGTCGGGATCACGGGCTGGCCGAGTACCCCACGCTCGTGGTCGTCTCCGGCTCGCTGGACCTGGATCCGGCGCAGGCCGCCTTCGCCGACGCGCCGACCCGACCGATCGTGCTCACCCACGCCGACGCCGAGCCGCCGCCCGGTCTGACCGACGTTGCCGACCTGCTGCGCTGCGGCACCGAGCGGGTCGACCTGGCAGCCGGTCTCGCCGACCTGCACCGGCGCGGGCTCACCCAACTGCTCTGCGAGGGTGGCCCGCACCTGTTCGGCGCGCTCACCGCCGCCGACCTGGTGGACGAGCTGTGCCTCACCGTCTCGCCGCTGCTGGCGGGGCCCGGACCGGGCCGGATCACCGCCGGCGACGCCGCGCCGCCCCGGCACCTGCCACTGCGGCACGTGCTGGCCGCCGAGGACGGCGTGCTCCTGCTCCGCCACGCCCGCCCGTAACGGGCCGTCGTCCGGCCACACACCCACAGTCGTGGGCGGGACGGCGCATGGTGTCGTCCGACGCGTCGCGTGGCGACCTGTCGTACTCCTCGGGCAGGATGCACCTCATGGTTCCCGACCGTGCTGCCCGACCGACCCGAGTCGCCCGATGACCGACGCCGACCTCGACAGCCCTGGCGAGGCGGTCGGGCGGGTGCTGGGCACCGCCGACGCCACCCCGTTGCAGTTCTGGACGGCCGTGGCGCCCGGCAGTTACCTCCAGCTCGACGACGTGGTGGTGACCCGGCGCGAGCTGCCCGACCGGGAGCCGGTGACGATCGCCGGCGTCGTCACCCAGGTCCGCGCTCGCCACGAGGGCGCCCAGTTCGACTCCGACGTGTTCGCCATCGCCGACGGCACGCTGCCCGCGCAGGTGCAGGAGGCGGCCGAGGTCACCACGACACGTGTCGATCCGGAGCTGTACGTGCCGCCGACCCCGGGCGCGGTGGTGCACCGGGCCGAGGGCGACGCGCGGGCGCGTGCGCTGCACTTCGACCGGATGGAGCGGCGCATCCCGATGGGGATGGGTCGCGACGGCGTCCCGGTCTACCTCAACGCCGACTTCCTCGACGGCAGCCGGGGCGCGCACGTCTCCATCTCCGGCATCTCCGGTGTGGCCACCAAGACCAGCTTCGCGACCTTCCTGCTCTACTCGGTCTTCCGCTCCGGCGTGCTGGGCGGCGACGCGGTGAACGCCAAGGCGCTGATCTTCAACGTCAAGGGCGAGGATCTGCTCTTCCTCGACCACCCCAACACCCGCCTCGACGAGCCGACCCGCGCGGCGTACGCGAAGCTCGGGCTGAGTGCCGGCGCCTTCCCCGACGTGCGGGTGTACGCCCCGCCCCGGGTCGGTGACGCGGCCGGCACACCGGATGTGAGCAGCCGGCTCACCGGGGTCGACTCGTTCTACTGGACGCTTGACGAGTTCTGCGCCGACCGCCTCCTGCCGTACGTCTTCGCCGACGCCGACGACGAGCGCCAGCAGTACACGATGGTGGTCCACTCGGTGGCCGCGCACCTGGCGCGTTACGCCCAGCCGGCCGACGGCGGGGTGAGCATCGACGGGGTGCGACTCGGCTCCTACGGCGACCTGGTCGACCACATCGTCGACCAGCTCAACGACGACGAGACCCGCTCCGACTGGGCGGGCAGCGCTGTCGGTCTGGGCACCGTCAACGCGTTCGCCCGGCGGTTGATCGGCAGCAAGAAGGACCTCGCCCGGCTGATCCGTGGCGACCTGGCCACCCGCCGCCCGCACTCGATCAACACGAGCGAGTCGGCGCAGGTGACAGTGGTCGACCTGCACAACCTTCCGGACCGCGCGCAGCGCTTCGTGGTGGGTGTGACGCTGAAGAGCGAGTTCGAGCGCAAGGAGAAGTCGGGCACCGCCAAGCCGCTGCTCTTCGTCGTGCTCGACGAGCTCAACAAGTACGCCCCCCGGGAGGGCTCCTCCCCGATCAAGGAGGTCCTGCTCGACATCGCCGAGCGGGGCCGCTCGCTCGGGGTGATCCTGATCGGCGCGCAGCAGACGGCGAGTGAGGTGGAGCGGCGCATCGTCACCAACTCGGCGATCCGGGTGGTCGGCCGGCTCGACCCGGCCGAGGCCTCCCGCCCGGAGTACGGTTTCCTCCCGCCCGCGCAGCGGCAGCGGGCGCTGCTGGCCAAGCCGGGCACGATGTTCGTCAACCAGCCGGACATTCCGGTGCCGCTGTGCCTGGAATTCCCGTTCCCGGCCTGGGCCACCCGGGTCTCCGAGGCGGGCCGGGCACCATCGGAGACGCTGCGCTCGATCACCCAGTCCGCCGACCCGTTCGCCGTGGTGGGCTCCGGCGGCGGCAGCACCGACGACGACATCCCGTTCTAGGTAGGGACCGGCACAGCCATGAAGATCCTGCACACCTCCGACTGGCACGTGGGAAAGGTGCTCAAGGGGCAGTCCCGGGCCGACGAGCACAAGGCCGTGCTGGCCGGGGTGATCGACATCGCCCGTGCCGAGCAGCCGGATCTGGTGATCGTCGCCGGTGACCTCTACGACACCGCCGCGCCCAGCTCGGAGGCGACCCGGCTGGTCACCCGGGCGTTGACCGCGCTGCGGCGTACCGGCGCGGACGTGGTCGCGATCGGCGGCAACCACGACAACGGCCCCGCGCTCGACGCGCTGCGCCCGTGGGCCGACGCCGCCGGCATCACCTTGCGCGGCGGGGTGCGGGAAGATCCCGACGAGCACGTGATCGACGGCACCACCGCCGGCGGTGAGCGGTGGCGGCTGGCCGCGCTGCCGTTCCTGTCCCAGCGGTACGCGGTGCGCGCGTTGGAGATGTACGAGCTGACCGCCGCGGAGACCAACCAGACGTACGCCGACCACCTGGGCCGGGTGCTGGGGCGACTCACCGAGAGTTTCACCGAACCGGACCGGGTGCACCTGGTCACCGCGCACCTCACGGTCACCGGCGCGACCACCGGTGGCGGCGAGCGCGACGCGCACACCGTGCTGGGCTACGCCGTCCCGGCGACCGTCTTCCCGGCCACCGCGCACTACGTGGCGCTGGGCCACCTGCACCGGGCGCAGCGGGTCATCGGCCCCTGCCCGGTGCGGTACAGCGGCAGCCCGCTCGCTGTCGACTTCGGTGAGCAGGAAAACGTCCCGTCGGTGACGATCGTCGAGGTGACGGCCAGCACCGCCGCCCGGGTGCGGGAGGTGCCGGTGACCGCGGCGAGCGCCCTGCGCACGGTGCGGGGCACCCTGGCCCAGCTCGCCGAGATCGAGGCACCGGACGCCTGGCTGCGGGTGTACGTGCGGGAGCAACCCCGCGCCGGCCTGCGCGAGGAGGTGCAGGAGCTGCTCCCCCGGGCGCTGGAGATCCGGATCGATCCGGAGCTGCTGACCGCCCCGGGCAGCGGTGCCCGCATCGCGCAGCGCTCGGGGCGTTCGCCGCGGGAGTTGTTCGCCGACTACCTGGACAGCCGGGGCCACGCCGACGAGGGTGTCCGGGAGCTCTTCGACGAGCTTTTCGAGGAGGTGGAGCACTGATGCGTCCGATGCGGTTGGACATGGCCGGGTTCACGGTCTTCCGGGACGAGACCACAGTCGACTTCACCGACGCCGACTTCTTCGCGCTGATCGGCCCGACCGGTTCGGGCAAGTCGACGGTGCTGGACGCCATCTGTTTCGCGCTCTACGGCATGGTGCCCCGCTGGGGTGGCGCCCGGGGGTTGGCGAACGCGCTCGCGCCGTCGGCGACGGAGGCGCGGGTGCGGTTGGTCTTCGAGTCCGGCGGCGCTCGGTACGTGGCGACCCGGGTGGTCCGCCGGGACGGCCGGGGCAACGTGAAGACCGCGAACGCCGGGTTGCAGCTCATGCCGGCCGGCTTCGACGTGACCAAACTGGACACCGGGTTGAGCCCGGAGGACCTCGGTGAGGTGGTGGCCGGCACCCCCGCCGAGATGGAGCAGGCGGTGCTGGAGGCGGTCGGGCTGCCGTACGAGCAGTTCACGAGCTGCGTGGTGCTGCCGCAGGGGCAGTTCGCGGACTTCCTGCACGCCAAGCCGGCGACCCGGCAGCAGATCCTGGTCAACCTGCTCGGCCTCGGGGTCTACGAGGATGTGCAGAAGAAGGCGACGGCGCGCGCCGCGCAGGCGGAGGCCCGACTGGAGGCGGTCGACCAGGTGCTCGCCGGGCTGACCGGTGTGGACGACGAGGCGTTGGCCGACGCCGAGGCGCGGGTCGACCGGATGGCCGAGCTGGCCGGCAAGGTGACGGCCGCGGTGCCGGAGCTGGCGGCGGCCCGGACCACCGCGCGCGAGGCGGCGGCGGCGCTCACCGCCCTCGACGACGAGCTGACCGTCCTGACCGGGGTGCGCGCGCCCGCCGGGGTGGCCGAGGTGGCCCGCGCGGTCACCGCGGCACGGGCCGACGCCGAGGCGGCGGCGACCGCTGTGTCGTTGGCCGAGGAGCGGGAGGAGAAGCTGCGCGGCGAGCTGGCCGCCGCCGGCGACGAGAGCGCACTGCGGCTGCAACTGCGGGCGTACGACGATCGGGACCGGTTGTCCGGCGAGGCCGACACGGTCCGCGCCGCGGTGCGCGCGGCGAACGACGAGCACGCCGCGGCGGTGGCGGCGCTGGCCGACGCCCGCGCGGTCGCCGAGCGGGCCGAGGCCGAGCTGGAGGCGGCCTTCCGGGCGCACGAGGAGGCGAAGGCCACCGACCTGGCGGTCAGCCTGCGGGTGCACCTGCACGCCGGCGCGGCCTGCCCGGTGTGCGAGCAGCCGGTGGCCGAGGTGCCGGCGGTGCCTGCCGATTCGGCGGTGGCGGCGGCGACGGCGGCGGGCAAGGCGGCGCGGGCCGCGACCAAGGCCGCGCAGGCCACCCTGCAGCAACGGGACGCGGCGGCGCGTGACCTGGAACGGGTGCTGGTCCAGGCGCGGGCCCGGCAGGAGCAGGTGGACGCCCGACTGGCCGAGTTGGACGGACAGCTCGCCGGCGCGGCGGAGCCGGCCGTGTTGCGCCGGGAGTTGGCCGAGCACGCCCGGTTGCGGCGCGCACTGGAGGAGGCGGCGACCGCGGTGCGCGCCGGCCGGGAGGCCGCGCGCCAGGCCCGCGCCGGGGTGGATGTCGCCGAGGAGCGGCTGCGGGCCGCGTGGCGGGCCTTCGACACGTCCCGGGACGGTTTGGCGCGGTTCGGCCCGCCGGTGACCGACCGGGACGATGTGGCGGTGGCGTGGGCCGCGCTCACCGGTTGGGCGACCACCGAGGCGGACCGCCGCCGTGCCGATCGGGCGAACCGGGCCGTTGCCGTCGCCGAGGCCGAGTCGGTGGCCGACGCGGTGCGGCGGCGCATCGCCGGCATCTTCGCCGACGCCGACGTGCCGGTCGGCGACGATCCGGTGCACGCGGCGACAGTGGCGGTGGAGCGGGCCGACGCCGACCGACGCCGGCTGGCCGAGCGCCGGGAGCAGGCCGCCACGTTGCGCGAGCAGCGGGCCGGGCACGAGCGCGACGCGCAGGTGGCGCGCGCGCTCGCCGGGCACCTGCGGGCCAACAACTTCGAGCGGTGGTTGCTGGCCGAGGCGTTGGACCTGCTTGTCGACGGCGCGTCGGGGATCCTGCGGGAGCTGTCCTCCGGCCAGTACGAGCTGGTGCACGACAAGGGCGAGTTCGTGGTGGTCGACCACCACGACGCGGGTCTGCGTCGGGGTGTGCGCACCCTCTCCGGCGGTGAGACGTTCCAGGCGTCGCTGGCGTTGGCGTTGGCGCTCTCCGAGCAGTTGGCCGGGATGTCGACCACGGCGGCGAGCCTGGAGTCGATCGTCCTGGACGAGGGCTTCGGCACGCTCGACGCGGCGACCCTGGACACGGTCGCCGCCACGTTGGAAAACCTGGCCGCCCGGGGCGACCGGATGGTCGGCGTGGTCACCCACGTGCCGGCGCTCGCCGAGCGGATCCCGGTCCGTTTCGAGGTGCGCAAGGACGCGCGTTCGGCGCGCGTGGAGCGGACGGGCCGGTGAGCGACGCCGCGTTCTTCGTCGACTCGTGGGATCCGGCGTACGGGGCGTCGTTCGAGGCGTCGGCCGCCGGGCCGGCCGCGCCGAGCAGCGCGCAGGTCGACGCGGACGTGGAGCTGCCCGCCGTGGACTGGCGGGCGATCGGGGTACGCCCCGGGGTGCGGGCGCCCGACGTGGTGCTGATGGTCGACGGGGTCCGCCGGATCGACGCGAGCATCTGGACGGCGGAGACCGACGGCCTGTCGTTTCCCGGTCTGGCCGCCTCGTACGCGGCCGGGGTGGTCCGGTGCGACCTGGGCCGGGGCGCCGCGCAGTTGGCCGGCACCCGGGTCGGTCGGGGTCTGTTCACGGCGAGCCCGTCGGCGCAGGACGTGGTGGCCGGCGCGATCCGCTATCCCGTGCACCGGGTGGGTGGCACCGGTGAGCTGGCGAAGCTGCCGGCCGCCGTGCAGGGTCCGCTGACCGCGCTTGAGGTGGCGGTGTCCGACGCCGCCCGGGTCGACGGCGACCTGCTGGTGGTGGACGGCCCGTTGCGGAGTCGCCGGCAGTTGCCGCGCACGCTCGGCTACATCAAGACCCAGCACAGCCAGTATCTGGATGCCCGGCTGACCGCTGTGGTGACCGGCCTGGCGTCGGGTGAGCGTTCCCCGGTGTTCCGGCTGGGCACCGCCTGGGGTGGTTGGTCGTGGTATCTGCGGCTGCCGGTGGCGGTCGGCGCCCCGTGGGCGGGCATCGTCCGGGTGGAGTGTTCGGCCGACCTGCCCGTCGAGGCGGCGATCGAGCTGGCGGACCTGTCGCTCGTCACCCTGCCCCGCTTCGCCTCCACCCCGTACAAGGACCCGCGGGCCCCACAGAATCTGATCCCGATCGCCGGGCTGGAACGCCGGCTGCGTGCCCTGCTCGGCGATTCCCGGCTGCTGCACCGCGCGTTGACCACCGCGGCCCGTGCGGCCCGTTGACCGCGGATACTTGTCGGGATGGGACGTAGGCGGGCGGCTGACCGGGTGGTCGAGCAGGTCGACACGGGGCGGGCCGAGCTGGTGCCGGACCCGGACCGGGCCGGCTCGTGGACGTTGCTGCTGGACGGCGCGCCGCAGTCGCACGTCGACCTGACCGACCCGACGCACCTGGAATTCGAGTACGTGCGGCGGTTGGCCGCCGCGGTGGACCTGGTCGCGCCGGCCGGTGCGCCGCTGCGGGTGCTGCATCTGGGTGGCGGTGCGCTGACCCTGCCCCGCTACGTGTCGGTCACCCGGCCCGGCTCCACCCAGCGGGTGGCCGAGGTCGACGGCGCGCTTGTGGAGCTGGTCCGCAGGGTGCTGCCGTGGCCGTCCGACGCCCGGCTGCGGGTCCGCGTGGAGGATGCGCGGGCCGTGTTGACCGCCACCCGGGACGCCAGTTACGACGTGGTGGTCGCCGACGTGTTCGCCGGTGCCCGTACCCCGGCTCATCTCACCTCGGTGGAGTACACGGCCGAGGTGGCCCGGGTGCTCCGCCCCGCGGGCTGGTACCTGGCGAACCTGGCCGACGGCCCGCCGCTGCGGCACGCGCGGGGGCAGGTCGCCACGGTCCGCTCGGTGTTGCCGCAGGCCTGTCTGGTCGGCGACGCGGCCGTGTTGCGGGGTCGCCGGTACGGAAATCTGGTGCTTGTCGCCGGGCGGTCCACGCCGCCGGTGCCGGAGCTGACCCGGCGCGCCGCCGGTGACTGGTTCCCTGGCCGGGTGGTGGCCGGCGACGAGTTGGACCGCTTCGCCAGCGGCGCGCAGGTGGTCCGCGACGCGGACGCCACCGGTTCCGACCCGCCGCCGCCGGGCCTGTTCTCCGTCCGCCGCTGACCGTCCGTCCGACGGTTCCGCAGAACTTTTTCGCCGTTTGTTGATCCGCTCGGGTCGGTGCTGCGTACCACCGGGCGGCCCGCTTCGTGGGCCGGCGATGGTTACGGACACCCGGAGGTCTGCATGCATGCGGTGGCGGCCGGTTGGCATGGCGACGTGGTAGGCGCGGACTGGTTGTCGGCGCGGTCCTCGTCACGGCCGACGTCGTCTGCCCGGGGGGTCGACGCGCACGCGACGTCTCGCCAGAATGGTCCGGTGACGCCGCGACCGGCGCCCGGACGCCATCAGGCGACGACAACCGAGGCCAGCCACTCCGACCAGTTGATCCGTCAGCTCTACGCCGAGCACGCCGGCCCGTTGCTGATGTTCGTCATGCGCCTCACCGGGGGGGACCGGCAGCGCGCGGAGGACATCGTCCAGGAGACGCTGCTGCGGGCCTGGCGGAACGCGCACCGCCTGGGCACGCAGGGGCAGGGGTCGCTGCGGCCGTGGCTGGTCACGGTGGCCCGTCGGATCGCCATCGACGAGCACCGCAGCCAGGAGGCGCGGCCGCCGGAGACGTACGACCGGGATCTCACCGCGTTCGCCGAGGCGGACAGCACCGACCGGGTGCTGCGGACGATGACGGTGGCGGACGCGCTGCGTACGCTCAGTCAGTCGCACCGGGAGATCCTGATCTCGACGTACTTTCGGGGGCGGACGGTGCCGGAGGCCGCCGAGGAGTTGGGGCTGCCGCTCGGCACGGCCAAGTCGAGGGTCTACTACGCGCTGCGCGCGCTGCGCACGGCTCTGCAGGAGCGGGGGGTGACAGAATGAGCCGGCCGGACCACATGGACGTCGCGGCGTACGCGCTCGGTGTGCTCGACGAGCAGGACACTGAGCGGTTCGAGGAGCATCTCGCCACCTGCTGGGCGTGTGCGGCCGAGTTGGAGACGATGGTGCCGGTGGTCGGGCTGCTCTCCGACATCGACGGCGAGACGATGATGGCGTTGGAGCAGACGGCGACCGATCCGGCGTTGCTGAACCGGACGCTTGGCGCGGTCCGGGCCGACCGGCGGCGTACCCGGTTTCGTCAGCTGCTCGCGACGGCCGCCGCGGTGGTGGTCTTCGGCGGGCTGAGCGGTTATGGCTTCGTCAGCGTGACCGACAGCGGACCGGCGCCGCTCGCCGGTGCGACGCCGAGCGCGCCGGTCGAGCCGACGACGAGCGGGCCGACGGCCCCGCCGAGTGGCCCGGGTGTCGGCGGCACCGAGGAGGAGGGCGACCAGGTCGAGGCCACCGACCCGACGACCGGTGTGCAGACCACCATGTTCCTTGTGAAACGGGAGTACGGGACGCGGATCAATTTCAGCCTGCGGAAGCTGCCCGGCCCGCGTATTTGCCGGTTGGTGGTGGTGCGCAAGAACGGCAGCACCGAGGTCATTTCGAGTTGGTCGGTGCCGGATGGCGGTTACGGGACCAACACCCGACCGCAGGGTCTGGAGTTGAGTGCGTCGACGGCGGCGCCGGTGGAGGACATCAAGCAACTCCAGGTGCAGTCGGTGGACGCCAATGGTGTGGCGAGTCCACTGGTCACGCTACCGATGTAGTTTCGCGTACGGATCGGCGCCGGCCATGGCGACAATGGCCGGCGCCGATCTGTCGTTGCTGGAGAAGTCCCGCATCGGGGGCGTACGCATTCCGACTCGAATCGGTTCAACAGATTCACGTGAAATTGACCACTGTTGTTACTTCAACCTTGACAGCCTGCCTCCCGTACCTATGGGTGAACTGCCAAGAATGAGGAGGGCACGTGGCACAGATGAAGCGGACCGTCATCGTCGCGAGCGCGATGGTCGCACTAACGGCCTGCGCTCCCGCAGGTTACGACGGGGCGAACTCGAGCGCGGCCGAGCCGGTCGCCGTCGCCGCGGCCGAGCCCAGCGCGTCGGTTGAAGCCGAGGCCTCGGCGTCCGCGGAGGCGCCAGCCGCCGACGCGCCGCCCGCGAACGTCGACCTGACCGAGAAGCTGGTCGGCAAGACCGTCGCCCGGATGGGCAAGGTGGTCACCGACCAGGACGGCTGGATCCTGTACCGCTTCGACAAGGACACCGCCGACCCGCCGTCGTCGAACTGTGTCGACAAGTGCGCCGAGGTGTGGCCGCCGGCGCTGACCGACGGCAACCCGCAGCTCACCGGCGTCTCCGACGACAAGGTCAGCAGCGTGACCCGCCAGGACGGCACCCGTCAGCTCACCGTCGGCGGCTGGCCGGTCTACCGCTACATCGGTGACAAGAAGCCCGGTCAGTGGAAGGGCCAGGCGGTCGGTGGCACCTGGTTCGTGGTCCAGCCGGACGGCAAGAAGAACCTGAGCTGCCTGCCCACCTCCACGCCGAAGGCGGTCGCGCCGCCCGCGAACAGCGGCGCCAACGACGCCGGGGGCTCGGGCTACTCGTACTGATCGCAGACGCCACGAGGGCACGGTGGCCGGTCGCAGCCGGGGAGGGCGCGACCGGCCACCGTCGTGCCCGTGGGGCCGGCGGTGGCCGTGGCCCCGCCGTGACCTGGCAGAGTGGCGGGGTGACCGACACCGAACCCGCCGCGACCCGGGTGCTGCGCCCGCCGGTCGGCTACCGGCTGGCGGCCTCGGTCCGTGCGCTGACCTTCACCCCGTACGACCCGTGCGCACGGTTTGTCGGCGACACCTTCTGGTGGGCCACCCGCACCCCGGACGGGCCGGCCACCCTGGCGCTGCGGCCGTCCGCCGGTGACCTGCTGGCCGAGGGCTACGGGCCGGGCGCCGCGCACGTGGTGGCGCGGGCCGACGCGATCGCCGGGCTGCACGACGACCTGACCGGCTTCGCCGAGTTGGCCGGGGCGCACCCGCTGGTGGCCCGGCTGGCTCGGGAGCACCGAGGGCTGCGGATGCCCCGCACCGGGCAGGTCTTCCCCCGGCTGCTGCGGGTGGTCTTCGAGCAGAAGGTCACCGTCAAGGAGGCGTACCGGGCGTACGCGGCGACCGTGCGGCACTTCCGGGAGCCGGCGCCCGGCCCATTGCCGTCGCTGCTGCTGCCACCCGAGGCGGCCGCGGTGGCCGCCACCCCGTACTGGGTGTTCCACCCGTTCGGCGTGGAGCAACGTCGGGCCGACACGCTGCGCCGCGCCGCCGCGCTCGCCGAGGGGTTGGAGCGCAGCGCCGACGCCGCCGACGCCACCCGTCGCCTGACCGCCATCGCGGGCATCGGGCCGTGGACGGCCGCCGAGGTGGTCCGGGTCGCGTACGGCGACCCGGACGCGGTGAGCGTCGGCGACTACCACGTCCCGAACACTGTCGCCTGGGCGCTCGCCGGCGAGGCGAGAGGCGACGACGCCCGGATGCTTGCCCTGTTGGAGCCGTTCCGGGGGCACCGGGGTCGGGTCTGCCTGCTGCTGGGCGCCGCCGGCCTCCGAGCGCCGAAGTATGGTCCGCGCGCCCCGATCCGCTCGTTCGCCAGGTACTGAACGGTCACCGCCCGGCCGGGGTGCCGTAGCCGAAGCCCGGGTACGTCAGCTCGGCCGCCGCTCGCACCGGTGCTGGAGACCGTCCGCCTCCAGGCGCAGGTAGCGCCGGAGCAGGCCGCCGTACAGCCGGCCGATCAGGCCGGCCAGCGGCCCGGACTGGGCGATGGCCAGCTCGACCCGCGTGCGCCCGTCGGGCAGCGGCAGCAGCCGGTGCTCCCCAGCGGTACGCACCCCGGGGGTGTCGGAGACCCAGGTGAACCCGCGTCCCTCGGTCAGCTCGGTGACCCGCCACACGGCCGGCCGTAGCTTCGGCTGGGTCAACCGGGCCGTCGCGCCGACGGCGAGGGGCCCCGACTCCCCCCGCTCGACCCGGGACACCGAGGCCGTCCACTCCGGCCAGCGCTGCACGTCGACAAGCACCGCCCAGACCTGCTCGACGTCGGCGGCGATCTCCGCCGTGGCTTCGAACCGCATCTCGTCCCCTCCCTGGCGGGTGCCGTCGCGCACCGCCACGGGTGCGGACGAGGCCGCCGGGTGGATCGTGACACCCGCGCGCAACCCCGGCGGGATCAGGCGGCCTCGCGGAGGTCGGCCAGGCTCAGCGGGGTACGCAGCCGCAGCAGTTCCTCCAGCTCCGGCACCGAACCGACCTCGCCGAGCACGTTGCGCCCGCCACCGAACCGCTGCGGGTAGCGGCGGGTCAGCCGGTAGCGGTAGCGGCCCCGGATCAGCTCGACGCTCACCCGCCACCGCCCGCAGCAGTCACAGACCCACTAGGACACCTCGCGAAAGTAGCTCTGACCTGGGGTTATTCGATTCGCCCGGTCGGGACGAGCGGCACGTGGGCGGACACGCCGCCCCGGCACCCACGGTGATCTGCCTCACGGCTGTCGGTGCCGTCTGATTGACTGGTCGCCGTGGACCTGCCGATCAATCCTCCGGTCGAGCCGATGCTTGCCAAGAGCGTCGCCAAGCTCCCCACCGCGTCCGGCGTGACCTACGAGCCCAAGTGGGACGGGTTCCGGTGCATCGTCTTCCGCGACGGTGACGAGGTCGAGCTGTCCAGCCGGGGTGGCAAGTCGATGACCCGCTACTTCCCGGAGGTGGTCGATCAGGCCCGCCGGCAGTTGCCCGAGCGGTGCGCGGTCGACGGTGAGTTGATCGTCATCCGGCGCGACGGGCCGAGCGGCCAGCCCCGGTTGGATTTCGAGTTGCTGGCCCAGCGCATCCACCCGGCCGCGTCCCGGGTGCAGATGCTGGCCGAGACCACACCTGCCGATTTCGTCGCGTTCGACCTGCTGGCCATCGGTGACGAGGCGTTGCTCGACAAGCCCTACCCACGTCGCCGGGAGCGGTTGGTCGAGGCGCTGGCCGGGGTGCGCCCGCCGGTGCACGTCACCCAGGTCACCACCGATCCCGACACCGCCCGCCGTTGGTTCGACGTCTTCGAGGGCGCCGGGCTGGACGGGTTGATCGTCAAGCCGGCCGACCTGCCGTACGAGCCGGGCAAGCGGCTGATGTTCAAGGTCAAGCACACCCGCACCGCGGACGCGGTGGTGGCCGGCTTCCGCTGGCACAAGTCCGGCCCGGTGGTGGGCTCGCTGCTGCTCGGCCTGTACGACGACGCCGGGGTCCTGCACCACGTGGGGGTGAGCGCGTCGTTCACCATGGCCCGTCGCGCCGAGCTGCTCGACGAACTGGCCCCCTACCGGGACACCGGCGGCGAGCATCCGTGGGTGCACGGCGACCACGAGCGCGGCCAACGCATCCCGGGTGGGGTGAGCCGGTGGACCGGCACCAAGAACCTGGAGTGGGAGCCGGTCCGCCCGGAGCTGGTGGTCGAGGTGGGCTACGACGCGATGGAGGGCGACCGGTTCCGGCACACCGCACGGTTCGTCCGCTGGCG
Organism: Micromonospora sp. NPDC023888; assembly: GCF_040639415.1. NCBI lineage: Bacteria > Bacillati > Actinomycetota > Actinomycetes > Micromonosporales > Micromonosporaceae > Micromonospora > Micromonospora sp. NPDC023888. The sequence continues at coordinate 306,625 of NZ_JBEZZW010000001.1, read as the reverse complement.
TCCTGACCGCGATCCCCGGTCGTGCCGTTACGACCAGCTCGACCGGCCGATCCGCTTCGATGTGGACCAGGTGCTGCGCGGTGACCCGGCGGCCACCGTGGACCGGGCCGCCAGTGGCTCGGCGTAGCCTGGCCGTCGACTCGACCCCGGAGGAGCACGTGATCCGCACCGCCCATCAGCCTCGGCTGGCGACCAGTCGACGGGTCCGCCGCACGCTTGCCGCCTTCACCGTCGCGGCGCTGCTCACCGCCGGTTGCACGCTGCCCGCGTTCGCGCCCCGCACCGAGGTGGAGGGCGCGGCCGCGCCGACCGGCAGCGCGCCCACCTGGCGGCCCTGCCCGGAGGTACCCGACGACCTGGTCGGGCGCGGCGCACCGGGCATGCGCTACGAGTGTGCCCGGATCGCGGTGCCCCGCGACTGGGGCACCGGCGGCGGGGCGAGCGCCGGGCCGGGCGCCGGGGAGACCTTCGAGATCGCCCTGCTGCGGGCCCGCTCCACCAAGCAGCGTGACCGGGTCGGCTCACTTGTGGTCAACCCGGGCGGCCCCGGCGGTTCCGGCGTCGACACCGCCGTCTACCTGTCGTTCGGCCCCCAGTTCGGCGGCCTGCCCACCTCGATCACCGAGCGCTTCGACATCGTCGGGTTCGACCCGCGCGGGGTCTCCCGGTCCAGCCCGGTGAAGTGCATCTCGGACGCCGACCTGGACGCCAGCTTCGGCTTCGACCCGGACCCGGCGAGCCAGTCGGAGTTCGACGGCTTCGTCGGTCTGAGCCAGCGGATCGGGCGCGGCTGCGGCGACCGGTACGGAGACCAGTTGCCGTTGTACGGCACCGAGCAGGCCGCCCGCGACATGGACGCGGTGCGCGCCGCGGTCGGTGACGACAAGCTCACCTACCTGGGCTACTCCTACGGCACGCTGCTCGGTGCCACGTACGCCCAGCTCTACCCGCAGCGGGTGCGGGCGCTGGTGCTCGACGGGGCCGTCGACCCGCAGCAGCGGCTGGTGGAGGGTTCGGAGAGCCAGGCCCGCGGCTTCGAGCGGGCGTTCACCAACTTCACCCGCTGGTGCGCCGCGAACGCCGGCCGCTGCCCGATCGCCCCGGACGCGCGGGCCGCGGTCACCTCGGCCATCGACAAGGCCAAGGTCTCCCCGGTACGCGGTGCCGGCGGGCGGGAAGCCACCGCCGGCTGGGTGTTCTACGCGGTCATCTCCTCGCTCTACACCGAATCCGGCTGGCAGGAGCTGGCCCAGGCGATCGACAAGCTGGCCGAGGGCGACCCGAAGGACGTGTTCCGGCTCGCCGACGCGTACGCCGGCCGGGAGGACGACGGGCACTACTCGAACCTGTTCGACGCCAACCTGGCCATCAACTGCGCCGACGAGACGGAGAAGCCGAGCCGGGAGCAGATCCGGCAGTTGCAGGCGGAGTGGCGCGGCAAATACCCACTGTTCGGGCCGGCGCTGGCGGTCGGCATGCTGAGCTGCGTCGAGTGGCCCGGTGGGCGTGACCCGTACCCGACCGGGAAGGCGAACGGCGCACCGCCGATCGTGGTGGTCGGCACCACCGGCGACCCGGCGACGCCCTACGAGCAGACCCCACGGCTCGCGTCGATGCTGGGTGTCGGTCGGGTGCTGACCTGGGAGGGCGAGGGCCACACCGCGTACCCGCAGACGTCCTGCATCACCGACGCGGTCGACGCCTACCTGCTCGACCTGACGGTGCCAGCGGAAGGGAAGCGCTGCCCCGCCCGCTGACTGGTTGGGCGGGCGGCAGCGGAGACACCTCGATGGTGAGATGTCGCCGTACCCGACGGTGGAGGCGGTCACCACAGCCCACCAGACGGCGTCGGCCGGGCTGCGCTCCTCGACCTCGCCGTAGATGAAACCGGCCACCACGATCATCAGCAGGTACGAGGTGATCAGCGTGCGGGGCGAGTTTGGCGAACCGCACGAACCATCGGTCGGGTTCGTTGTGCCAGGCTCACCGGCATGACCGACGTGACCTACCGGGAGGCGGTCCGGGCTGACCTGCCCGCCGTCATCGCCCTGCTCGCCGACGACGTTCTGGGCAAGGCCCGCGACTTCACCGAGGTCGACGAGGCCTACGAGAGGGCGTTCGCGGCCATCGACGCGGACCCGCGCAACCAACTGATCGTGGCGGAGCAGGCCGGCGACCTGGTCGGCTGCCTGCAGATCACCTACATCCCCGGCCTGGGTCGGCACGGCGGTGAGCGATCGCTGATCGAGTCGGTTCGGGTCCGCTCGGACCGGCGCGGCCAGGGGCTGGGCCGGGACCTGATGAGCTGGGCCGTCGACCAGGCCCGGCAGCGCGGCTGCGCCCTGGTGCAGCTCACCACCGACAAGACCCGCGTGGACGCGCACCGCTTCTATCTGGGCCTCGGCTTCGTGGCCAGCCACGAGGGCATGAAGCTCGCGCTCTGACCGGGGCCGGACTACATTCACTGCCATGAGTGGGCCGGCGACGACCGGCGGTGGGCAGCCGCGCGCGTCGTGGAGCTGGGCGGGTCGCACGCTCCTGATCGTCGGTGTCCTGCTGGTCGTCGTCGCGTTCTGGCTGCCCGCCTGGCGGAGCGTGTACCCCGGCCGGACGGATGTCACGCCGGGCAAGGAGGTGATCGTCGGGGCGCTGCCGTTCGCGGTGGTCGCCGCCGTGTTCGCGGTGCTGTCGCTTGCCAACGCCGGTCCGTCCCGCTGGGTGTGGCGGCAGGCCAGCCTGGGGATGCTCGTTTCCAACGTGCTCGCCTGCGGCAGCCTCACCGGTGCGTTCTGGTACTTCGAGGTCAATGACCCCTACGTCGAGGAGGAACTGCTCGGCAGCGGGCCGGGCGTCGGGATACTGCTGGCCCTGCTGGGCTGCCTGCTGATCCCGTTAGCCGGGTCCCTCCCCAACGGCCGCAAGGGCGCCGACCGGGCCGACCGGGCGACGTAGGAAATCGCAACGACCGCCGAAGCGCCACGCGGACGACGCCACTCACGGAGTCGCACCTCGGGTGCCGGGGTTGCACCTCGGCACCTGTAGAGCTGCCCCGGATCTGGGGCAGCGAGTCGCGCCGACGCCAGGCCGGCGAAGACCACCGCCCGGCCCACCGCGCGGTCCAGATCTGGGGCAGCTCTACAGGGAGCGAGCACACCCTTCAGCCGTCGACCAGGCGGCCGTCGCGCAGCATGAGCACCCGGTCGGCGAGGTCGATCAGGGCCGGGTCGTGCGTGGCCACCAGCGCCGTCATGCCGCGCGCGTGCACCACCGCGCGCAGCAGGTCCATGATGGACCGACCGGTCTCCGAGTCGAGCTGACCCGTGGGCTCGTCGGCGATGAGCAGATCCGGCTCGTTGGCCAGGGCTCGGGCGACCGCGACCCGCTGTTGCTGCCCACCGGAGAGCTCGTACGGGCGCTGGGCCGCGTGTCCGCCCAGGCCGACCAGTTCCAGCAGCACCGCGACCCGCTGCTCCCGCTCGGCGGCCGGCACCTGCGCCAGCCGAAGCGGCACACCCACGTTCTCGGCGGCGGAGAGGATCGGCACCAACCCGAAGGTCTGGAACACGAACCCGACGGTGCCCCGGCGCAGTTGCAGCAGTTCCGCCTCGCCGGCCGCGGTCACCTCGTGCCCGGCCACCACCACCTGACCGCTGTCCGGGCGGTCGAGACCGCCGATCAGGTTCAGCAGCGTGGTCTTGCCGGCACCGGACCGGCCCCGGATGGCGACCAGCTCACCCTGGTTGGCGCTGAACGAGACGTCGCGCACCGCGTGCACGGCGTGTTCGCCCCGGCCGAAGGTACGGCTCACACCGCTGACCCGGACCACCTCGGCCGGTCGCCCGGCGGGTCCACCGCCGAACCCGGCCGGATCGGTCACCACCATGTCCCGACGACTCATGCCTGTGCTCCCCGCTCGTCCGAGGCCCGGTCGCCGGGCCGTACCTGCACGTGATCCGGTTCCAGATCGAGCCGGACCCGCTCCCTCAGCGCGAGCGCGTCGACGAATGCGGCCGGTAGCTGCATCCGGCCGTTGCGGTCCAGCACCGCGTACTCCTCGCTGACCAGCTCGGTGTTGCCGTCCGCGTCGATCCGGGCGGTCCGGCGTACCTCGGAGGCGGTCCGGCCGTCGCGGATCGCGACGGTCCGGCGGACCTGCGTGGACACGGCGTGGTCGTGGGTCACGACCACGATGGTCACGCCCAGCTCGGCGTTGATGGTGCGCAGCGCCGCGAAGACCTCCGCGCCGGTCGCCTCGTCCAGTTCACCGGTCGGCTCGTCGGCGAAGAGCACCTCCGGGTCGTTCGCCACGGCCACCGCCACCGCGCACCGCTGCTGCTCGCCGCCGCTGAGCTGCCCCGGCCGGCGGTCCGCGCAGTAACCCACACCGACCATGTCGAGCAGTTCCCGGGCCCGCTCCCGGCGGGCCTTGCCGCCGCGTTTGCCGGCCAACTGCATCGGCAGCTCGACGTTCTCCAGGGCGGTGAGGTACGGCAGCAGGTTGCGCCCCGTCTGCTGCCAGACGAAGCCGACCAGTTCCCGCCGGTAGCTCAGCCGCCGCTTGGTGGACAGGGAGAGCAGGTCGTAGTCGGCCACCCGGGCGATGCCGGCGGTGGGCGTGTCCAGGCCGGAGAGGATGTTGAGCAGGGTCGACTTGCCCGAGCCGGACGCGCCGACGATCGCCACCAGCTCCCCCCGGTCGATGACCAGGTCGAGCCCCTGGAGGGCGACCACCTCGACCCCCTCGGTCTTGAAGATGCGCACCAGACCGTCGCAGACGATGTGTCCGCGCAGTCGGTCCTGCCCGCCGGCCCGCTCGGCGGCACGTTGCGCTGCCCGCTGTTGCAGGGAGGCCAGGTCGGGCACCAGTGAAGTCTGGGCGGTAGCGGTCATCTCAGCTCTCCTCTCCGAGCCGAAGCACCTCACCGAGGCGCAACCGGCGGTTGTTCAGGGCCTCGACGGCGACCGCGAAGCCGAGGGCGACCACCCCGAGCGCGAGCACCGCCGCCACCAGGCCGGGTTCGAAGGCCACCCGGACCGGCATGCCACTGGTGAACGCGGACAGGCCGAGCACCGGGTTGAGCAGCAGGGGCAGCACCGCACCGACAAGCGCGCCGGTCAGCACCGACACCCCGACCAGCGGGGCCAGCTCGACAAGCAGCAGCCCGCGCCACTGCCGGCGGGACAGGCCGAGGGTACGCAGCCGGGACAGCACCTGGCCGCGGGCCCGCGCGCCGGCCAGCACGGTGAACGCGATGGCCAGCAGCCCGAGTACCGAGCCACCGACGGCACCCGCGACGAACCCGAAGGCCAGTACGCCGTTCGCGCCGCCCGCACCGAGATCCCGCCGGATGTCGGCCCGGGTGTCGACGACGACTCCGAGCGGGCGTTCCTGCCCGGTGACCGCCCCGGCCTGCTGGTACCGCAGTTGCCCCTGGTCGCCGGCGCGGCGCAGCGCCTCGGCGTCCAGTCGATCGCCGGCGACCAGCAGGCTGGTCGCCACGGGTGTGGTGGTGCGCGCCGGCAGCGCCTGCCAGGGCAGGATGACGAACCGGTCGGTGTCCGCTGTCAGCAGGGGGAAACTCTCCTCGCTGCCGGCCACCCGGAACTCGTACCGCTGGCCCTGCACCGAGATGAAGGCGGAGCGGTCCAGGCCGGCCTTGGCGAGATCGGCGGCGATCGCCGGCGAGACGATCGCCGGCACCGGACCCGGTTCGGGTCGGGCGGTGCGCAGCGCGGCCGGAAGCGGCAGCTCCACGTCCGATTCCCGGGCCACCGTCGCCAACCCTGAGCCGTCGACAAGCAGCACCGCCGTCTCCTCGAGCCGCGGGTCGGTGCCGAGTTCGTCGGCTGCCAGCCGCTCGTCGGATCCGAACAGCACACTGGTCACAGCCCGGACCCCCGGCAGGCGACCCAACTCGTCGACGGTGTCGGGAGCGAAGCGCTCACCTCGGATCACTGCGTCGGCGGGCACGATCCGCTCGGCGGCCCGGTCCCGGCTCGCGTCGACGCCGGCGGCGACGACCGCGCAGAACGCCGCGGTGCCGATCGCGAGCACCACGACGACAAGCGGGGCGGCGACCGCCGACCGGCCGGCCCGCGCCGTGCCGAGGAAGGCGACACTGCCCCGGGTCCGCGCGGCCAGCCGGCTGACCAGCAGCAACGGCCAGGGGTACGCCCGCAGCGCGAGCACCGCCGCGGCGACCGCGAGCAGCACCGGCACCGACACCAGCAGCGGGTCCACCTCACCGAGGGTGAGGCCGCGTCGACGCAGCAGCACCGCGGCGAGCACGGCGACCAGCAACACGGAGACCTCGACGGTGAGCCGGCGGGTCGACGGGCGCATCCGGACCAGGTCGCCGCGGGACGCCCCGCCGGTGGGCACGGCCAGCGTGGCAAGCGGCAGTGCCAGGGTCACCAGGACGGCCGCGGCGATCACGTACGGCGTGCTCGGGTCCGGGGCACCCGGGAACAGGGTGCCCAGCCACCAGCCGAGCGCGGCGGCCACCGGCACCACCAGCAGCGACTCGGCGAGGCTTCGTCGGGCGCCGGCAGTGGTCCCGCCGCCGCGGGCCCGGATCAGCACGAACTCCGCCCGGCGCCGCCGGGTGGCGAGCGTGGCGGCGAGCACGATCAGCCCGGCCAGCGTGGCCAGTACGCCGGCGGCGATCACCGCCAGCAGGGTCCGGGCGGCGTTCACCTGGGCGGCGAACGCGCGTAACGGGATATCGACGCCCTGGGCCAGCGAGAGCTCGGCCGGCTTGCGTCGCTGCGACTGCTGGAGACCATCGATCAGCTCATCCAGCTTCCGCGCATCGATCTTGTCGGCGTCCAGCCGGTACCGCCAGTTCGCGCGGATCGGCCACCCCGCCGCAGCCCGCTTGTCGAGGGTCGACTGGCCGATCACGCCGGAGGCGATGAACGGCTGACCGTCCCCCTGCGGTGGGATGATCTCCAGCATTGACGGCAGCCCGTCCCAGATGCCGCCCGTACGGTCGACGGGGCGGAACAGCCCCACCACCGTCAGCGGGACGTCGTCGTAGAGCCGCTTCTGGTCGTCGACCTTGCCGATGCGCAGGTGGCTGCCGGTGCGCAGGTTGAGTTTCCCGGCCACGTCGGCGTCGAGCGCCACCTCGATCGGCCGGTCGGGAAGGTACGTCTCACTCGGCCACGCCCCCTCCACGAGGGTGCTGGCGTCCTGGACGCCGGGCATGCCCCGCAGCCCCAGGTCGACAAGCAGGTTGCGGGCGGCGAGGTCCGGGCCGACCACGCGGGCCGGTTGCGCGTCCACGTTGTACCACCGCTCGGTCACCACCGACCGCACCTGCGGCGACATGTCCGCGGCCAGCGCGTCGAACCGCTCGCGGGCGTAGGTCATGGCCGGCTTCAGGGCTGGGGCGGTCATCACGCCGGTGGTGTACGAGAGGTCCCGGCGCACCGGCAGCTCACTGTTGAGCTGTGTCCGAAGCCCTTCTTCGGCGAGCTGGTTGACCAGCCGGGGCACGCCGCTGATCAGCAGCGTGACCACCAGGGTCAGCACCGCCAGCAGCAGGAACTGCCCGCCGTACACCCGGACCCGCCGGGCCACCGCGCCGACGCTCATCGTTCTCCCCCGATTCGCAGTTGCACCGCCGCCACCCGCTGCCGGATGCCGGAGGCGATGAACGCGCTGAAGGCGAGCGCCGCCAGCAGCAGACCGACTGCGGTCAGACCGATCGGCACCCAGGGCAGCTCGAACGTCGCCGGGGGGATCGGCCGACCAGCGGCCGGGGTGAGGATGACAAGTGGGGCCATGGTGGCTCCGACCGCGGCACCGAGGAGCAGACCCACCCCCACGCCGATGCCGGCGAGGAAGGCCTGTTCGGCCAGGAGCGCCCGGGCCAGCAACCGGGGCGTGGCGCCGAGGGTGTTCAGGACCGCGAACTCGCTGAGCCGGCGTCGGGCGGTTGCCCACACGTCCACCATCAGGCCGACGACGGCGAGCAGCACCGCGCCGAGCGCCGCGGCGAGCATGCCGGTACGCGAACCCTGCCAGTACGGGTCCTCCGCCGCGGCGGTGATCTCCGCTGCCCGGTTGAGGACGGTGACTCCCGGTAGCTCGTCGGCCGCCCCGGCGGCGGCCGTCGCGTCGGTGGCGCCGATCCACCACTCCGGTACCGGGCGGATCGTCCCGCCGGTACCGAGCAGCGCGTCGACAGCGGCCGGCAGGTCGAGCAGTACGCCCTCGCCGGTGGTGGTGGGCACGGAGTCCAGTTCACCGACCAGGTGGACTTGCAGCGTCACCCCGGAGAGCGTCAGCTCGACGGTGTCGCCCATGCGCAGGCTCAGCGCATCGCGTACCCCGGGGGTCATCAGGACCGGGACGGCGGCGACCGGTCCGCCCGCCACTCCGGGTACGACGACGAACCGGCTCGCCGGTCGATCCATCCGACCCCCCTCGGTGATCAGCGTGACGGGGCGGTTGGTGGCGAGCCCGGCACCGCTCGACTCCACAAGCGTGCGCGGCCCACCGAGCCACGTCGCCGTCCAGTCACCGGGCAGCTCGGCGGGCCGGGCCGTCCCGCCGGCATCGACGAGCGCCAGCCCCTGCACCGCGAACCCGTACGCGGTGCCGCCCGCGAACCTGGTGTCGGCTTCGAAGCCGGCCAGCCGCAGCGGCGCGCCGCCCACGTCCGGCAACCTGACCGTGAACCGGCTGGCCTGCCCGGTGCTCGGTGCCTCGGTCGCCGGCAGCCGGAGAGCGAGCCCGTCGGGGGTGGTGAACAGCAACGAGACCGCGACCCGGTGCGGCTCGGCGGGTTGCTCGACCGGCGTACGGACGGTGCCGGTGACCGCTTGGGTGCCCGCCGGCAGCTCGACTCCCCCGGTCGCACCGCGCGCCTGGATCATCCGCCGGTACTGCTCCGACACCGGGTCGTCGCTGAGCCGGTCGGCGAGTCGGACGACCCCGGGGGCGCTGGCCGGGTCGACAGCGATCACGGTCACCGGCAGGTCGTCTCGGCCGACCCGGATGTCGTCGCGCCATGCCGGCAGCGCCCGGTGCACGCCCGGCAGCTTGGCGAGTTCGGCGGCCCGGGTGAGCGGGGCGTTCCCGTCCCGTTCGGTGACCCGCAGGTCGGCACCGACCGTGTGCCCGGCCTGCTCGACCTGGGACCGCTCCCCCGTGCTGATCAGGGACCAGGCCAGGGTGCTGCCACCGACGGCGAGGGCGAGCAGCAGCACCGGGCCGGCGTGCGGACGGCGTCCGGCCTGCCACATGCCGAACATGGTGGCCGTCCAGGGCCGCCGGTCGACGAACCGCTCGGCGAACCGGGTGACCGGTGGCAGCACCCGCAACGCCAGCACGGCGCCCGCCAGCACCCCGAGTGTCGGGGCGGCGATCAGCAGCGGGTCGAGCCCTAGCCGGCCGCCCGAGCCGGCCAGCGGTGAGGCGTACCGGCGAAGCTGCACCCAGGCGAGCACGGCGAGCGCCACGAGCATCAGGTCGACGCTGGCCCGCTGCACGCTCGCCGCCCGGTTCGGGCGCGACCGCGCGGCCATGTCGGCGACGTACGTGCCGGCGCCGCGCAGCGTCGGGGCGACCATGGCCACCAGACAGCCGGCGGCCGTGGCCGCGGCTGCCGCCCAGACGAGGGTGGTGTTGCCGCCGGCGGCGGACAGTTGCTCGGCGCCGCCGGGTCGGACGAACCGCAGCGCCACGCTGGCGATCACCGGCGCGAGCAGAACCGCGGGGGCGACCACCAGGGTCGCCTCGCGGGCGGCCAGGCCGGCCAACTGTCGGCGGGCGGCGCCGCGGGCGCGCAGCAGCGCGGTCTGCGCGCGACGGTCCTCGTGCAGGAGCGCGGCGACCAGCACCAGCGCGTACCCGCCGAGCACCAGGATGAGCAGCAGCGGGGTGGCCAGCGCGGAACGGCCGACCAGGTCGGCGCGGCCAATCCGGTCCAGCAACTGCGGCATCTTGGTCACCGCCTGGCCGGAGCTGCCCAGTTGGGCGGCTTCGGGCACCGCCGTGGACGCCTCGGTGAGGGCTTTCCGCACGGCGGGAAGGTCTGCCACGTCGACGCCGCCGAGATCCGGTTCGACGAGCCAGGACGCCGACACCGAGCCGGGGAAGGTGGCCGCGAAATCAGCCGGGTCGAGTGCGAACGGCCCGTACGACGTGCCGGAGGCGGCGCTGCCCGTCCCCACCCCGGGGGCCAACAGCCAGTACGCGTCCGCCGGGTCGCGGGGCCGCCAGGTGCCGGCGAGCACCAGTTCGCTGCGCCGTTCGGTGGCCCGGTCGCGGACCGGGATGCGTTGGCCGACGGTGAGGCCCAGCGCACCCGCGGCCCGCTCCGGGAGGCTCACCTGGGTCGGGTTCGCTCCCGGGCGGGGCCAGGCTCCGCTGGTCAGCTCCGCGTGTCCGGCGAGGTCGTCGAGGGTGGCCAGGTTGGCGAAGACGGGCTCGTCGTCGGTGCGGGGCACGGATCCGAGCGAGCCGGTCAGCTCCCGCCCGGTGCCGTACCGGGCGACGAAGACGCTGACCGGCACGCCGGCGAGCCCGTCGGTGAACTCGGCGCGGACCGCCCGGTCGTGGGTGGCGAACTCGGCCGCGTCGCGCCCGCTCGACCCGCTGACGAGGAGACCACGTTCCTCGGCCGGCGAGGCGGCCACCAGCGCCCGCTGCCCGGCATCCACGGCCCGACGGTTGTAGTCGGACAGCCCGGTGACCAACGCGACGGCGACCAGGGCCGCGATCACCGCGGCGACCAGCAACCCTCGCGCCTCCCGAGCGCGCCTCCACACCAGCTTCATCCGACGCCTCCCCTGGCCCTGACGGGCCGACGACCATCAAGACAGGCCACCCACCGGGAAAGGTTCGCGCCCGTTACTTGATCGTTATTACGAGAGGAGTCGGCTCAGACTCGCCTGGCGCCCCGGACGGCCGCCGGCCCGCGCCTCGGACGGCTAGCTGCCGCCCCGGACGTTGCGGATGCCGAACGCCACCGCTCCGATGACGAGCACGACGCCCAGGAGCTGGAGACCAGGCGAGTCGTCGGCCTCCCCGAGCACGATGCCGGCGACGCCGATGGCGATCGCGAGGATGACGCCGACGGTCAGGACGTACCTCATGGGGTTTCCTCCTCGACCCACTCGAGCAGATCTCCGGGCTGGCAGTCGAGGACCCGGCACATCGCTTCCAGCGTGCTGAAGCGGACGGCCTTGGCCCGGCCGTTCTTGAGCACCGCCACGTTCGCCGGCGTGAGCCCGACCCGCTCGGCGAACTCGCCGACACTCATCTTGCGTTTGGCCAACTCGACGTCGATGCGGACGACGATGGGCATCAGATCACCGCCTCCATGTCGGTCCGCAGCGTGGTCGCCTGCCGCAGCAGCGCGCGCATCACCACCATGAGGAGCCCGAGCACCGTGACACCCATCGTCAACAGAAACAGCAGGATCGGGCCGCCCGGGTCGTCCGCGTTGAAGCCGACGTAGAGGAAGACACCCACGAGCACCACCCACGCGGCACCGATCGTCCACACGATCAGGTCGACCCACCTCAGGGACGCTTCGGTGAAGATGCGGTCGTTCTTGACCAGGCTCAGCAACTTCCACGTCGACACGATGACCACCTGGACGCACAGCACCCAGAACACCGTGATGGCGGTGAGAGGCCACCGGAGGTAGGCGTGCTCCGGCGACTCCTGGGCCAGGTGCGCGAACTGCCCGGGCAGCGAGAACGTCTGGAACCCGATCAGGACCACGAACAGCACGCCGAGAAAAACTCTGAGAGCGGCTACCGCTCGATGCTCTGTAACCATGCATCGAGTTTCGCTCGTTACCTATCGAAAGTCAATCGGTTTGTCGAGCCTCGACGTCCGCTTGCGGAGGCGTCGGCCCGGGGACCGGTCGCGCCTTCTGGGGGTAGATCGTCTCGTGGCGAGCCAGCATGGCGACGAACTCCGCGATCTTCCGCTCGCGGGTCTGCGCCCGTTTGACGGCGTTGAGGCGGTGGATGAGAGCGAACCGGTTGGCCTTGGTGAGGACGTCGAACATGGCCTGCGCGGCGGGGTCGGCGGCGATGGCGGCGAGGAGGTCGTCCGGCACCTCAGCTTCCGACGGCGGGGCGTAGGCGGCCGACCAGCGCCCGTCGGCCTTCGCGGCCTCCACGGCGGCGCGACCCGAGGGCTGCATCAGCCCCTGCTCCTCCAGCCGGGCCACATTGGCGACGTTGCGTTGTGACCAGGAACTGCGGGACCGGCGCGGCGTGAACCGGATCCAGGAGCTCTCCTGATCCCGCTTACGGGCCTGCCCGTCGATCCAGCCGAAGCACAGCGCCTCGTCGACCGCCTGCTGCCAGGTCAGGGTCGTGACCGTGCCGCCCTTCCTGGTCAGGGCGAGCCAGACACCGGGCGACGTGGCGTGGTTGGCCGACAACCACGCGCGCAGGGCGGCGGCGTCCGCGACGATCAACTCATCCAGCTCTGGGCTCACCATGCCGGCAGGCTAACCGCCACGGCCGACACCACCGCCCCGCCGACACCACCACCCCGCCGACATCACGGCCGACGCCGTCGGCTGGCAGGCCCTAGCATCGTCGCCATGGCAACGCGGCTCGTACAGATCAACATGAAGGCTGGGGACGACGCCGCACTCGGCGGTTTCTGGGCGGAGGCGCTCGGCTGGGGGATCTCCAGCGAGGGACCGGGCGTGACCAACCTCGAACCCGAGGGCTTCGTCTACCCCGATCCCGTCGCCGTCTGCGTCGACCTCGTCGTCTCCACGGAACCCAAGACGGTGAAGAACCGCGTGCACGTCGACCTCGCCACCACCTCGGCGGCCCATCAGGCGCAGGTGGTCACGCGCCTGCGGGACCTCGGCGCGACACTCGCCGACGTCGGCCAGGGCGACGTGCCATGGACGGTCATGGCCGACCCGGAGGGCAACGAGTTCTGCGTGCTGGACCCCCGGCCGCTCTACCGGGACACCGGGCCGATCGCCGCGGTGGTGGTCGACTGCGCGGACCCGCGAGCCATGGCCAGCTTCTGGGACAGGGCGATGGACTGGACCCTGCACGAGGTGACCGACCACAGCGCGGTGTTGCGCTCCGCCAAGGGCGTCGGCCCATATCTGCGGTTCGTCCGCACACCAGATGTGAAGACCGGGTGGAACCGCGTCCATCTCGACGTCCGCCCATACCCGGGCGACGACCTGGCGGCCGAGGCGGCCAGACTGCGGGCCCTCGGCGCCACCGCCGTCGACCTGGGCCCGAACGAGGTCCCGTGGACCGTCCTCGCCGACCCGGAAGGCAACGAGTTCTGCCTCCTCGCCCCCGGCTGACCCGAACCCCCGCCATCCGCGGTTGGGCTACGTCCGCCGGTGATAGTGGTTGCGGCGCGGGAGCTGGTCGGGGTCGAGCCGGGCCGGCGGTACGAACTCCGGTTTGCCGTCGCCGCCCAGCCGGACCGTCCACTCGCTCTGGTGCAGGTGCCGATGGTGGTGGCCGCAGAGCAGCACCGCGTTGTCCAGGCTGGTCGGGCCGCCATCGGCCCAGTGTCGAATGTGGTGGGCGGCGCACCACCGGGGTGGCCGGTCGCACCCGGGAAAGGCGCAGCCACCGTCGCGCAGCACCAGCGCCCGCCGCAGCGGACCGCTGACGAGGCGCCGTTGCCGGCCCACGTCGAGGACCTGACCGGCACCGCCCAGCACGGCCGGCAGGATGGCGGCGTCGCAGGCGAGCCGACGCACCGTCTCGGGAGTGAGGCGCAGGCCGACGTCGAGCGCACCGGCGTGCAACTGCCGCGTCAGTTCGTCGAAGCTGGTGGTGACGACGAGCTGGGCGGGGTCGCCGCCGTTCTCCGGCAGCTCACCGGTGCGCAGCGCCAGCCGGCACACCTCGGCGAGGGCGTCGTGCCGGCGCTGGCCGGCGCTACGCGTGTCGTCGGGCCCGCTGGGTGCGCTGAGCGGGTCGATGGCGGCGCGCACGAGCGCGGCGGTCTCCGCGTCGAGGGTGCCGCTGAGCCGTAGCCGTCCGCCGGCCTGCTCGGAGACGGTGACGTGCCGGTCTCGGGTTGCCCGGGCGGCCTCGGCGTCCAGTGCGGCGCGGGCGGCGGCGTCGGCGATGTCGGGGGGCGACGTGGTCGAGGATGCGGGTGCTGAGCTTGCGCAGCAGGGTGGGGTCGAACTGCCCGGCCCACTCGACAAGCACACCCACGGCCTTGTCGGCGACCTCCGGCCCGGCGGCCGTCTGCACGGTGCTGACGGCGTCGGCGATGACCCGGGCCTGCTCCACGGTTACCGCGCCGGTCGCCAGAGCACCCCGCACCGCTGTCGGGGCCGCGTCGACGCAGGCCGCGAGGTCGACCAGCCGGTGCGCGGCGGGAACTGTCAACCGCAGTCGCTCGCGCAGCCAGACCACCGTGCTGGAGGCGCCCTGCGTCAGTGCGGTGCCGCGACCGTCCAACTCGCGCACCAATGCCAGCTTGACAGCGGCGAGACGTTGCTCGACGCGGTGCGCGGCGTCGAGAGCAGCGATCAGCTCATGCTCGGCGAGGGGCCAGGCGGCCGCGTCGGTGCAGATCGCCACCGCACTCTCCGCCCGCGCCAACTCATCGATCACACCCAAACTCTAGAACAGGTGTACGACAACTCCGGCCGCGCCAGGCACCGCGGATGGCCCAGCCCTCGGCCCCGTGCCGACATGCCACTAGCAGTCTTCCTGATCGACCTGGCATCAGAACACGGTTTCCCAACGGAGCTGGCGGTCGAACACCTCGCCTTGCTCATCACCATCGCCCTTGATACAGGTCAGCGAGTCCAGGACCTACCAGCCAGCGCTCGACCGGATGCCGTCGCCCGGCTGGCTGTCGACAGCTTCGGCATGACTCGCGAACAAGCCGCTGCGCGGGCAGCGAGGCTCCGCGCAACTCGGCTTACCGAGGATGATTTCGTCCAACCAGGTGAAGATTGGCAGGCGAGGTGGCAAGCACTCACAGTGACCGACGACTACCAGGACTACCACCAGCTTCTCCCGGAGGTGATCACACCACCCGGACGAACACCGGAGGAACCGCTCGACCGCGCAGATTGACCACCGAGGCTGGACCGCCCGCTCACCCGCCTGAGGCGAGGCCGCTCAGGCGCTCTCGTCGTCGGGCGCGCGCTTGGCGCGGCTGGGCTGCACGCGCTTGGGCTCGCCGGGCATCTTCGGGTGGTCCGGCGGGTACGGCAGGTCGCCCTGGCCGGCGGCGGCGTCCCGGTCGGCCCACTCCAGCAGGGGCGTGATGTCCCACGGAGCGTCGTCGATGCCGGCGTGCGGATCGCCGCGCTCGGCGAGCCGGGCCGGGACGGTACGCAGGTCGAAGTCGTCCGGGTCGACGTCGGGCAGCTCGTCCCAGGTGACCGGGGTGGAGACGGTGGCCCGCGCGTTGGCCCGCAGGGAGTACGCGCAGGCGATCGTCCGGTCCCGGGCCATCTGATTGAAGTCGACGAAGACCCGCCGGCCGCGCTCCTCCTTCCACCAGGCGGTGGTGACCAGGTCGGGGTGGCGTCGCTCCACCTCCCGGGCGAGCGCGATGGTGGCCCGGCGCACCTCGGTGAACGTCCAACGGGGCTGGATGCGCAGGTAGACGTGCACACCCCGGCCACCGGAGGTCTTCGGCCAACCGGTCACGCCCAGCTCGTCGAGGAGCGCGCGGACCTCCCCGGCGGCCCGCGCCGCGTCGGCGAAGTCGGTGCCGGGCTGCGGATCCAGGTCGATGCGCAGCTCGTCGGGTCGGTCGACGTCGGCGGCGCGCACCGGCCACGGGTGGAAGACGATGGTGCCCATCTGCGCCGCCCAGGCCACGTGCGCCAGATCGGCCGGGCACAGCTCCGCCGCACTGCGACCGCTGGGGAAGGTGATCTGCGCGGTCGTCACCCAGGGCGGCACCCCTCGGGTGGGCACCCGCTTCTGGAAGAACGCCTCGCCCTCGACGCCCTCGGGGAAGCGTTGCAGCGTGGTGGGACGCTCCCGCAGGGCGCGCATGATCCCGTCGCCGACCGCGACGTAGTAGTGGAAGACGTCCGCCTTGGTGAAGCCCCGCTGGGGGAAGATCACCCGGTCCGGACTGCTCAGCCGTACGGTGTGCCCGGCCACCTCGACCTCGGTGACCGCTGCCTTGGTGCCCGCCATCTCGCGACCTTATGCCACGCCCCCGACGTTCGACGTACCGTTGACGGGTGAGTCTTGACGACAACGAGCTGCCCCGCACCGACGACGAGTGGCGGGTCCGGTTGACCCCCGAGGAGTTCCACGTCCTGCGGGAGGCCGGCACCGAACGCCCGTGGGTCGGCGAGTACGTGGACACGAAGACCCAGGGGGTCTACCACTGCCGCGCCTGCGGGTTGGAGCTCTTCTCCAGCGACACGAAGTTCGACTCGCACTGCGGGTGGCCGAGCTTCGACGACGCCATCCCGGGCCGGGTGAAGGAAATCGAGGACCGCAGTCTCGGCATGGCGCGCACCGAGATCCGCTGCGCCCGCTGCGACAGTCACCTCGGGCACGTCTTCCACGGTGAGGGCTTCACCCCGAAGGACACCAGGCACTGCGTCAACTCGATCTCGGTCCGGCTGGAACCCCGCTGACCTGAGCTGTCCGGGCACGGCGGCGAGCGCTCACCGCGTACCCCGGAGCAGCTCGACCTCGGCGGTCCGGGACTGCTCGATCCGCCGGGCCAGGTCGCGGACCTGCTCGTTGCGGCCGACGCCGACCTGGGCTCGGGCCAGGTCGGCCGCCGCACGCTGGTGGTCGGCGAGCACCTCGCGCAGTGCCCGGTCGACGTCCGCGTCCGGCGCGGTCCGCAGTCGGTCGAGCGCGGCGTCGTCGCCGTGCCCTTCGTGCTTGTGTGCGCCCGCGCTGGCACCCGGCCCGGTCGTGGGTAACCAGCCGCGCATCGCGGACAGCTCGTCGGCCTCGGTCGCCTCGATGGCGGCGGCCAGGGTGCGCAGCGCGTCGTCGCGCACCCGGTCGCGAGCCAGCGCGACGATCTGCAGGGTGCGTTCGCTGTGCGCGACCATCGTGGTCAGGAAGACCACGTCGATCCCGCTCATCGCGTCCCCGGCGACCGCGGACCCCGCGCCCCCGGGTCCGGGCGACGCCGCCCCGACCGGGGACGCGGGGGCCGGTTGCGGCACGGCCGGCGGGCTCGACGTGGGCGACCCGCCGCAGGCGCCGGTGAGCAGCAGCGCGGCGACAAGGGACACCAGACGGGTACGACGGGGCATGCCGGGGTGCTCCGTTCACGCGGGGACGGCGGCACGAGTGCGGCCGGTGGCCGCACCCGTGGGGTCAGACCTGTTGCCAGAGCGCCGGTACGTTCGGCGGCTCCCAGCCGGGGATCGCCGTGTGCGCCTGCCGGCAGCGGTACGTCCGTCCGCCGTAGGTGACCTGGTCACCGACCTGGTACGCCCGGCCGGTCGTCCAACTGCCGCCCGGGGCGGGCGTCGTGCTCGGCGTGGCGGTCGGGGTGGGCCGTGGGGTGGGTGAGGCGCTCGGGGTGGGGGTGGGGGCCGGCCCGCCACCGCCGCCGATCTGCACGTCGATGCAGGAGTAGAAGGCGTTCGCGGTGTCGGAGATGTTCCACACCGCGAGGATCTTCTGCCGACCGGAGAAGCCGCCCAGGTTGACGGTGTGTGAGACCGTCGCGCCCGGTTGCTGGCCGTTGCCGTTGACCACGCCGACCCGGGTGTTGCCGATCCAGTACTCCCAGTTGCTGGTGGCGTGGCGGGCGGTGTTGACCCAGGTGAAGGTCAGCGAGCTGCCGACCGAGGTGGCCGGCCAGCCCCGGTTGTCGTCGTTGAGGACGGCGAACTGGGCGATGCCGGCGTTGCAGCTGCGCAGGCCCTTGGGCCCTTCGACGCTCTGCGGCTCGTACTTGATCTGCCCGCAGTCGGGCACCCGGCCCTGCGCGCAGAGCGCCTGCCGGCTGGGCGGGGCGGAGACGTAGCCGTGCGCCTGCGCGGGAGCGGCGACGGTGAGGGTGGCGGCGACGGCACCGGCCGCCACCAGCGGGATGGTGATTCTTCGACGCATCGGGGCGGCTCCTTCTCCAGGGTCCGGTAGGTGCCCCTCAACATAATTTAAACTTTGTTAACAGTAAAGACTCCCATCAATAAATCCATCGATGGTGGCGAGTTTCCCTGTCAGATCCGGAGCAGGCTGCCCCGGTCGTCGACCTGGTCGGCCGACTCGTCGTCCAGCCAGACGCCGCCGGCGGCGAGGTAACGGAAGACGTACTCCCCCGGCGGGAGTTTCACGGTGACGGTCCGCATGCCGTCGCGGCGGGTCACCAACTCGTGTCGACCCGGCTCCCAGCCGTTGAAGGAGCCGACGACGCTCACCGGGCCGGGCGGGGAATCCCGGGGCAGGCAGAAGGTCACCCGGGTCTGGTTGCCGAAGAGCTTGTTGCGCTTGATCACTGTGACCCTCCGGGGGTTGCGGCGGTTCACCTGAAACAACGGACAACACGCCGGAGCCGACACGCCGCCCCGGCCGCCGGAGAGCGGCATTTCCGTCCGCGCCCATCCGAGGTTGCGGCATTCTGGGCGAAATGTCGTGATGAGGGGGGTTGGCGATGGCCACGTGCGAGGTCTGCGGCAACGACTACTGGATGGCGTTCGAGGTGCACACCGTCAGCGGCGACGTGCACACCTTCGACTCGTTCGAGTGCGCGATCCACCGGATGGCACCGATCTGCGAGCACTGCCAAATCAAGATCGTCGGGCATGGCGTCGAGGTCAACGGCCGCTTCTTCTGCTGCGGACACTGCGCCCGCGCGGTCGAGGGCGCCGAGGGCGCAGAGATCCGCGACGCGGTCGGCGCCCGCCCGGCCTGACCGCACGCCCACGGTCGTGCCGGCCGGCTGAAAAACCGCCAGATCCCACCACGATCCTCCGGTACGGTCGGCCTCCGTGTCCCTCTCCCGTACCGTGCCGCCGGCCGCCCCGGCCACGGCCGCCGGTCCGGCCCGCACCGGCCTGATCCAGATCACCGTCACCGGCGTGCTGTGGGGCACCACCGGCGTGGCGGTGCAACTTTTGCGCGACGGCACCGGGCTCAGCCCGGTGAGCATCGGCTTCCATCGCGTCGCGATCGCCGCTCTCGTACTGCTGGCGTGCACCGCCGGCCGGCTCGGCACGCTGCGGTCCGCGCTGCGGGCGGCACCCGTACCGCTGCTGCTCACCGGCGTCGGCCTCGGCCTCTACCAGGCGCTCTACTTCGTCGCGGTGGCGTGGGCCGGCGTCAGCGTCGCCACAGTTGTCAGCCTGGGTCTGGCCCCGGTGCTCGCCGCGGCCTGGGAGTCGGTGCGCGCCCGACGCCTCCCCGGCCCGCTGCGCCTCGCCACCCTTGTCGCCGCCGTGCTCGGTCTCGCCCTGATCACCGGGGCGACGGCAGATCCCACCGCCGCGGCGCCCGCGCCACTGCTCGGCCTGCTCGCGGCGACCGGCTCCGGCCTGGGGTACGCGGTGACCACCCTGATCAGCCGGAACCTGTCGCAGCACACCGCGCCGATGACGCTGACCACCGTCTCCACAGTGGTCGGTGCGCTGGCCCTCGCGCCGTTCGCAGTGGTCGCCGGGGTCAGCGTGCCGCTCCGCCTGGACACCGTGGCACTGCTGCTGCACCTGGGCGTGGTCACCACCGCGCTGGCGTACGCGTTGTTCTACGCGGGGCTGCGCACCACCCCGGGCAGCGTCGCCGCCGTGCTCACCCTGCTGGAACCGCTCACCGCCGCGGCGCTGGCGGTGGCGCTGCTGCACGAGCCGCTCCCGTTGCCGGTCGTCGTCGGCGGCGTCCTGCTGCTCACCGCCGTGGCCGCCACCTACCTGGCACCTCGACCGGACATCCGCTGAGTGGGCCTACCATCGGTGGGTGCCCCAGCAGACCACCGAAATCCGGACGGCGTCCTTCGCCGACCTGAACGCCCGCACCTTCCACGACCTGCTCAAGCTGCGCATCGACGTGTTCGTCGTGGAACAGCAGTGCCCCTACCCGGAACTCGACGGGCGCGACGTCGAGCCGGGCACCCGGCACCTCTGGCTGACCGACGGCGGCGCGCCGCTGGCGTACCTGCGGATCCTGGCCGACCCGGACGGCACCGCCCGGATCGGTCGGGTGGTGGTGGCCCCGCAGGCGCGCGGCGGCGGGCACGCCGGCCGGCTGATGAGCGCGGCGCTGGAGGTGGTGGGCAACCGGCCCTGCGTGCTGGACGCCCAGTCGCACCTGGTGGCGTTCTACACCCGGCGCGGCTTCGCGGTCAGCGGCCCGGAGTACGTCGAGGACGGCATCCCGCACACCCCGATGCGCCGCGATGTCATTGACGACTGACGATCGAGCTGGCATGGTTTCGGGGTAGAGCCGTCGCGGGAGCCAGCGATTAGGCGCGGGAGTGGGCAACTCCCGTCGATCCGGGTGTCGTCGTCCGACCTCATCCCCCCGGGGGCTCCATGTCCACTTCCACCCGATCACGACGCGTGCTCTGGTTGTTCGCCATCGCGGCGACCACCACGCTCCTGTTGACGACCGCGCTGAACACCATGCAGGTCCAGCCCGCCTCCGCGCACGGATCGGTCGTCGACCCGCCCTCGCGCAACTACAGCTGTTGGCAACGGTGGGGTGGCGACTTCCAGAACCCCCGGATGGCCACCGAAGACCCCATGTGCTGGCAGGCCTGGCAGGCCGACCCGGCCGCCATGTGGAACTGGAACGGCCTGTTCCGCGAAGGCGTGGGCGGTAACCACCAGGCCGCCGTCCCCAACGGCCAACTGTGCAGCGGCGGGCGCACCCAGAGCCCGCGCTACAACTCGCTGGACACCATCGGCGCGTGGAAGACCACAGCGGTGTCGAACAACTTCCGGCTCCGCTTCTTCGACCAGGCAAGTCACGGCGCCGACTACATCCGGGTGTACGTGACCAAGCAGGGCTTCGACGCGCTCACCGAGCCGCTCGGCTGGGACGACCTGGAGTTGGCCGGTCAGATCGGCAACACTCCGGCCTCCCAGTGGAACCCGGACACCGGTGGTGTCTCCATCCAGATCCCGGTGAACGCGTCCGGGCGTACCGGCCGGCACATCGTCTACACCGTCTGGCAGGCCAGCCACCTGGACCAGTCGTACTACCTGTGCAGCGACGTCACCTTCGGGGGCACGAGCACCCCGCCGCCGACCACGCCGCCGCCGACGACCCCGCCGCCCACCACTCCTCCGCCGACCACCCCGCCGCCCACCACCCCGCCGCCGAGCACCCCGCCGCCGGCTGGGGCCTGCACGGCGACGTACCAGGTCACCGGCCAGTGGTCCGGCGGCTTCCAGGCCGAGGTGAAGGTGACCGCGGGCGGCTCACCCACCCGAGGTTGGTCGGTGAGCTGGAACTACAACAACGGCCAGCAGGTCACCTCGTCGTGGAACGCGACGGTCAGCACCAACGGCTCGCTTGTCACAGCACGCAACGCCAATCACAACGGCACCCTCGCCGCCGGCGCGAGCACCACGTTCGGTTTCCTCGGCTCGTGGAACGGCAGCAACCCGGTTCCGCTGGTCTCCTGCACGACGACCAGTTGACCTCCGACCGGTGCCGCACCCGGGCGGGGGTGCGGCACCGGCCGGCGGGCTGGGGCGTGGGAATCAGACCAGGCAGTTGACGATCTCGGCGACCGAGCGGCGGCGCCCGGTGTAGAACGGGACCTCTTCGCGGACGTGCCGGCGGGCGCCGGAGGCGCGCAGGTCCCGCATGAGGTCGACGATCCGGTGCAGCTCGTCCGCCTCGAAGGCGAGCATCCACTCGTAGTCACCCAACGCGAACGAGGCCACCGTGTTGGCGCGTACGTCCGGGTAGCCGCGGGCCATCTTGCCGTGCTCGGCAAGCATCTCGCGCCGCTCGGCGTCGGGCAGCAGGTACCACTCGTAGGAGCGGATGAACGGGTACACGCAGATGTAGGGGCGGGCCTCCTCGCCGGCCAGGAACGCCGGGATGTGGCTCTTGTTGAACTCGGCCGGCCTGTGCAACGCCATCTGCGACCAGACCGGCGTCAGCGACCGTCCCAGCGTGGTGCGGCGGAACCGCAGGTACGCGTCCTGGAGCGCGTCGCTCGACGCGGAGTGCCACCAGATCATCACGTCCGCGTCGGCGCGCAGACCGGCGACGTCGTACACGCCGCGGACCACCACGTCCTTGCCGGCCAGCTCGTCGAAGAGGGCCACGACCTCGCCGGTGACGTTGTCCCGCAGCGACGGCAGCGGGGCGCTGGCCCGGAACACCGACCACATGGTGTAGCGGATGCTGTCGTTCAGCTCCCGCAACCGGGCCGCGTTGGTCTGCTCGGTCATCTCGCCGATCCTCCCAGTGCTGTGATGATCTCGTCGGCCGCCGTCTCGCCGGAACGGACGCAGACCGGGATGCCGACCCCGTCGTAACCGGCGCCGGCGAGGACCACTGTCGGGTACGCCTCCCGCAACGCCGCCCGCGCGGTGGCGACCCGGTCGGCGTGCCCCGGGGCGTACTGCGGCAGCGCGCCGCCCCACCGCTGCACGTGCCCGTCGACCGGGGCGGGCAACGGGGTGCCGAGCACCGCCGACAGCTCTCGGTGCACGGTGGTCGCCAGGTCCGCGTCGGGGCGCTGGAGGTGCGCCTCCTCGCCGTACCGGCCCACCGACGCGCGCACCAACGCCAGGCCGTCCGGGCGGCGCAGGTGCCCCCACTTGGTGGTGAAGAAGGTCGCGGCCTTGATCAGCAGACCCTCGGTGCTGGGCACCAGGAAGCCGGACAACTCGGGCAGTTGCGGTTGCGGCAGCGCCAGCGTGACCAGCGCGACGCTCGCGTAGTCCAGCTCACCGACACCCGCCGCGGCCGCCGGGGCGGGGCCCGCGAGCAGCCGGGCCGCCGGTCGCGCCGGCACCGCAAGCACCACGGCGTCCACGTCGACAAGCGCGGGGTCGCGCGTCGGGCCGACGGTGAGCCGCCAACCCGTGTCGACAGGGGTCAACTCGCGCACGGCGGCCTCTCGCCGTACCGTCGCGCCGCTTGCCGTCACCGCCGCCTCGACCAGGGTGCGCAGCCCGCCGGCGAGGGTGCCGAAGACCGGGGCGCCGGGGGCGCGCGGCGCGGCGGCCTGCGCGGCCCGGACCGCGCCGACCAGGGTGTGCTCCACCCGGGCCGCGCGGGCCAACGCCGGCATCGTCGTGACCAGGGAGAGATCGTCGGCGCGGCCCGCGTACACGCCGCCCAGCATCGGGTCGACAAGCCGCTCGACCACCTCGTCGCCGAAGCGGGACCGGACCAGCGCGCCCACCGAGACGTCCGCGTCCGGCCCGACCAGCGGCCGCCCGTCGTCGGTGTCGGCGTCCGCCGCCGGGCGGGCGACCGAGGTCACCCGGTCCAGATCCCCGGGTACGCCCACCAGGGTGCCGCCCGGGATGGGGCGCAGCCCACCGTCGACGACAAGCGCGGCCTGCCCCACCGTGGGGTGCACGATCTTCTCGGCCAGCCCGAGCCGCCGGATCAGGGCCACCGCGGCGGACTCCGCCCCGGTCGGGTCACGCATCAGGAACGACTCGGCGCCGAACTCCACCGGCTGGCCGGCCAACTCCCCGGTACGCAGTTTGCCGCCCAGTGCGCCGGACTGCTCGTACACCGTGATCTCGGTGCCGGGCGGTGCGTGGTCGCGCAGGCGGACCGCGGCGGCCAGCCCGGCGATCCCGCCGCCGACCACCGCCACCCGCCAGGGCTGCCGCGTCACCGGTCAGCCCTGGTCGGCCCGGCGGCTGGACAGCTCGTGCACGAGCGCGACCACCCGGGTCAACACCTCCGGGTCGGTCTCCGGCGGCACCCCGTGGCCGAGGTTGAACACGTGCCCGGGTGCCGCCCGGCCCTGCTCCAGGATGCGGCGCACCTCGGCCTCCACCACGGGCCACGGCGCGAACAGCACAGCCGGGTCCAGGTTGCCCTGCACCGCCTTGTCCGGGCCGATCCGGTGGGTGGCGACGTCCAGCGGGGTACGCCAGTCGACGCCGACCACGTCCGCGCCGGCCTCGCCCATCGCGCCGAGCAGCTCGGCGGTGCCCACCCCGAAGTGGATCCGCGGCACCCCGGCGTTGACCAACCCACTCAGCACGGCTGTGGAGTGCGGCAGCACGTAACGGCGGTAGTCGGCCTCGGACAGCGTGCCCGCCCACGAGTCGAAGAGCTGCACTGCGGACACGCCAGCCTCGATCTGCACCCGCAGGAAGGCGAGCGTCACCTCGGCCAGCCGGCCGCAGAGCGCGTGCCACAGCTCCGGGTTGCCGTACATCAGGGCCTTGGTCTTCACGTGGGTCCGCGACGGCCCACCCTCGACCAGGTAGCTGGCCAGGGTGAACGGCGCGCCGGCGAAACCGATGAGCGGGGTGTCGCCCAGCTCGACCACCAACTGCCGGACGGCCTCGTCCACGTACGGGACGTCGTCGCGGGTGATCGGGCGGATCCGCTCGACATCGGCGAGGGTGCGGACCGGCTCGGCGACCACCGGGCCGGTGCCCGGCACGATGTCCAGATCGACGCCGGCCGCCGCGACCGGCACCACGATGTCGCTGTACAGGACCGCCGCGTCCACTCCGTGCCGGCGCACCGGCTGGAGCGTGATCTCGGTGACCATCTCCGGGCGACGGCAGGACTCCAGCATCGGCACGCCCGCCCGGATCTCCCGGTATTCCGGCAGCGAGCGACCGGCCTGGCGCATGAACCAGACCGGGGTGTGCGGGCCGGACCGTCGCCGGCAGGCCCTGACGAAGGGCGAGTCGGCCGGTCCGCCGGGGCGGGGTTCTCCGTCTCGGGCGACAGTGCCCGTGGTGTCCGTGGTCATCGCCGCAATCGTGCCACGCCCACCAACCCCACCCCACCTGGGGTGAAAGGAAGAGCGACTTCTGCGGGTCCCCGGCGGCGCACGGGTGTCGGCGCGCCGTCGAAGCCGGGGGCCGACGGCGGCATAGGCTGCCGACATGGCCCCCCCGATCGCGCTCCCGGAGACGTTCGCCCGCGCGGTCGCCGGGCTGCGATCGGCGACCCCCCGGCCGGAGATCACGCTTGAGGAGGTCGGCGCCCCCCAGCGGTTGGCCCCGTACGCGTTCGCGCTCTCCGCGACGGTGCTGCGCGACGGCGACGAGGTGGCGACCGGCCGGTTGATCCTGCTGCACGACCCGGTGGGCCACGAGGCGTGGCAGGGCACCCTGCGGTTGGTCACCTACGTGACGGCCGAATTGGAGGTCGACCTGGCCGCCGACCCGCTGCTGCCCGGGGTCGGCTGGACGTGGCTGACCGATGCGTTGGACGCCCAGGACGCGGGCCACCGGGCGATCGGCGGCACGGTGACGCAGACCATGTCGACCCGGTTCGGTGACCTCGCCGGCCCGCCGACCGTCGGCGACATCGAGATCCGCGCCTCCTGGACGCCTGTCGACGACGAGCTGACCCCGCACCTGCTCGGCTGGTGTGCGCTGCTCGCCTCCACGGCCGGCCTGCCACCACCGGGGGTCACCGCCCTGTCCGACCGCCGGGCGGCCGGCGCGGCCTGACCTCGCCGGTCCGGGGCGGGCGGCTGCGGGAGGGCGGTTCAATGGCACGTACCAGCACGAACGGGCGTTGTCGGCCTCAGCGTCCGGCATGCGCGGGGACACCTCGCGGACACCTGACCGACACACGCCGGACCGGCTGCACCCGCCGATTCACCGCGCGCACTAGGGTTGGCAGGTGACCGACGAACCACCCCTGCGCCGTCGGCCCGCCGAAGAACTTCCGGGAAACGCACCCCAGCACCCGCCGTCGGCCCAGCCGCAGCCGGCGGGCGACGGGGTCGACCCGACCGACGGTGGGCCCGTTCCGCTGATCGCCCCGCGTGACGGCACCCCCGACCCGGTGGCCGCTCCGGCCGAGCTGGCCGAGGTCGTGGCCCGCTTCGCGGCGGGCAGCGGCCCCGTCGCCCTGGACGCCGAGCGCGCCTCCGGCTACCGCTACAGCCAGCGCGCATACCTGGTGCAACTGCGCCGGGCCGGCGCGGGCACGGCGCTGATCGACCCGCTGCCCCTGCCCGACCTCAGTGCGCTGGACGCCGCGATCGGGGACGCCGAGTGGGTGCTCCACGCGGCCAGCCAGGATCTGCCCTGTCTGGCCGAGGTGGGGCTGCGCCCGCGCCGGTTGTTCGACACGGAGCTGGCTGCCCGGCTGGCGGGGTTCGAGCGGGTCGGGCTTGCCGCGCTGACCGAGCAGTTGCTCGGGTTCACCCTGGAGAAGCACCACTCGGCAGCCGACTGGTCGAGCCGACCGCTGCCCGAGTCGTGGCTGACGTACGCGGCCCTCGACGTGGAGCTGCTCACCGACCTGCGCGACGCGCTCGACGCCGAGCTGAGCCGACAGGGCAAGTCGGCCTGGGCGGCGGAGGAGTTCGCCGCGCTGGTCCGCACCGGGGCGCGCCCGCCGCGGGTGCGGGCGGAGCCCTGGCGGCGTACCTCCGGCATCCACCGGCTGCGCGGGGCGCGGGCCCAGGCCCGCGTCCGCTCGATGTGGTACGCCCGGGACCAGATCGCTTCCCGGCGGGACGCCGCGCCCGGCCGGGTGCTGCCCGACTCGGCGATCATCGCCGCCGCCGAGTTGGACCCGAAGGACGAGAAGACCCTGCTGACCCTGCCCGGTTTCGGCGGTCGGTCGGTCCGTCGGTTGGCCCGCACCTGGCTCGCCGCCCTCGACGACGCCCGGCAGTTGCCGGACGACTCGTTGCCGGTCTCCCCGACGGTGGAGGGCCCACCCCCGCCGCACCGCTGGGCCGAACGCGACCCGGTGGCGGCTGGCCGGTTGGCCCGTTGCCGGGAGGTGGTGATCCGCATCGCCGGTGAGCACAACCTGCCGCCGGAGAACCTGATCACGCCGGATTCGGTGCGCCGGCTGGCCTGGACCCCGCCGGAGGAGCTGACCGAGGAGGCAGTCGCGGAGACCCTGCGCGGCCTCAACGCCCGCGAGTGGCAGATCGGGCTGCTCGCCGCCGACCTGACCCAGGCCCTGAACCCCACCCCCTGACCGGGGGGCGGGGTGTGGGGTGGGCCACAGGTGGGGGTTGACGCGGGGTTGGTTACTGGCGAGTAGCATTCGGGGGAACGTGCCCGTGTCGGCGACCCTTGTCCGGTCCGGAGTGCCGCTCGCACCGAGGCCGAATCATGGTCGAATAGGAGGCTCAAGTGCCCCGTGAAGTTCGGGATGTCGTCTTTGTCGACGGTGTCCGTACCCCGTTCGGCAAGGCGGGTGGCATGTACGCCAACACCCGCGCCGACGACCTGGTGATCCGCTGCATCCGTGAACTGCTGCGCCGCAACCCGCAGCTCCCCCCGGAGCGGGTCGAGGAGGTCGCCATCGCGGCCACCACCCAGATCGGCGACCAGGGCCTCACCATCGGCCGTACCGCCGCCCTGCTGGCCGGGCTGCCCAAGACCGTTCCCGGCTTCGCCATCGACCGGATGTGCGCCGGCGCCATGACCGCGGTGACCACCGTCGCCAGCGGCATCGCCATGGGCGCGTACGACATCGCCATCGCCGGCGGCGTCGAGCACATGGGCCACCACCCGATGGGCGAGGGCGTCGACCCCAACCCGCGCATCATCGCGGAGAAGCTTGTCGACCCGTCCGCGCTGGTCATGGGTGCCACCGCGGAGAACCTGCACGACCTGGTCCCGCACATCACCAAGGCGCGCACCGACGCGTTCGCGCTCGCGTCGCAACAGAAGACCGCGAAGGCGTACGCCAACGGCAAGCTCCAGGACGACCTGGTGCCGATGTCCGTCCGCGACGCGGAGGGCGGCTGGGGCCTGGCCACCGTCGACGAGGCCCCGCGGGACACCTCGCTGGAGAAGCTCGCCACCCTGAAGACCCCGTTCCGCCCGCACGGCAAGGTCACCGCGGGCAACGCGGCCGGCCTGAACGACGGTGCCACCGCGAGCCTGCTCGCCGACGAGGCAACCGCCCGCGAGCTGGGCCTGCCGGTCGCCATGCGGCTGGTGTCGTTCGGGTTCGTCGGCGTGGAACCGGAGGTGATGGGCGTCGGCCCGATCCCGTCGACGGAGAAGGCGCTGCGCCTCGCCGGGCTCAGCATCGACGACATCGGCCTGTTCGAGCTGAACGAGGCGTTCGCCGTGCAGGTGCTCGCCTTCCTCGACCACTTCGGCATCGCCGACGACGACGCGCGGGTCAACCCGTGGGGCGGCGCGATCGCCATCGGCCACCCGCTGGCCTCCTCCGGCGTACGGCTGATGACGCAGTTGGCCCGCCAGTTCGCCGAGCACCCCGAGGTCCGCTACGGCCTCACCGCCATGTGCATCGGCATCGGCATGGGCGGCACGGTCATCTGGGAGAACCCACACTGGACGGGGTCCAGCAAGCCGGCTCAGGGGACGGAGGGCGACAAGTGAAGGCGCCGAACGAGGTCGTCACCCGGGCGCTGCTGCGACAGGTGAACGTACCGGGTCTGGACCGACCCGCCGCCCTGATCACGTTGGACAACGGGCTCGACCACACCAAGCCGAACACCTTCGGTCCGGGTGGGCTGGCCAGCCTGGACGAGGCGATCACCGCCGCGCTCGCCGCCGACCCGGCGTTCATCGCGGTCACCGGCAAGCCGTACATCTTCTGCGTGGGCGCGGACATCCTCGGCCTGCCGCAGCTCGCCGACCGCGCGCAGGCGCTGGAGATCGGCCGGCTCGGTCACCGGGTGTTCGCCCGGCTCAAGGACAGCACCGTCCCCACCTTCGCGTTCGTCAACGGGGCGGCGATGGGCGGCGGCCTGGAGCTGGCGCTGCACTGCCACTACCGGACGCTCTCCGGTGGCGCGGCGGCCCTCGCGCTGCCCGAGGTCTCCCTCGGTCTCGTGCCCGGCTGGGGCGGCACCCAACTGCTGCCGAACCTGATCGGCATCCCCGCGGCCACCCAAGTGATCATCCAGAACCCGCTGATGCAGAACAAGATGCTCAAGCCGAAGCAGGCCGCCGAGCTGGGCATCGCGGACGTGCTGCTGGAGCCGGCCGACTTCCTGGAGCGTTCCCTGGAGTGGGCCGCCGACGTGGTGCGCGGTCGGGTGACCGTCACCCGTCCCGAGGTCGACAAGGACATGTGGGCGGGCGTGCTCTACTTCGCCCGGGAGACGCTCAACCAGCGGCTGCACGGCGCGGTCCCGGCCGCGTACAAGGCCCTCGACCTGCTGGAGACGGCGAAGGACGGCGACTTCGCCGCCGGCACCGCCGCCGAGGACGAGGCCCTCGCGGACCTGATCTTCTCCGAGGAGCTGCGCAGCGGCCTGTACGCCTTCGACCTGGTGCAGCGGCGGGCCAAGCGACCGGCCGGCGCACCGGACAAGGGTCTGGCCCGCACGATCACCAAGGTCGGCATCGTCGGCGCCGGCCTGATGGCCAGCCAGTTGGCGCTGCTGTTCGCCCGCCGCCTCCAGGTGCCTGTCGTCATGAGCGACCTGGACCAGTCCCGGGTGGACAAGGGCGTCGGCTACGTGCACACCCAGATCGAGAAGGCCGTCACCAAGGGCCGGATGGACAAGCGCACCGCCGCCAAGCTGTACGGCCTGGTCTCGGGCACTGTCGACAAGAGCGCCTTCGCGGACGCCGACTTCGTCATCGAGGCGGTCTTCGAGGACCTGGGCGTCAAGAAGCAGGTCTGGGCCGAGCTGGAGAAGATCGTCTCCCCGGAGGCGGTGCTCGCCACCAACACCAGCTCGCTGTCGATCACCGAGATGGCCGCGGAGCTGGAGCACCCGGAGCGGGTGGTCGGCTTCCACTTCTTCAACCCGGTGGCGGTGCTGCCGCTGCTGGAGATCGTCCGGGGCGAGCGCACCGACGACGTCACCCTGGCCACCGCGTTCGCGGTCGGCAAGCAGCTCAAGAAGTCGAGCGTGCTGGTCAAGGACGCTCCGGCGTTCGTGGTGAACCGGCTGCTCACCCGTTTCCTGGGCACCGTCTTCGCCGCCGTCGACGCCGGCACCCCGCTGGACGTGGCGAACAGCGCACTGGACCCGCTGGGCCTGCCGATGCGCCCGCTCGCCCTGCTCCAGTTGGTCGGGCCGGCTGTCGCGTACCACGTGGGCGGCACCCTGCACGCGGCGTACCCGGACCGGTTCGGGGTCAGCGACAACCTCAAGCGCATCGCCGACTCCGGTCAGCCGATCGTGGTCGACGACCAGGTCAACGACGAGGTGGCCAAGCTCCTCGTCGTCGGTGACCAGCCGTTGACCGCCGAGCAGGTACGCCAGAACGCGCTCGACGCGCTCGCGCAGGAGATCCGGCTGATGCTGGACGAGGGCGTGGTCGCCGAGGCGCAGGACATCGACCTGTGCATGATCCTGGGCGCCGGGTGGCCGTTCCACCTGGGTGGTGTCACCCCGTACCTGGATCGGACCGGCACCTCCGAGCGGGTCACCGGTAAGCGGTTCCTGCCGCCGGGGGCGGCGAGCCTGCCCGCCTGAGAAGATCGCAGCGCCACCGTCGCGGTGGTCGGACCGTCCCTCGTGGACGGCCGACCACCGCGACCGTTTGTGATCACCCCGGTCGTCCGAGGGGACCTACGCGGGGACGTCACCGGTAGCGGCACCGGGTTAGGATCACGCGCTTTGCACCCCTGACTTGGAGCTAACTGATGTCTCAGCCGCCGGCCACCCCGTACGGCCCGCCGCACGATTCCCCCACCCCGCCGCAGCAGCCGGGCCAGCCGCAGCAGCCGCAGCAGCCGGGCCAGCCGCAGCAGCCCGGGGGGTGGCCGCCGCCGCAGCAGCAGGGGTTCCCGCCCGCGCAGCCGGGTCAGCCGTACGGCAGCCCCTACCTGCCCGCCGGCCCGCCCCCGGCGAAGAAGTCGAACGTCGGCAAGATCGTGCTGATCGTGCTGGCGGTGGTGCTGGTGCTCTGCCTCGGCGGCGTGGCGATCGCCTGGTTCACCCTCAAGGACGACGTGAGCGACGTCGTCGACGCCACCAGGACCCGGGTGGTCGCGCCGGCGACCCTCGCCGGCCGGCCGAAGCTCACCGACCCGCAGTTGCAGACAGTCGCCGACCAGGCGGTCAGCGAGATGAAGGCCGAGGTGCAGAACGAGACCAGCACGATCGGGGCGTTCTACGGCGACCCGGCCAAGCAGGACCTCATCATGGTCACGGCGGTGTCCGGCGTGATGGCCGACCCGAAGAAGGAACTGGACGTTGCCGTCACCGGACTCTCCAGCGAACTGTCGGTGACCAACATGGCGGTGGTCGAGGCGGGCCCGCTGGGCGGTGACGCGCGCTGCGGCGACGGCAAGGCCGAGGGCGTGCCGCTCGGTGTCTGCCTCTGGGCCGACCGGGGCAGCGTGGGCATGGTGGTGATCTACTTCAAGACCGCCAAGCAGGTGGAGGCCGAGTTCGTCACCATCCGGGGTCAGGTCGAGCAGCGCTCCTGAGCCGTGTGACGACCGGGGCCCCGGCCACCCTGAGGTGGCCGGGGCCCCTGCCGTACTCCACCGGACCGCGCAGGCTCAGGCCGCCGGTGTCGCGGCCCGCTCGGCCGCGCTGCGGACCACGCAGAACTCGTTGCCCTCCGGGTCGGCGAGCACCGCCCAGCCCGTGCCGTCGGCGTTCCGACGGTCGGCGACCACTGTGGCACCGAGGCCGAGCACCCGCTCGACCTCCTCGTCCCTGGTCCGGTCGACAGGTTCCAGGCAGATGTGGAGCCGGTTCTTTGTCACCTTCTCCTCCGGCACCTCCTGGAAGAACAGGTTCGGGGTGGCGTCGTCCGGCGGCAGCAGGGCCGCCTCCGGGTCACCCGGGGCGTCCTCGGAGTGTCGGGCGTACCCGAGCACGGCGGCCCAGAAGCCAGCCAGGGCGTACGTGTCGTGACAGTCAAAACTGATGTTGCGGATCCGTGGATACACGGGTGTTCCCTCCGTGCGGGATGGGACGCTCCGCTTCCGGGAGTCAGCCGGTGCAGACCCGGGGTGCGGAGTCATGATCGGTGGACATCGACGCACCCCCTTCGCTTCTCGGGCTGACGCGGCGATCTTGCCATCGGCCGAGTCTCCTCCGCAACCCCGTTCAGCCGGGGCCAGGCACCGCACCGTTGACCGCCGGGGCGTCCGCCGTCGGCAGGGTGACCGTCACCTCCAGGCCGCCGCCGGACTGCGCGATCACCCGTACCGTGCCGCCGTGCGCCGTGCAGACCGCGCGGACGATGGACAGGCCCAGGCCGGAGCCGCGGGCCCCGGTGCGTTCCCGGCCACCGCGCCGGAACGGCTCGAACAGCCCCGGCACGTCGGCCTGGTCCACCTCGAACCCCGTGTTGCCCACGACCAGCCAGGACCGCTCGCCGTCGGTGCCGGTGCGCACCCAGAGCCGGCCGTGCAGGTGGTTGTAGCGAACCGCGTTCTCGATGAGGTTGCCGGCCAACCGGTCCAGCAGCCCCGGGTCACCGACGACCGGCGCGGGCTCCAACGACGTCTGCACCCGCAGGCCGATCCGCTCCACCTCGCGGCGCATCGCCGACAACGCGTTGGCGGTGCCCGCCGAGAGATCGCACTCGGTACGCCGGCCCAACTGCCGCCCGGCCTGCGCCTCGCTGCGGGCCAACACCAGCAGCGCGTCCACCAGGCTGTTCGCCCGCTCGGACGCGTCCCGGACCACAGTCGCCATCCGGCGGTACTC
Organism: Micromonospora sp. NPDC023888; assembly: GCF_040639415.1. Taxonomy (NCBI): domain Bacteria; kingdom Bacillati; phylum Actinomycetota; class Actinomycetes; order Micromonosporales; family Micromonosporaceae; genus Micromonospora; species Micromonospora sp. NPDC023888. The sequence continues at coordinate 273,933 of NZ_JBEZZW010000001.1, read as the reverse complement.
GGCGGCATCCGCGTCGTCGTCGCTGAGCGTCACGTCGATCTCGGTCCGCATCACTGCCAACGGGGTACGCAGCTCGTGCGAGGCGTTCGCCACGAAGCGCTTCTGCGCCTCGAACGCGGACGCGATCCGGTCCAGCATGGCGTCGAACGTCTTCGCCAGCTCGGCCACCTCGTCGTCGGCGCCCGAGTAGCCGATCCGCTGGTCCAGGGTGGCCTCGCCGAGGCGCTGCGCGGTCGCGGTGACCTGGTGCAGTGGGCGCAGCGCCCGGCCCGCCACCGCGTACGCGCCGGCCACCCCGACCACGCTTATCGCCAACAGCGCGACCAGGCCCTTGGCCAGCAGCTCACCGGACGCGGCGTCGACCAGACGCCGCTGCCACTCGGCGGCGTCCATCCGCCCGCCGTCGGAGAGCAGCACCGTCGTGCCGGGCAGCAGCTCGTCGGTGGGGCGCAGCGCGTCGCGGACCAGCAGCCAGGCCAGCAGCACCAGGATCGCCCCCGCGCCGACCAGCAGCACCCCGTTGAGCAGGGTCAGTCGCAACCGCAGGGTGGGCCGCACCCTGCGGCTCATGCGCCCACCTCGGCCGTGCGGTAGCCCGCGCCCACCACGGTCTCGATCAAGGGCGGGTCACCGAGCTTCTTGCGCAGCGTCATCACGGTGACGCGGACGATCGTGGTGAACGGGTCGGTGTTCGCGTCCCAGACCCGTTCCAGCAACTCCTCGCTGGAAACCACAGCGCCGCGGGCCTTGAGCAGCTCGCAGAGCACCCCGAACTCCTTGTTGGTCAGGTCGACAGGCACCCCGGCCCGGGTGGCCACCCGACGGGCCGGGTCGAGCACCAGGTCGGCCAGTTCGAGCACCGGCGGTGCGGCCGGGGTTGCCCGCCGGCCCAGCGCCTGCACCCGGGCGACCAGCTCGTCGAAGGCGAACGGTTTGGACAGGTAGTCGTCCGCGCCGAGCTGCAACCCCTCCACCCGGTCGGCCACCGTGCCGCTCGCGGTGAGCATCAGCACCCTGGTCAGCGCGCCGGAGGCGGCCAGGTCCGCGCAGATCTGGTCACCGTGCACGCCGGGCAGGTCGCGGTCCAGCACCACCACGTCGTACCGGGTGACGAACGCCGCCTCGTGGCCGGCGTCGCCGTCGTACGCCACGTCGACCGCCATCCCCCGCTTGCGCAACCCGCGCGCGATCGCGTCGGCGAGGTTGCGCTCGTCCTCGACCACCAGTACCCGCATCCCGGCCTCCTCGCTGCTGACCACCGACAACCTAGTGCCAGCCGGCAACAATCGTCAGTCGCCGTTCGCCCGGGCCGACCGGTGGTCAGTCGCGCAACCGCCAGATCCGGTACGAGCCGCCCGTGCCCGCGCACAGCAGGTGGCCCACGATCGCCTGGCACTGCCCGGTGGCCTCCGGCAGCAGGTCCACGATGCGCGTCTTTCTGGCGCGGACGTCCAACTCCCCGACCAGCACCCCGCCGTCGGGCTGCGGGCGGACGCCGAGCAGCCGGCCACCGCTGTCGAACTGGTACAGCTCCCACCGGCCCAGGTCGGCCACCTCCTGACCGGTCCACGCATCGACGACGACGTACCTCCCCAACGGTTCGTTGCTGCTCACGTTTGCCATCAACTGGCCGCCGGACGGCCAGGCCCACGCCCAGCGGTCGCTGCGCCAGCGCACCTCGCCGGTCGCGGCATCGACCGCCCAGAGCCCGGCGGAGCGGGTGCGCACACACAGCAAGGCGCCGCAGTCGTGCATGAAGTCGATCTCGGCGGTCGGGGTGCTCCAGCGCCGGTCCAGCCGGTCCAGCCCGTACGCGGTGATCGCATTCTGTTGTGCCTCGATGGTCACCAGCAGGCCACCGGCCACCTGCACGGACTTGAGTGGCCCACCGTCGGGTGCGCGCAGGTCGGCGCGGGCCAGCACCGTGCCGGTCAGCGCGTCGCGTACCTCGACCGGCCCGCCCAGGTCGGTGAGCACCACCCGGTCCGCCTTCTCCCCGACGGGCTGCGCGTCGACGCCGGTCGGGGTGGTCAACTGCCAGCGCACCGTGCCGCAGCAGGGGTCGACCGCGCGCAGGCTGACCGGCTGGTCCCCGCCGCCGGACCGCAGCAGCAGGTTGCCGTCGGTCAGCTCGACGGAGATGCCCGGCTGCTGCCAGCGGTACGCCCCGGTCGCGCGGTCCAGCGCCACGGTGAGGGTGTCCCGCGCGTCCGCGCCCATCTCGTACCCGGTGACCAGCAGCAGGCCCTCCCTCGGCCGGATTCCCCAGAAGCCGGCCTGCCCGGGCAGCGGAGTGTCCCAGACCGGTTCGCCGTCGGACAGTCGGAAGGCGGCCAGCCGCCACTGCGGCGCCTGGACGGTGACCGGGTTGATCACCAGGGCCAGGTCGTCGTCGACAAGCACGTCGGCGCCCGCCTGGGCGGGCAGTGTCACCACGGCCCGCCCCGGCGACGGCGGCGCGGCGGCGGCGAGGGTGACAAGCACGAGCAGCAGGACCAACGCGCCGCGCAGCGGCCGGCCGTTGGCGCGGGGTGGTCGGGGCAGCGGCTGCGGATCCGGGCCGTGCCGGAGTTCGCCGAGGTCGATCACCGGGCCGCTCACCGTCGCAACCGCCACAGGGTGGCCGAGCCGTCGAGGCGCTGGCAGAGCAGGACCGGCAGGGACGCCTGGCAACTCCCGGCGACGTCCGGCAGCGCGTCCAGGATCCGGGCCCGGTCGGCCGCCAGGTCCAGTTCGGCGACGACCATCCGGCCGTCGTCCCCGCGCCGCAGCCCGACCAGCGGATCGTCCGGCCGGAGCGCCGGCACCAGGTCCCAGTCGCCCAGCTCGGTCCGCGTCCGCCCGGTCGCCGCGTCGCGCGCCACGTACTGGTGGCCGGGCCCGCCCATCAGCAGCCGGTCGCCGCGAACGTCGACAAGCAGTTCCTCTACCGGCCCCGACCAGCGCACCACGCCGGTGGCCGGATCGAGGACCCGGAGGCTACCGTCCTGCAGCGACGCGCAGAGCAGGTCGCCGCAACCGGCCACGAAGGACACCAGAGACACCTGGGCCGTCCACCGGGGCTCCAGCCCGGCCAGCCCGTAGCCCACCACCGGGCCGTCGTCGGCGGGGATCACCACCAGCAGATCCCCGGCGACCTGCACCCGCTGCACGGCCTTCCGGTCGCCGGGCAGCGTGTCCAGGCTGTGCAGCAGGCGACCGGTGATGGCGTCGTGCACCTGCACCTCGCCGGTCGGCTGCACCAGCACGAACCTGTCGATCCGACCGTCGGTCAGGTGGAAGCTCGGGCCGGTCGGCGACAGCAGTGACACCGACCAGAGCACCCGACCGGTCTCGGGATCGAGCCGACTCATCCCGTCCGTGGCGCTCTGTCGGACGTCAGTCAGCAGCAGCCCGCCGTCGGCGATCGGCACGGGGGTCCCCGGATGCCGCCACCGCTGCTGGCCCGTCACGGCATCGAAGGCGGTGGTCTCGAACACCCCGTCCCCGGCTTCGACACCCATGGCCAGCACCAGCCCCCGCTCGACCCGGACGCCGAGGTAGTCGCCCTGACCGGGCAGCGGTGCCCGCCACCGCGGCCGCAGACCGGCGTCGCCCGGTGCCGGCTGGGCGTACGCGGTCAGGTACCGGTCCTGGTCGGGTGTCGGCGGGTCGAACACGAGGACGGTGTCCGGGGCAAGGTAGGCGGTGGAGGCGGGCGACGCCGGCACGGCGCTCATCGTCCGTTCCGGCGGCGGTGTCGCGCCGGCCAGCAGCACCAGGGCGAGCAGCAGCACGGCGGCGCTGCGCAACGGGCGGCCAACGGCGCGCGGGGTGCGGACCGCGGGCGACGACGCGGGCTCGTCCCGGATCTCACCCAACTCGATGATCGACAACGACCGTCCTTCCGTGATCGCGCCATGTTGCCGCCGAGGTGATGTCCGGCAAACCGACCGTGAGCGCACCGGCCCGGCAAAAGCGACGGACCCGCGCCTGTACGATGGCGCGTCGTGGCTGTGCCGGTGGTAGACCCTTCGCTGAATCCCGTTACCGATGCCGACCCGGCCGAGGTCGAGCCGACACGGCGGCCTCGACGCCGCCCGGCCCGAGCCGACCTGTTGGCCCTCGGAGCCTATGTGCTGCTCGGCATCTTCGTCTGCCTCAACTACTGGGGTGACGTCACCGGCCGGGTCTCCTCGCACCTGCCCACCGACCACAGCTGGTTCGAGTGGTTGTTCGCGCACGGCGCGTACTCGGTGCGGCACCTGGAGAACCCGCTCTTCACCGAGCGGCAGAACGCCCCGGACGGGGTGAACATGATCGCCAACACCTCGCTGCTCGGGGTGACCCTGCCGCTGGCCCCGCTGACCCTGCTGCTCGGCCCCCAGGTGATGTACGCGCTCTATCTGGGTGCGGCGCTTGCGGCCACCGCCGGCACCGGGTACTGGATGCTCTCCCGCCACCTGGTGCGCTCCCGCGCGGCGGCCTTCGTCGGCGGCGCGTTCCTCGGCTTCGCGCCGGGGATCATCCACCACGCCAACGGTCAGCCCAACTTCGTGTCCAACTTCCTCCTGCCGCTGATCGTGGTGCGGGTGCTGCGCCTCGGTGAGCCGGGCCGGTGGCGACGCAACGGGCTGGTGCTCGGCGCGCTGGTGACGTACCAGATCTTCATCAACGAGGAGATGCTGCTGCTCACCGCGCTGGCCTGCCTGGTCGTCGTGCTGGCGTACGCCGTGCAGCGCCCGCGGGCCGCCTGGGCCGCCGCCGGCACGTTCGTGGCCGGGCTCGGTGTCGCCGGCGGGCTGACCCTGGTGCTCGCCGCGTATCCGATCTGGTTCCAGTTCAACGGCCCGCAGTCCTACCGGGGCCTGCAGGGTGGTGTCTTCCACAACTGGGGCGAGGACCTGATGGCCTTCGTCACCTTCGCCCGGGACACCTGGGCCGGTGACCCGGCGGTGGAGCAGACGATCGGGCTGACCGAGCAGAACACCTGGTTCGGCTGGCCGCTGGTGCTGCTCTCGCTCGTGTCTCTGGTGCTGCTCGTGCGCCGGTCGCTTGCCACGCGGATCGTCGCGGTGCTGATCGTGGTGTTCACCGTGGCCGCGATCGGGCCGATGGTTCGTTTCGACGGGGTCGAGACCGCGGTGCGCGGCCCGTGGTCGTACATACCGGACGACCTGCCGCTTGTCGAGATGATGATGCCGACCCGGTTGACGCTCGTGGTCGCCGCCGCGGTGGGCGTACTGCTCGCGTTGACCTGGGACGCCGCGCACCGCCAGGGGCGCGCGGTGGCCGGCCTCGCGCGGGTGCCCGCCCAGCGCGTCGACGAGCCGACCCCGGCGACGTCCGACGAGCCGGGCGCACCCGCGCCGGTCGTGGCGCGCCGCCGGTGGCTGCGCCCGGTGGGGTACGCGGCGGTCACCCTCGCCGTGCTGCCGCTGCTGCCCCGGCCGCTGCCCGCCCAGCAGATCGACCCGCCACCGCACTTCATCACCGCGGGTGGCTGGCGACCGTACGTGCCGGCGGGCCGGACCCTGGTGCCGGTGCCGATCCCGAGCAACGTGCACGGTCTGCCGACACTGCGCTGGAGTGCCCTGACCGGGCAGGAGTTCCCCGTCCCCGGCGGTTACTTCATCGGCCCGAACGAGCTGGGCGAGGGGGTCTTCGGCGCGCCGAACCGGCCCACCAGCAGCCTCATCTACTCCACCATGGACAAGGGCGCGGTCCCGGTGCTCACCGACGAGAACCGCCGCCAGGCCGTCGAGGACCTGCGGTTCTGGCGGGCGTCGGTGGTGGTGCTCGGGGCACACCCGCGCGAGGCGGTGCTGCGCGAGCTGGTCACCGGCCTGATCGGGCCGCCGCAGCGGGTCGACGACGTGTGGGTCTGGGACGTCCGCGCCCTGGTGGGTTGATCAGCCGACCTGGCCCCGGACGTCCCACAGCCACCCGCCGTCCACCGGTCGGCCCGGCCCGAGCAGGTCGTCGACGGTCCGGCGGACCGGGTCACCGTGCTCCAGCAGGCCCAGGACGACCACCGCGGCACGCCAGTGCCGCAGGTCGTCGACGGCCTGGCGGCGGTCGGCGTCGGTGAGCACCGGCACCATGCCGGTCTCGGCCACCCGGCGCAACAGCACGGACGTGGGCCGGTCCGGTGCGCCCCAGCGGGCCGCCGGGTCGTCCGGGCCGCTGGGGCCGATGAAGTAACCGCCCGGCGCCGGGAACGCCAGACCGGTACGGGCCGACCAGAGCATCACCGCGCTGCGTCCGGCACCGGTGACCGGGGGCACCGCGACCACTGTGCGGCCGGGGGGCACCAGCGCACGCCAGCCGCCGTCGGCGACGAAGGCCGGCACCGGCGCGACCGGCACCACCCGGATCGGCGTCGGGACCAGGGGCAGCAACGCGGCGGCGACCGCGCCGGCCCACAACAACCGGACCGGCAGGCCCGGCCCGCGCGCGGTGCGGACCCGGTCCAGAGAGAGCGCCACCAGCACACCAAGCACCGGTACGCAGATCAGCGCGAACCGGGCCGGCACGGCGAGGTCCAGCAGCGGCAGCCCGGCGACCAGCCGGTACGGCCCGGGGATGCCGGTGGCGGCGCCGTCCACCCGTACCTCGGTGCCGAGCGAGAGCAGGGCGAAGACCACGCCGCAACCGCCGAGCGCCCGGACCAGTGGTCGTCGCCACTGCCAGATCACGATCACCACGGCGAGCACCAACAGTCCCGGGCCGAAGAACGAGTTCTCCTCGGTCGGGTTCGGTGACAGCAACCCCGGCAGCCAGTCGTCGCCGAGGACGGTCTGCCGGGCCGACGCGGTGAACGACGCGGCGTCCAACTGGAAGCCGTGCGTGTCGAACGCCATTCCCGAGTAGTGCTGCGGGCCGTGGAACTGGAACCACAGCGGGTACGCCAGCAGCGCCGCCGCCACCCCGGCCGCCACCGCGAGCCGGCCGAAGAGGGCCGGTGCGAGCCGTCGGGCGGCGTCGGAGTCGGCGAGCGCGTAGCCCACCGCGAACACCCCGACCGCGAGCGCGAGGAAGACGAGCACCTCCTCACCGATGAAGACCTGCCAGACGAGCAGCAGGCCGAGGCCGAGGCCGGACCACCACGCGTCGCCGGGCCGGTGCACCGCGGCCGAGGCGGGCCGGAACAGCAGGGCGAGGATCGCGGGCACCAGGAACTGCGCGGCGATGTGCAGGTGGGCGCTCGCCTGGGCGATCATGCCCGGGGCGAAGCCGCAGATCAGCCCGCCGACCGCGGCTGCGGACCGGCTGGTGACCAGCCGGCGGCGCAGCAGCGCGTACCAGGCGGCTGCCGTGCCGGCCAGGCAGCAGACGACCGCCACGCAGAACGCCACCTGTGACCCGAAGAGCACTGTGACCGGGGTCAGCGGAACGCCCAGGCCGAGCACCGACGTGTTCGCCATCAGGTTGACCCCGTCGGGCGCGTTCAACGCGGCGCTGTGCAGCGGGTTCTCCCCCGCGACCACGGCGTCCGCCGCGTTGGCCAGCATCCACTCGAAGAGGATCTGGTCACCCGCCTGGTGGAACAGCGACCACGGGCGCCCCCACTGCGCGCTGGTCAGCAGCACGGCCAGGCCCAGGTAGCCGGCCACCACCAGCAGGTCCCGGAGCCGGGCCGGCCGGGGCGCGCCGGCCGCCGCCGGGGGCGACGTGGTCTCCGACGTCGTCCCGGTGGTCATCAGACCGAACGGTCGGTGAGCGCCCGGACGTCCCAGACCCAGACGTCCAGCTCCTGGCGGCCCGGACCGACAAGCTCCTCGACCGTCCGTCGCAGCGGCTCGGCGTTCTGCTGCCGCAACGGCAGCACGAGGATCGCCGCCCGCCAGTGCCGCAGCTCGTCGGCGAACCGACGGCGCTGCCGGTCGTCGAGCTTCGGCGTACGGCCGGTGGTCGCCACCTCCTCCAGCATCTGGCCCACCCCGCTGGGTCGGCCGCCGAACCGGCCGGCGTCACCGGTGTTGCCGTTTCTCGGGGCGAGGAAGTAGCCGCCGGGGATCTTGAAGTCGAGGTTGGTGGCAGCCGCCCAGCGCATACCGTGCGTGTTGCCCATGCTGGGCACCGGGATCGGCACCAGCGTCTGGTCGGGCCCGACGTACGCCCGCCAACGGTCGGCGGTGATGAAGTCCGGCACCGGCGGCCGGGAGACCATCCGCAGCGGCATCGGGGCGATCGGCAGCAGGGCGAACGCCAGGCCCGCCGCGGTGAGCGTCCGCACGGTACGTTGCTCGGCCGGCCGCAACGCCCAGGCCCGTTCGACGGCGAGCGCGAGCAGCAGACCGACCACCACGCTGGTGATCAGACCGAACCGGGTCGGCACCACCGCGTCCAGCAGCGGCAGGTGGACAAGCACCTGCCACGGCCCGGTGACCAGCTCCCGATCCCACCAGGAGACCCGCTCGCCGAGGGAGAGCACGGCGAAGAGCAGGCCCGTCGCCGCGAGCGCCCGGACGATCAGCTCCCGGCGCAGCCAGACCACGATGCCGATGGCGATCAGCGACAGGCTCCAGCCGAAGAAGGCGTTCTCCTCGGAGTAGTTCGGCGCGAGATTGATGTTGGCCCGCTGGTTGCCGCCGAGGGTGGGCGAGCCCGGCGCGAAGAAGGCGGCGATGTCGTTGCCGTAGTCCTTCACCGCGTCGCTGAGCCCGTGGTAGGCCATCGGCCCGGCGAACTGCACGTACAGGGGGTACGCCAGCAGCGCCCCGGCCAGCACCGCGCAGGTCACCACACCGGCGCCCAGGGGCCGCCACGCGGCCCGCCAGCGGGCCGGCTCCTGCACGAGCACCGCCAGCAGGAAGACGCCGCAGGCCAGCGCCGTGAAGAGCAGGATCTCCTCGTTGATGAACGCCTGCACGGCGACCAGCAGGGCGAGCAGCGCGCCGTCGCGGACCGGCCGGGTCGACCGGGTGAGCACCAGCACCCGCCAGACGATGAACGGCAGCAGGAACTGGCTGATGATGTTGGGGTGCCAACTGGCGTGCGAGAGCATGGCGGGCGAGAAGCCGCAGAACCAGCCGCCGGCCGCCGCCGCGAGCGGGGTGCGCACCAGGTGCCGGGAGAGCATGAGGTACCAGGCCATGGCGGTGCCGGCGAGGCCGAGCGTCACCAGCACCACGAAGGAGACCGCCGGCCCGAACAGCAGCGTCACCGGGACCATCGGGATGCCCAGCGCCAGCACTGCCGTGTTGGCCATCAGGTTGACGCCGTCGGGGTAGTTGAACTGCTCGGTGTAGAACGGGTACTCGCCGTGCAGCACCACGCGTACCGAGTGGGCGAGGAAGAACTGCACCTGGGCCGGGTCACCGGTGTAGAGCGACGCCACCCGACCGGACGGGTCGAGCCAGATCCGGCTGGTCACCCAGAGCGCGGCGAGCAGGAACAGCCCGCCCACCGCCAGGTGCTGCCGCCGCCGCGTCCACCGACGCCACCACGCCCGCGACGGTACGGCCGCCGCGCTCTCCGCGGACTCGGCCGGCGCCTCGGTCTGGGCCGGCGCAGCCGTCTCGGCCGGAGCCGTCTCGGCGGGAGCAGTCTCAGCCGGAGCAGTCTCAGCCGGAGCGGTCTCGGCCGGAGCCGGCGCAGCGGTCTCGGCCGGGGCGGTGAGGGTGGGGCCGGACTGGCGCGGGGCCTCGGCCGGCGCGGTGGAGGTGCTGGTCAACGCGGCGGGGCCGACGAAGAGGCCAGCCGGAGTGCGATAGCTCACCATCTCGTCGGAGCCGGCTGCCGACTCCGGGCGCGGCGCGGGCAGGGCGCGGGACTCGGCAGGCGTCACAGTCGGCGGAGTCTACCGGAGCAACGAAAACGCCCTAAAGCCCCGGTGACGTCCACTGTGGCTGGTCGGACGACGACCACCTGAGGTCCGGCATCGGACATCTCGTACTATGGCGCTTTCCGACAGCGACGGCGAGGCGATCGGGGGCGGGCCAGGTGACTCCAGGCCGTCGGTACGGCGGGGCGCTCGCCGTCCTGCTGAGTGCGCTGCTGGCCAGCACGGCATGCGGCCCGGTCGCCGATCGGAAACCGCAGGACCTGCGGGTCGGGTACGACAGCCTGGACGGGACGCTCGCGGTGTGGCCGCCGCGCGGCGACCTCTCGGGGGACGCAACGTCGACGGCAGCGGTCACCGACGCGGTTCGTGACTGGCGGTCGCCGGCCGATGACCGGGCGCACCTGCCCACGTCCGGCATCCTCTTCTCCGGCCGGGTCGACGGCGTGCCGATGGCGATCGTGGCCGCCGACGTGCCCGGCGAGAGCGCCTCCTGGCTGCTGCAACTCACCCGCGACGGCGCCCGGTACGCGGTCACCCGCGCCACCGAGTACACCGACCCGGGTTACCTCGTCTACTCCGACGTGCTGCCGGTGCAAACCCCCGGCGGCCGGCGCTACCTGATCTCCGCTCGGGTGCAGACCCTCGTCGGGCCGCAGGATCGGACGTTGACAATCGCGGACGGCCTCAGCGCACCTGTCGACGTGCCGGCCTGCACGGCTGTCGCCGTGACCGCGACGCTCCGAACCACCGAGTCGTTGCCCCGTGGGCGGGCCGCCGACCGGCTGCTCGACCTGGGCACCGGCACCGTCGATCCGCGCTATCCCCTGGTGCGGGACGAGTCCGGCACGGGACGGCGGGCGCTGGCCGGCCTGGACACCTGTGTGCTGGCCGGCGACCGGGGTCCGTTCGGCAGCATCCCGCGCCGGATCGGCGACCGGGACGCGCCGCGCTCGGTGCCGACGTCCTGGCCGATGGCGAAACTCACTGTCCGCTCGCTCGGCGAGGTCGCCCTCGGCGGCGGCGCGGCGGCGGAGTTGCAGCAACTGAGCTGGGACACCGACGCCGGCGCGATGACCGCTGTGGTCTACCGACCGGCCGACGGCGGCGCACCAGTCGTCTCGCCCGCGGACCGGGCCACCCCGTTGCAGGCGTACCAACTGCCCGTGCCCGGTCAGCCGCTGGTGGTGCTCAGCTGGCGGGCCACCCGGGACAGCTCCCTGTCCGTCCCCCCGGGCACTCCGCTGCTTGTCGAGCGCCCCGGGCTGGCGGTCATCCCCAGCCCGTCCCGCTCCCAGACGTACAGCCTCGCCAACTCCGACAAGACCCACTACCGCTCGGTGAAGCCGCGCTAGTCGGCACCGCGCGGTCCGGATGCGCGACGGCGGGCGGCCCCTCCCAGGGCCGCCCGCCGTCGTCGTGTCGCCGGTTGGTCAGTTCTGCGCAGCCGCGTCGCTGGCTGTCAGGCGGTCCGGGGTGGCGTCCAGGCCGGAGATCCAGCCGGTGACGTCGCGGGCCACGTCCTGGGCGGTCAGGCCCAGGTCGGCGAGGATCTGCGCGCGCGTGCCGTGCGGGTGCCAGTCGGCCGGTACGCCCAGGTCCTTGAGCGGCACCCGGACGTCGGCGTCGCGCATCGCCTGGCCGAGCGCGTCGCCCACCCCGCCGACCCGGACACCGTCCTCGACGCTTACCACGAGTCGGTGGCGGGCGGCCAGGTCGACAAGCTCCGCCGGAACCGGGCGCACCCAGCGGGGGTCGACGACGGTGACCCCGTAGCCCTGCTCGGCGACCCGGGCGGCGACCTCCATGCCCAACTGGCCGAAGGAGCCGACGGCGACCAGCAGCACGTCGGTACGCGCCGACTCGGCCAGCACGTCCACCGGGCCGACCCGGCGCAGCGCCGGCAGGTCCGCGGCGACCGCGCCGGTCGGGAAGCGCACCACTGTCGGGCCGTCGTCGACGGCGAGCGCCTCACGCAGCTCCTCGCGCAGCGTGGCGGCGTCCCGGGGAGCGGCGATCCGCAGGCCGGGCACCACCCCGAAGACGGACATGTCCCAGATGCCGTAGTGGCTGGGGCCGTCCGGGCCGGTGATGCCCGCCCGGTCCAGCACGAAGGTCACGGGCAGCTTGTGCATCGCCACGTCCAGCAGGACCTGGTCGAAGGCGCGGTTGAGGAAGGTGGCGTAGACGGCGACCACCGGGTGCAGACCGCCGAGCGCCAACCCGGCCGCCGAGGTGGCGGCGTGCTGCTCGGCGATGCCCACGTCGTACACCCGCTCGGGGTACTTGCGGGCCAGCTTGGCGATGCCGGTCGGCTCGGCCATCGCGGCGGTGATGCCCACCACGTCCGGGCGCTCGTCGGCGATGGCCAGCAGCTCGTCGGCGAAGACGTGCGTCCACTTCACCGACGGGGCGGCCAGCAGCGCGCCGGTCTCCACGTCGAAGGCGCTGCCGGGGCCGTGCAGGCAGTCCGCCTCGTCCTCCTCGGCCGGGCGGTAGCCGTAGCCCTTGCGGGTGACCGCGTGCACGATCACCGGGCCGCCGAAGTTCTTCGCCGCGCGCAGCGCCGCCTCGACCGCCGTGACGTCGTGCCCGTCCACCGGGCCCACGTACTTGATGCCGAGGTCCTCGAACATGGCCTGCGGGGCGACCGCGTCCTTGATGCCCTTCTTGACCGCGTGCAGCACCTCGTACATCGGCTTGCCGACCAGTGGCGTGGAGCCGAGGGCGTCCTTGACGGTGTCGAGGACCTTCTCGTAGCCGGGGTTGAGCCGCAGCGAGGAGAGGTGGTCGGCCAGCCCGCCGATGGTCGGCGAGTAGGACCGGCCGTTGTCGTTGACCACGATGACCAGGGAGTTGCCGGCGGTGGCGATGTTGTTGAGCGCCTCCCAGCACATGCCGCCGGTCAGCGCGCCGTCGCCGACCACGGCCACGACGCTGCGGGCCTCACCCCGCAGGGCGTACGCCTTGGCCAGGCCGTCGGCGTAGGAGAGCGCGGTCGAGGCGTGCGAGTTCTCGATGAGGTCGTGCTCGCTCTCCGCCTGGCTGGGGTAGCCGGAGAGGCCACCGCGCTGGCGGAGCTTGTCGAAGCCGTCCTGGCGCCCGGTGAGGATCTTGTGCACGTACGACTGGTGACCGGTGTCGAACAGGAGCCGGTCGCGGGGGGAGTCGAAGACGCGATGCATGGCCAGCGTCAGCTCGACCACACCGAGGTTGGGCCCGACGTGCCCGCCGGTGCGAGAGACCTTGGCGATCAGGAAGTCCCGGATCTCGGCGGCGAGGACGTCCAGTTCCTCACCCGACATCCGCTTGACGTCCTGCGGACCGCGGACCGTCCTCAGCAACCGGCCGTGGTTGGCCGTGTCCTCTTCAACACTCATGACCGGAGAGTCTATCGGCCGCCCGGCACTCCGCAGCCCGGGCCGAGTCGCCCGGGCCGCGCGGGCCGGCTGAGCGCCTGGTCAGAGCCGGATCCGAGCCCACCGCCGGAGGGCCGGGGTACGAAAATCTCCGGTCACCGCTCGGCCGGGGGCAGCAGCAGCCCGACCTGCTCCACGTGCTGCGTCATCGGGAACAGGTCGAAGGCCCGCAGCGCCGCCAGCCGCCAACCCAGCTCGGTGAAGGTGCGGACGTCCCGGGCGAAGGCCGCCGGGTCGCAGGCCACGTACGCGACCGCCCGCGGGCCAGCGGCGACGATGTCCCGCACCACCTGGGCGCCCGCGCCGGAGCGCGGCGGGTCGAGCACCACCACGTCGACCGGGCCGGTGATCCGTCGGCGGGTCAGCGCGGTCTCCACCCGGGCGGCGACCACCTCGATCCGGGGCAGGTCGGCCAGGTTGACCCGGGCCGCGTCCACCCCGTCCCGGCTCGCTTCGACAAGGGTGACCCGGGCGTCGCCGACCCGGCCGGCGAGGGCCGCGGCGAACAGCCCCGCGCCGCCGTAGAGGTCCCACGCGGTCTCGCCCGGCTGCGGGTCGAGCAGGTCCAGCACCGCCGTGCAGAGGGTGTCCGCCGCGGCCGGGTGCACCTGCCAGAACCCGGACGCGGGCAGCGCCCAGTCCCGTCCGGCGGCCACCTCACGGACCTCGGTCGGGCCACTCACCGGGGTGGGCACCCCGTCGCGGATCTCGGTGACGGTCACGTCCCCGCCGGTGCTGGCGACGGTCTCGACCGCCTCGGCGGCCGGCCAGCGTTCGGTGAGCACCGGCAGCTCCTGGATGGCCGGGTGGGCGATCCGGCAACGGTCGATCGGCACCACCTCGTGCGAACGGTGCTTGAGCAGGCCGGCCCGGTCCGTGGCGTCCACGGCGTAGCGGACCCGGGAACGCCAGCCGAGCAGCCCGCCGGGCAGCGCCTCGACCCGGACGCCGAGCTGGTCCAGCTCGACGTCGGTCAGCCCGCCCAGGCGGACGAGCTGCTCGCGCACCACTGCCGTCTTCCAGGCCAGTTGCGCCTCCGGGGCGACGTGTTGCAGGTCGCAGCCACCGCACGCACCTGGCTTCGCGTACGGGCAGGGCGGCTCGACCCGGTCCGGTGAGGCGTCCAGCACGGTCACCGCGTCGGCCCGGACGAACCCCCGGTGCACCTCGGTGACCTCGGCGATGACCCGTTCACCGGGCAGCGTGTGCCGGACGAAGACCACCTGCCCGTCCACCCGTGCCACGCAGTGCCCGCCGGGGGCGACCGCGTCGACTGTCAGCTCCACCCGTTCCGCCTCGGCCAGCCCACGCTCGGGCAGCGACGGCGGCGACGCGGAGGTCGCGGCCGGGCGCACGTCGCGCTCAGTCACGGCCGGTCCCGACCGGGCCGCCGTCGATCGGGCGGCTCTCGGGCGCCGGGGTGGAGGCGACCGGCAGGCCCTCCGGCGGCAGGGTGCCGCGCGGCCCACGCGCCGGGGTCCGGGACAGCGTCGCGTCCAGCCGGTCCAGGTTCTTGCTCGCCGTCGACGCGAGCTGCCACGGCACGCTGACCACCATCACCCCCGGTTCGAAGAGCAGCCGGCCCTTGAGGCGCAGCGCGCTCTGGTTGTGCAGCAGGTTCTCCCACCAGCGCCCCACCACGTACTCGGGGATGAAGACGGTGACCACGTCCCGGGGTGACTTACGGCGGGTGGACGCGACGAAGTCAAGGATCGGCCGGGTGATCTCCCGGTACGGCGAGTCGATCACCGTGAGCGGAATGGCCATCTCCCGCCGCTCCCAGTCGGCCTGCAGCTCCCGGGTGTCCTGGTCGTCCACGTTGACGGTCACGGCGGTGAGCGTGTCCGGTCGGGTGGCTCGGGCGTAGGCGATGGCCCGCAGCGTCGGCTGGTGCAGTTTGCTGACCAGCACGATCGCGTGGTTGCGGGCGGGCAGCACGGCTCGGCCCTCGTCCGGCGGGGTCAGCTCGGCCGCCACCCGGTCGTAGTGTCGGCGGATGGCGAGCATCAGCAGGTAGATCACCGCCATGGCGGCGATCGCGATCCAGGCCCCGAGCAGGAACTTGGTGATCAGCACGATCACCAGCACCGTGCCGGTCAGGCCCATGCCGAACGTGTTGATGGCCCGGGATCGGTGCATCCGGCGCCGCGCCTCCGGGTCCCGCTCGGTGCGCAGGCGCCGGTTCCAGTGCCGGATCATGCCGGCCTGGGAGACCGTGAACGAGACGAAGACCCCGACGATGTAGAGCTGGATGAGCCGGGTCACCTCGGCCTGGAAGCCGACGATCAGCACGATCGCGAACAGGGCCAGGAAGGTGATGCCGTTGGAGAAGGCCAGCCGGTCACCCCGGGTGTGGAACTGGCGGGGCAGGTAGCGGTCCTGGGCGAGGATCGAGCCGAGCACCGGGAAGCCGTTGAACGCGGTGTTCGCGGCCAGGAACAGGATGAGCGCGGTCATCCCGGCCACCACGTAGAGCAGGACCGACCCGGAGCCGAAGACCGTCTCGCCGAGCTGGGTGGTGACCGTCTTCTGCACGTAGCCGTCCGGGCCGGCCACGATCTGGAGGGCCGGGTCCTCGACGAACTGCAGGTGGGTGAGCCGGGCCAGCCAGATGATCCCGACCAGCAGGCTCACCGCTATCGCACCCAGCAGCAGCAGCGTGGTCGCGGCGTTGCGGCTCTTCGGGGCCTTGAACGCCGGCACGCCGTTGGAGATCGCCTCGACGCCGGTGAGCGCGGCGGCGCCCGAGCTGAACGTCCGCAGCAGCAGGAAGACCAGCGCGAAACCGGTCACACTGTGCTCGGCCTGGATGACCAGGTCGGCGCTGGGCGCCCGCAGGTCGTCGCCCAGCACGAAGACCCGGAACAGCCCGGTGAGCAGCATCCCGCCCATCACGATGACGAAGCCGTAGGTGGGGATGGCGAACGCGGTGCCGGACTCCCGCAGGCCGCGCAGGTTGACAGCGGTCAGCAGGACCACCGCGATCACCGCGATCATGACCTTGTGGGTGGCCACGAACGGCACCACCGAGCCGAGGTTGGCCACCCCGGACGAGACGGACACCGCCACCGTGAGCACGTAGTCAACAAGCAGCGCGCTGGCCACCCCGACTCCGAACTTCGGACCCAGGTTGACAGTGGCCACCTCGTAGTCGCCGCCGCCGGAGGGGTACGCGTACACGTTCTGCCGGTAGCTCGCCACCACGGTGAGCATCACCACGACGACGGCAAGCGCGATCCACGGAGAGAAGAAGTACGCCGAGGTGCCGGCGATGGAGAGGGTGAGCAGGATCTCGTCGGGCGCGTACGCGACGCTGGACAGGGCGTCGGAGGCGAATACGGGCAGCGCGATGCGCTTGGGCAGGAGGGTGTGCTGAAGTCGGTCGGACCGGAACGGTCGACCGAGGAGAAGCCGCTTCAGCAGCGAGGTGGGACTGGCCACGAACGCCAAGAGTACGACCACCACAGTGGGAGCGCGGGGGTGGGCGAGCGTGGCCGTTCGGCACGACGGGGTACGGTCGGTCCCCGCTTCGCACCGGGACGTGGCAGGCTCGCACTCGTCAGGTCACCGGCAGCCGCAGTGGTACGCACCTTGGGAGGGACAGCGTGCACGTCGTGATCATGGGATGTGGCCGGGTCGGGTCGACCCTCGCCCACAGCCTGGAGTCCCGGGGGCACTCGGTGGCGGTGATCGATCAGGACGCCGACGCCTTCCGCCGGCTCGGCCCCGACTTCGCCGGAATCACGGTGACCGGAGCCGGCTTCGACGGTGAGGTGCTGCGCCAGGCCGGCATCGAGCGCGCGGACGCCTTCGCGGCGGTCTCGAGCGGCGACAACTCCAACATCATCTCGGCCCGGCTGGCCCGCGAGACGTTCGGCGTGTCTCGGGTCGCCGCCCGCATCTACGACCAGCGCCGGGCGCAGGTCTACGAGCGGCTGGGCATCCCCACCGTGGCGACAGTGCGCTGGACGGCCGACCGGATGCTGCGGCACCTGGTGCCGGAGGGCAACGTGGAGATCTTCCGCGACCCCACAAGCACCGTGTCGATCGTCGAGGTGCCGGTGCACAAGGACTGGATCGGTCGGCCGGTACGCGCGCTGGAGGACGCGGCCGGGGCGCGGGTGGCCTATCTGATCCGCTTCGGCATCGGCACGCTGGCTACCGGCTCTACCGTCGTGCAGGAGGGCGACCAGGTGTTCATGCTGGTCAGCGATGACATCGTGGCGACTGTCACGTCGGTGGCGGCGACGCCGCCGGAAGGGGGGCACTGAGCCATGCGGGTCGCCATCGCGGGCGCGGGCAACGTGGGCCGCTCGATCGCCCAGGAGCTGATCGACAACGGCCACCAGGTGATGCTCATCGAACGTCAACCCAAGATGCTGCGCCCGGACCGGGTGCCGGCCGCCGAGTGGGTGCTGGCGGACGCGTGCGAGCTGACCAGCCTGGAGGAGGCAAACGTTGCCGGGTGCGACGTGGTGGTCGCGGCGACCGGCGACGACAAGACCAACCTGGTGCTGTCGCTGCTGGCCAAGACCGAGTTCGCGGTGCCTCGCGTGGTCGCCCGGGTCAACCGGGCCGAGAACGAGTGGCTGTTCACCGAGCAGTGGGGGGTGGACGTCGCGGTGAGTAAGCCGCGGGTGATGGCCGCCCTGGTCGAGGAGGCGGTCACCGTCGGCGACCTGGTCCGGCTGATGACCTTCCGGCAGGGCGAGGCGAACCTGGTCGAGATCACCCTGCCACCGACCGCGCCCTATGTCGGTCAGCCGATCCACGCCGTGCCGCTGCCCCGCGACTCCGCGCTGGTGGCGATCCTGCGTGGCAAGCGAGTCCTGGTGCCCAGCCCGGACGACCCGATCGAGGCCGGCGACGAGTTGGTCTTCGTCTGCACCGCCGAGGTGGAGGACCAGGTCCGTGCGGTGATCCTCGGGCCGGACAGCGTCGAGCGGACCCGCGGCTCGCGCTGAGCGGACGGGCGGGGCGGCCCGGGTTGCCGGGCCCTCTGCTTCAGGCGCCGGGCAGCGGGGTCGGCTGCGGCTCCCGGGTGACCCGGCGCACCGTCCAGACCGTGATCAGCAGCAGCAGCGCGTACGGCGGGTAGCCCAGCGCCAGCCGGGCCACGCCCAGCGCGGTGTCCTGGTGAGCCAGGTAGAGCCCGGCCTGCACGCCCACCTTGGCCAACCACACCACGCCCCACAGCACGGTGAGCTGGGTGAAGGTCCGCACCAGCTTCGGGTCGTCCCGCCATTCCGAGCGGCCCTTGGCGACGAGCACCGACCAGATCCAGCCCACCAGCGGCTGCCGGACGGCCGCCGAGATCAGCAGGGCGATGCCGTACCCGATGCCGTAGAGGATGCCGGGGAGGTAGAAGTCGCGCTCGTCGCCGGTGCGCCAGGCGATGGCGGCGCCGATTCCGACACCGAACAGGCCGTTGACGGCGTGCCGGATCGGCCGGCGCTGGGCCAGCCGCAACCCGGCGATCAACAACGCGACCGCGATCGAGGCGATCACCGCCGGGCGCAGCTCACCGATGACATTGGCGAGAACGAAGACGACGACCGGGATGCTGGACTCGACCAACCCCCGCCAACCGCCGAGCTGGTCGGCCATCTGCTCGGCGATCGTCGGCAGTGGCTCCTCGTCCGGAGGGCCGGTCTCCGGCTGCGCCGCCCGGTGCTGTCCCGTCGTCATCGCCGGCCTTCCGTCCGCAGCGCCGTCACTTCGGCGAGTCCAGCTCGTAATAGGGGTTGTAGATGACCTTGCGGTCGTCGCGCACCGCCACCCGGCCCCGGGCGGTCAGGTGCCGGCCCGGCTCGATCCCGGCGATGTGCCGTCGACCCAACCAGACAAGGGTGACCACGTCGGTGCCGTCGTACAGGTCGGCCTCCAGGGTGGGCAGGTTGGTGCGCGGCGTGTAGACCACCGTGCGCAGCCGACCAGCGACCGAGACCAGTTGGCCCCGCGAGCACTGCTGGGCGGGGATCCCGCCGCACTGGGCGCTCTCCCGACGCAGTTCCTGCGCGTCGATCTCGGCCTCGCTGGCGGTGAACCGTTGCAGGATGCGCCGCAGCGACACCCGGCCCTCGTCGGTCGTCATGACCTCCGCGTCACCCTCTCCACGCTCGCCGTCCCCGGCCGGCCCCGGCGGCGCCGGAACCGTGCCGCCAGCGTACGCCGACGGGGCTGGTTCCGGCGGGCCGGTGCACGCGGGTCAGACCTGGCGCGGCTCGGCGGCGGCGTCCCCCGCCTCGGCGTCGGTCTGGTCGGAGATCTCCCGGGGCAGCCGCAGCGGCAGCGGCTCGCGGACCGGCTTCGCCTCCTGACCACGGTCGACCACCAGGCCGTCCAGGCACTCGACAAGCGGTCCGGCCGCGGCCGGGTCGGTGGCGACCGGCCCCTGGAACACGCCGCGGACCATCCAGCGCGGCCCGTCGATGCCGACGAAGCGCAGATTCGTCGGGCCGTCCGGGGTACGCACCTGGGCGTGCAGCTCCGGGCCGTACTCGCCGTCGACCTCCTGCGCGCTCGCGCCGTCGTTGAGCAGCGACTGGCGGATCTCCTCGCGCACCTCGTCCCAGATCCCCTCGGACCGGGGGGCGGCGAAGACCCCCAGTTGGAGCGCGTTGTCGCCATGCACCAGCACGACCTGCTGGATCACGCCCTGCGGGTCGGCCTGCACCCGCACCTCGACCTCGGCGATCGCCGGGATGTGCAGGCTGCCCAGGTCGAGCCGCTGCACGTCGGCGTAGCTCTCGGAGATGTCGTACGGGCCGCGCACCAGCGCCGGTGCCGCATCGCCCTGGTCCGGGACCTCGACAGCCCGCTCGTCACGGGTGTGCCGTTCGGCATCGGCCCGCTTTCGGGAGAAGATCACTGCGCCCGCCCTCCGCTGTTCACACTCACCCTGCCACCTCTTCCGTCTGCCCGCGGCCCGGCTCGTCTGGCCGCTGCTCGACCCGGTCCTGGCCCGCCGGAGACGGCACCAGCCCGGCGTGACCACCGGTGGACCCGTGCCCGCCGGTCCCGCGCCGGGACGCGGACAGCTCGACCACCGGCTCGAACCGCGCCCGCGCGACCTGTTGGACCACGAGCTGCGCGATCCGGTCGCCACGGGAGATCTTCGCCGGCACATCCCGATCATGGTTGATCAGGTTGACCAGGATCTCACCCCGGTAGCCGGCGTCGACCGTACCGGGCGCGTTGAGCACCGTCACGCCGAGCCTGGCCGCCAGACCGGACCGGGGATGGACCAGGCCCACGTACCCCTCCGGCAGCGCGATGGCAACGCCCGTGGGCACCAGGGCACGGCCGCCGGGCGGCAGCTCCACGTCCGCGGCCGCCACCAGGTCGGCCCCGGCGTCGCCGGGATGGGCGTACGTGGGCATCGGCAGCTCGGAGTCGAGTAGCTGCACGGGCACGGGTACGACGTCGGTCACGGGTCCCCTCTTCTCCTCCGGTTCGCGGGGTGACCCTGCCATCCTGCCGGTTCGCCGAGCCGCCGTGCGCCGTACCCTCGCAGGAGTGAGCATGTCGCCCTCTCCGTCCGCCGATCAGCCGCCGGTCGACGCCCGCACGGCGTACGCCGAACGGCTGGATCTGCCCTGGTGGCTCTGGCTGGCCGGGTTGGTGGCCGCCGCGCTGTTGGCCGTCGAGATCTGGATGGGGGCCGCCGGCGTCCGCGCCTGGCTGCCGTTCGCCGTGCTGCTGCCGCTCACCGCCGCCGGGTTGTGGTGGCTGGGCCGGATCCGGGTCGGGGTCGCCGACTCCGAGCTGCGGGTGGACGACGCCCGCCTGCCGGTGCGTTTCGTGGCCGACGTGGTCCCGCTGGACGCGGCGGGTCGCCGTGAGGTGCTGGGCGTCGGCGCGGACCCGCTCGCCTTCGTCGTGCAACGACCGTGGATCGGCGGGGCCGTGCAGGTGGTGCTCGACGACCCGGCCGATCCGACCCCGTTCTGGGTGGTGAGCACGCGGCACCCGGTCGAGCTGGCCGAGGCGGTGCTCACGGCGCGGGACGCGCTCGCGGTTTCCGGGGCGACGGCGGAGGAGCCGGGCTGATCCGACGCCACCGCCGGCTCAGGTGCCGGTCGGCGGGCCCGGCAGGGCCGACGGTGGCGCGGGCCGGGCGATGCCCCGCCGACGCAGGTCCACCTGAAGCTGGTCGGCCATCTGCTGGGTGGCCCGCCGGTTGAGGAAGCTGGCCACCGCCGCGCCGGTCAGGAACGGCCCGAGCGTGGTGAGGTTGCGACCGAAGCGCCGCAGCAGCATGTCCCGCAGCTCCTTGCGGGCGGCGGTGCCGAGCACCGCGCCCACTCCCACGCCGGGCACCATCGGGTTGACCCCGCGCTGGGTGGCCCAGGAGTGCACCAGGGCGACGGCCCGTTGACTGCCGCCCGCCGGTAGCGCGACCCCGTGGACCTCGTGCAGCTCACCGACCAGCTTCAGCTCCACCGCCACCACGGCGACGGTCTCGGCGGCGAGCAGCACCGGCGCGGAGAGCAGGGTCGGGGCGATCGTCCACTCGACGGCGGCGACTCCCCCACCGGCCGCGCCGATCGCGGCGGTGGTCCGCGACGCGTTGCGGACGAGCCGGTCGGCCAGGGCGGCGTCGTCCAGGCCGGGGAAGTGCTGGCGCAGGGTGTCCAGGTTTCGCACCGGTATGTGCGGGGCTACGTCGGCGACCGCGTCGACCATCCATCGCACTGCCGCACGGGGCTTGAACAGGTCGGAGACGCCCCGGGCACGGGCCTGCCCGACCATCCGGGTCAGCAGTTGACGGCGTCGGGCCGGCCCGATGTCGTCCGCGGTCAACGCCGCGACGGTGGCGCCGAGGTCGTCCGTGCCGCCGCCGCTGGCGCCGAGGTCGCCGGTGCCGCCGTCGGTGGCGCCAGGCTTGTCAGTGCCGCCGTCGGTGGTACCGCCTCGATCGCTCATCGGACCTCCCGGTGCTGTGGCTACCCGCTACGAGTCAAGCAGGTACCCACCACGGCCGCATGGCTACACCGGCAGCGGCGGCCCCGTTCAGGAGGCCGCCGCTGGTGTCGTGGTTGTCAGACGCACTCGCGGCAGATCAGCTCGCCATTACGCTCGACCGCCAGCTGGCTACGGTGGTGGACCAGGAAGCAGCGGGCGCACCGGAACTCGTCCTGCTGCATCGGAAGCACCTTGACCGTGAGCTCCTCGTCGGCCAGATCGGCACCGGGCAGCTCGAAGCTCTCGGCCACCTCGGCCTCGTCGACGTCCACCGCGCCCGACTGTGAGTCGACGCGCCGTGCTTTGAGCTCTTCCAGGCTGTCCTCGCCGAGGTCGACCTCGTCGCGACGCGGGGCGTCGTAGTCGGTGGCCATCGGTTTCACTCTCCCATATCGATGTTGTCGCTTCCGGTTGTAACGCCGGACGACGCTGTTTCGGTTCCGCTGGCCGGCCACCACTTGTGTCGGGCACCCGACCCGAGGACCGAACGGGTCGAGCTCGCTGGGGCGACTCCCCTGCGAGCGCGGAACCTTACCCCCCCTTGGGCGAGGCATGTATACCGCCCTTGCGGCTGAGATGTACGCCCCCGCACGCGAAGTTGTTCCCAATGTGATTCAGGCGACACGAAGATAGGGGTATTAGTACCCGGTCCGCGGTCGGCGCGCCGGCATGTCGGGCTGTTTCCACGCGACGGCCGGACAACCGTTAACCTCAGCGGCGTATTCGACGGCCGGCGGCGTGAGCGAGCGCTCAGGCCGTCACCACCCACCTGGAGTCCGGGGAGTGCCCTGATGAGTTTTGCGCGCGTGCGAGCACTCGTCGTCGTCGGCCTGCTGGCGGTCATCGCCCTGGTCTTCGTCGTCGTGGCCGTGGTCCGCGACAGCCAGGGCAACGCGGGCACCGCGGCGGGTTGCCCGGATGGCTGGCCACTCGCGGATCTGACCCTGCGCGAGCGCAAGGACGTCAAGATCAACGTATTCAACGCCACGGACCGGCCCGGTCTCGCCCGCACCGTCAGCGACGAGTTCCGCAACCGCCAGTTCCAGGTCACCAAGACCGGGGACGAGAAGAAGCAGGTCGACGGCGTCGCGGTGCTGCGGTACGGCCCAAAGGGCGTCGGTTCCGCGCACCTGCTCGAGGCGTACTTCCTCAACGAGGCCGTGCGGGGCTACGACGAGAAGCGCACCGACGACACCGTGGACGTCGTGCTGGGCAACAACTTCCAGCAGCTCGCCACCACGACCGAGGTCAACCAGTCCCTCGGCGACTCGGGGCCGCCGAAGGCGCCCAAGGGCTCCTGCCCCTCCCCGGCCGCCAAGTGACGGCGTAACCACCGCCACGCGCCGTCCCGTCGAGCGGTCAGGGGCCGCCGGCGGCGTCCAACTCGGCGAGCCGGTCGTGCAGCGGCGTGAAGAGCGCGGGCGGGGCGGCGACCACCAGGTCCGGCCCCGGCGGTCGGCCGGCCAGGCCGGCGACCCGCACACCCGCCTCGGCGGCCACCAGCCCACCCGCCGCCAGGTCCCAGGCCGCGAGGCCCTTCTCGAAGTACGCGTCGAGCCGGCCCTCCGCGACCAGGCAGAGGTCCAGCGCGGCGGCCCCCAGCCGACGGATGTCCCGGACGTGTGCGATCAACCCGGCCACCACCTGGGCCTGGTGCGCACGACGACGGGCGTCGTAGCCGAAGCCGGTGCCGACCAGCGCCTGCCCCAGGTCCACCTCGGCGGAGCATCGCACCCGGACCCCGTCGCGCCAGGCGCCGCCCCCGGCCGTGGCCGTCCACTCCTCGCCGGTGCTCACGTTGCGCACCACGCCGGCGACCACCACCCCGTCCACCTCGGCGGCCAGCGAGACCGCGCTGTACGGCAGCCCGTAGAGGTAGTTCACGGTGCCGTCGATCGGGTCGACGATCCACCGCACCCCGCCCGGCGCGACCGGCCCGGTGTCCCCGGTGCCGTACTCCTCGCCGAGCACCGCGTCGTGCGGTCGCGCCCGCTTCAGCGCGTCGAGCACCTGCCGCTCGACCGCCCGGTCGGCGGCGGTGACCACGTCGGTGACCGTGCTCTTGGTCGCGGCCACGGAAACCCCCTCGACGCGCATCCGGTACGCGGTGGCCGCCGCGTCCCGCGCCACGTCGAGCGCGATCGCCAAAAGATCCCGAGGTGACGGTGCCGAACCGTGCATCCCAACGTCCCCTTCCCGCACGACCGGGGTGTTCCGGGCCACGCGCGGGTATCATCCTTACAAAGTCCAGATCAGCGCCGAATCAGCGGTCCCACCGTCGTTACGCAGTGCGGCGCAGGATGATCGCCGCAGACGGCGTTACAATTCACCCCTGCCCACGTGCCACGGACCGCCGACCACCGGCCGGCCCGGGACGCGAGGGTCCCTCAACCACATCGCCCGGCCGGTTGCCCCACGCTGTGCCGGACGACCCGGCCGTGCCCGCTCTTCGCCTCCGGAAGGTCATTCGTGACAGAACCCCGCCAGCCCGGCGCCGACGTTCGCTCGCTCACCGACACCCTGATCGCCCACGCGCAGAGCGCCGGTGGTCAGCTCACGTCGGCCCAGCTCGCGCGCACCGTCGAGACCGCTGAGGTGACTCCGGCCCAGGCCAAGAAGATCCTGCGGGCGCTCTCCGAGGCGGGAGTGACCGTCGTGGTGGACGGCTCGGCGAGCACCCGCCGCCGGGTCGCCGCGGCCCGCTCGACGACCCCCGCGTCCCGGGCCACCACCGCCAAGACCACCAAGAAGGCCGCCCCGCCGGCCCCGAAGCAGGCGCCAGCCGCCGACGACGCGCCGTCGGCGCCGGCCCCGCGCAAGGTGGCCGCACGCAAGGCCACCGGCACCTCCGCCGAGGCCGCCGCGGCGGCTTCGGCGAAGGCGACCAAGTCGACCCGAGCCACCAAGGCGACGGTTGCCGCGGCTGCCGGCGCCAAACCGACGAAGGCCGCCGGCAAGGCCAAGGGCGAGGGCGCCGACGGCGAGATCGACCCGGAGGAACTGGCCGCCGCGATCGAGGACGTGGTGGTCGAGGAGCCGGCCGAGCTGGCCCAGGCCGCCGAGACCGACGCCGCCGCCTCGGCGACCGACAACGACTTCGAGTGGGACGACGAGGAGTCCGAGGCACTCAAGCAGGCCCGGCGGGACGCCGAGCTGACCGCCTCGGCCGACTCGGTCCGCGCGTACCTGAAGCAGATCGGCAAGGTTCCGCTGCTCAACGCCGAGCAGGAGGTGGAGCTGGCCAAGCGGATCGAGGCCGGGCTCTACGCCGCCGAGCGACTGCGTGCCGCCGACGAGGGCGAAGAGAAGCTCGTCCGGGACATGGTCCGTGACCTGGGCTGGATCTCCCGTGACGGCGAGCGGGCCAAGAACCACCTCCTGGAGGCGAACCTCCGACTGGTGGTGTCGCTGGCCAAGAGGTACACCGGGCGCGGCATGGCCTTCCTCGACCTGATCCAGGAGGGCAACCTCGGCCTGATCCGGGCGGTGGAGAAGTTCGACTACACCAAGGGCTACAAGTTCTCCACGTACGCCACCTGGTGGATCCGGCAGGCGATCACCCGGGCCATGGCCGACCAGGCCCGCACCATCCGCATCCCGGTGCACATGGTCGAGGTCATCAACAAGCTCGGCCGCATACAGCGCGAGCTGCTCCAGGATCTGGGTCGCGAGCCCACTCCGGAGGAGCTGGCCAAGGAGATGGACATCACACCCGAGAAGGTGCTGGAGATCCAGCAGTACGCTCGGGAGCCCATCTCTCTGGACCAGACCATCGGCGACGAGGGCGACAGCCAGCTCGGTGACTTCATCGAGGATTCCGAGGCAGTGGTCGCGGTCGACGCGGTCTCGTTCTCGCTCCTGCAGGACCAGCTCCAGCAGGTGTTGCAGACGCTCTCCGAGCGTGAGGCGGGTGTGGTACGCCTGCGCTTCGGCCTGACCGACGGCCAGCCACGGACGCTGGACGAGATCGGCCAGGTCTACGGGGTGACCCGGGAGCGGATCCGGCAGATCGAGTCCAAGACGATGTCCAAGCTGCGTCACCCGTCCCGGTCGCAGGTCCTCCGGGATTACCTGGACTGAGCCGGTTTCGTCAACCGAACGTGTCGTTTTGACCACCTGGTGTGCAACACCAGATGGTGATCGTCCGGATGCACGAATGTGATCGTTGACGTGGCACCCTGGGTGCACGGCACACTGTCCCTGCCAGGTGTGACCTCGGTCCCCCGCGGGCACACAGGGAAGGCAGTGCCTAGTAAGGGTGTTGCACCATAGGTGAGCAACGACCGAAGAGATTGTTCATCGGTGACGACCAGAGGAGGAAGGCGATGACCCCGACCCTCACGCCGCCGCCCGAGACGGTGGCACCCCCAGCCGCCGATGAACGGTGCGACCGCTGCAATGCTGCCGGGAAGCTCCGGATCACTCTGGCGGGTGGGAGCGAGCTGGTGTTCTGCGGGCACCACGCGAACAAGTACGCGGAGGATCTCGTGAAGATCACCGAGCGGTTCGCAACGGAGCCCGATTTCAGCTGGCGTGGCGCCGATCTGATGGCGAACTAAATCCGCTAACCGACATAGCCGACCGGAGGTCCCCCGAGGGGACCTCCGGTCGGCTTTTCCTGTCCAACGCACCCCGCACGCCCCGCAGGCCCTGCACACCGCACGCCCTGCGCACCGCACGCCCCGCACCCCGCACCCACCTGCGCACCGCACGCCCTGCCGCGCCCCGCACGACCTATGCACCGCACGCCCCACACCCTGCGCCCCGCACGCCCCGCACCCGCACGCCTCGCACCCCGCACGCCCTGCGCCCTGCGCCCCGCACGCCTCGCACCCCGCACGCCCTGCGCCCCGCACGCCCCGCGCGCCCTGCGCCCTGCGCCCCGCGCGCCCTGCGCCCTGCGCCCTGCGCCCTGCGCCCTGCGCCCTGCGCCCTGCGCCCTGCGCCCTGCGCCCTGCGCCCTGCGCCCTGCGCCAAGATCCGAGCAACTTCCCCGATGTTGCTGCCTCCGACACGCGGGAGACAGCAACATCCCTGATCCTGCGCGGATCTTGACGTCGAACACCGCCCCGAGACACCGGAAGCGAGGTCTGGGCTCCACCGGCCGTCAAGGTCACGCTCGAACCAGGATGTAGTCGTCTCAGCGACGCGCCGAGCCCCACCACGACCTGGATACAGCGCGATCTTGAGATCGAGATGCCCGCACGGGGCATCCCCGGCCGTTTCGGGCAGGCGATCCTCCTCTGCACCGCCCAAGGCCTCGTTGATCCACTCGGGTTCACTGAAATCGCGCCTTCGACCTGACTCGAACACCGAGTTTTCAAGAAAGTCGAGTGGATCACGTCGCACGCACGGACCCCGACCACACCACGTGCGCGAACGCAGATCGCACTGCACGCACGGGCGCAGACCGCACTGCACTCAAGCCGGGCACACCTCGTTGGGCGAACGCAGACCAACCACATGCGCGGGCGCAGGCCGACCTGCACGCACGGGCGCAGACCACCGCACGCACGGGCGCAGCACCGCACGCACGGGCGCAGACCACCGCACGCACGGGCGCAGACCACCGCACGCACGGGCGCAGAGCACCGCACCCACGTGCACCCCGCAGGCACGGGCACAGACCACCCCACGCACGGGCACAGACCACCGCCGAGGAGACCCCCGCACGCAACAGACACCACGCGCACGCGCGGGCGCAGAGCACCGCCAGCACGGACGCACGCCACACGGCGCCACGACACAGCCTGCTACGGAATGGCGGGTCTAGAGGGTCTGGACGGTGGCGATGCGTTCCTCTAGCTGCTCGATGGTGGCCTGGGCACTCGGCGGGCCACCGCAGAGTCGGCGCAGCTCGGCGTGGATCTTGCCGTGCGGCTGGCCGGTGCGGTGGTGTCGGGCGGCCACCAGAGCGTTCAGTTGGCGCCTGAGGGCCACGCGACGCTGGGCGGCGCTCATGGGTGCCGGAGGTGCCGCGGTGGGCGCAGCGGCCGGCTGAGCGGCCGCGTCGGCGGTACGGCGGCGTTGGGCGGCGAGTTGGGCGGCCTGCCGCTTGGTCAGCAGCAGGGAAACCTGGTCGGCGGTGAGGAGGCCGGGCAGGCCGAGGTATTCCTCTTCCTCGGGGGTGCCGGCCTGGGCGGCGGTGCCGAACGACGCGCCGTCGAAGATCACCTGGTCCAGCTCGGCGGTGGCCGAGAGCGCGGCGAACCGCTTCTCCAGCTCGCCGCTGGCCTGGTCGTCGCGCTGCGCCCGTTCCAGCAGGTCGTCGTCGAAGCCGTCGGATTCCTTGGGTTTGCCGAGCACGTGGTCCCGCTCGGTCTCCATCTCGCTGGCCAGGCCGAGCAGGTGCGGCACGCTGGGCAGGAACACCGACGCGGTCTCCCCGGGCCGACGGGCCCGGACGAACCGGCCGATGGCCTGGGCGAAGTAGAGCGGCGTGCTGGCGCTTGTGGCGTAGACCCCGACCGCGAGCCGGGGGATGTCCACCCCCTCGGACACCATCCGCACCGCGACCAGCCACCGCTGGTCGGACGCCGCGAACGTCGCGATCCGGGCGGACGCGCCCTGGTCGTCGGAGAGCACCACGGCGGCCTTCTCGCCGGTCACCTGCTCGATCAACTTGGCGTACGAGCGGGCGGTCTGCTGGTCGGTGGCGATGATCAGGCCACCGGCGTCGGCCATCCCCGCGTTGCGGAGCACTGTGAGTCGGGCGTCGGCCGCCCGCAGCACCTGTGGCATCCAGTCCCCGGCCGGGTCCAGGGCGGTCCGCCAGGCCTGCGCCACCAGGTCCTGCGTCATGGGTTCGCCGAGGCGGGCGGCCAACTCCTCCCCCGCGTTCGTCCGCCACCGGGTCTCTCCCGAGTACGCCAGGAAGAGCACCGGCCGGACCACGCCGTCGCGCAGCGCGTCGGAGTAGCCGTACACGGAGTCGGCGCGGGAGCGCAGCAGCCCGTCTCCGCCCCGCTCGTAGCTGACGAAGGGGATGGGGTTGTCGTCGGAGCGGAACGGTGTCCCGGTGAGCATCAGCCGGCGTACGGCGGGTTCGAAGGCGTTCTTCACGCCGTCACCCCAGGACCGGGAGTCGCCCGCGTGGTGGATCTCGTCGAGGATGACCAGGGTGCGCCGGGTCATGGTGCGCCGGCGGTGCACCTGTGGGGCCATGCCCACCTGGGCGTAGGTGACCACCGCGCCGTGGAAGTCGGCCGCGGAGTGCAGGTCGGCGTTGCGGAAGGCGGCGTCGAGTTGGATGCCCACCCGGGCCGCGGCGTCGGACCACTGGTTCTTCAGGTGCTCGGTCGGTGCGACCACGGTGACCGCCTCGACGGTGCCGTCGGCGAGCAGTTCGGCCGCGATCCGCAGGGCGAAGGTGGTCTTGCCGGCACCTGGCGTGGCGACCGCGGTGAAGTCGTCGGTACGCCGACGCAGGTATTCCACCAGCGCCTTGCGCTGCCAGGCGCGTAGTGCCGGGAACGTCTCGAGCACCGGCGTCCGGGCTGCCACGCGAAGCTCCTCTCCGACCGCACGATGGCGGACCCCGGGCGAGGGCCACGAGTCCCGCCGCCCATGAAAACGCCTCCGCGCAGAAGCTGCCGCGAAGGCCGACTCAGCATAACCAGCGCGGGCCCCACGGCCCAGGCGACGCCACGCCTGTCACAGTCCCGTACCCAACCGATCAGCGGCCCGACCGTCTCACCACTCCCGGTCGGTGCGCGGATCCGCCCCACCGGTACGCGGCGGGCGCAGCGTCGCCACCGGCGCGGACCAGCGTCGACGCAGTGCGATCAGGCGCAGCCCGAAGACCAGGACGGCGGCGGCGGTGAGCGGCGCCGGTCCGGTCTGCCCGGTGACGTACAGCAGCGCCACGGTGACCGACCCGGCCAGCGCGGCCAGCGCGTAGATCTCCCGGCGCAGGACGACGGGAATCTCGGCGGTGAGCAGGTCGCGGGCGAGCCCGCCGCCGATCGCGGTGAGCATGCCGATGAGGCACGCGCCGACGGCCGGCACCCGGGCGTCGAGCGCCTTGAGCGTGCCGGTGACGGTGAACAGCGCGAGGCCCGCCGCGTCCAGCACCAGCACTGTGGTGCGCAGTCGGGTCAGTTGTGGGTGCAGCCAGAAGACGGCCAAAGCGGTGATCGCGGCGGTGGCCGCGTACCGCCAGTCGGCGAAGGCCAGCGGCGGCACCTCGTCGATGACCAGGTCCCGGAAGATCCCACCGCCGAGGGCGGCCACGAACCCGACGAACGCGACGCCGAAGAGGTCGAGCCGTTTGGCCACAGCCGCCGAGGCCCCGGAGGCGGCGAACACCGCGACGCCGGTCAGGTCGGCGAGGAGCAGGGCGGTGGAGGTGGTCACCGCCGCAGGCTACGTCGCCGGCCGGGAGACCGGCCGGGGTTCACTCGCGGTACGAGTCGTAGATCTCCTTGCACTTGGGGCAGACCGGCGAACCCGGCTTGGCCGCCTTGGTGACCGGGAACGTCTCGCCGCAGAGCGCGACGACGAAGGTGCCCATGACGGCACTCTCGGCGATCTTCTCCTTGCGGACGTAGTGGAACATCTCGGGACCGGTGTCGGCGTCCTTCAGTTCTGGACGCTCGAGAACCTCTGTGCTCACGTCTGCACCTCCAACCGTCAAGTTTGGCAGGTCATCACGGCCGGGTCCACCTGAGGCCGGCCGGAGCCCGACCCCGTACGGTGCCCGTGTGACTGACTTTCACCTCAGCTACGGCACCGAGGTCGCCGAAGCCCTGCGCGACGGCCGACCCGTCGTCGCACTGGAGAGCACCATCGTCTCGCACGGGCTACCCCGGCCGGAGAACCTGCGGGTGGCCAGGGAAATCGAGCGGGCGGTCCGGGACGCCGGTGCCGTTCCCGCGACGATCGGCATGATCGGCGGCAAGCTGGTGGTCGGCCTGGACGACGCGCAGCTGACCCGACTGGCCACGGTCGACGGAGTGACGAAGCTCTCCGTGCGCGACCTCGCGGTGGCTGCGGCGACCGGCGTGGACGGCGCCACCACCGTTGCCGCGACGAGCGCCGTGGCCGCCGCTGCCGGGATCGGGGTGTTCGCCACCGGCGGGTTGGGCGGGGTGCACCGGGAGGCCGCGCACACCTTCGACGAGTCGGCCGACCTGGTCACCCTGGCCCAGACCCCGATCGTGGTGGTCTGCGCCGGCGTCAAGTCGATCCTCGACGTGGGTGCGACGCTGGAGCGCCTGGAGACCCTCGGGGTCGCCGTGCTCGGTTACCGCACCCGCCGGTTCCCCGGCTTCTACCGCACCGATGCCGGCTTCGACCTGGACTGGTCGGTGGACTCGCCGGAGCAGGTCGCCGACGTGCTCGCCGCCCGGGACGCGCACGCGCTGCACACCGGCGGGCTGCTCGTCGCCAACCCGCTGCCGGTCGACGAACAGCTCGACCCGGAGCTGCACGACCGGACGCTCGCCGACGGTCTGGCCCTGCTGGAGCGGGACGGGATCACCGGCAAGGCCGTCACCCCGTACCTGCTCGCGCACTTCCACTCGGCCACCGAGGGCGCGAGCCTCGCCGTCAACGTCCGGATCATCCTGCGCAACGCGGACCTGGCCGCGCGGATCGCGGTGGCCGCGGCCGCCCGCGACACCGCCGCCGCGGTATGACCCGACCGGCCCGGGTGGTCGTCGTCGGGGACGTGATCACCGATGTGGTCGCCGTGCTGTCCGGGCCGCTCGCGGCCGGCTCGGACACCGGAGCCGCGATCAGTATCGGCGGCGGCGGTCAGGCGGCCAACACCGCCGCCTGGGTCGCCGCGCAGCGGGTGGACGTCACGCTCGTCGGCGCCGTCGGCGACGACGACGCCGGGCGGGACCGGGTCGCCGAGCTGGAGCGGGCGGGTGTCGACTGCGCGATCGAGCGGGTCGAGGACGTGTCGACCGGCACGGTGATGGTGTTGGCCGCCGACGACGAGCGCACCATGGTCAGCCAGCGGGGCGCGAACCTGCGGCTGAGCGTCGCGCACGTCGAGCGGGCCCTCGCGGCGGTGCCCGACGCCGGGCATCTGCACCTGTCCGCGTACACCCTGTTGGACGCCGGGTCGCGCGACGCCGGGCTGCGGGCGTTGGCCGCCGCCCGCGAGCGCGGGCTCACCACGAGCGTCGACGCGGCCTCCGCGGCGCCGCTGCGGCGGGTGGGCGCTGCGGCGTTCCTGAGTTGGGTACGCGATGTCGACCTGCTGCTTGTCAACGCGGACGAGGCCACGGTGCTGGCCGGCGGGCTGGACCCGGCGGCGCAGGGGCGGGCGCTGTCGGCGACGGCCTGGCGGGTCGTGGTGAAGCGGGGGGCGGCCGGCGCGGTCTGGGTCGACCGCAGCGCGGCCGTCTGGGTGGCTCCGGCCCGGCGGGTGGCGGTGCGCGACGTCACCGGGGCGGGCGACGCCTTCGCGGCCGGCCTGCTCACCGCCTGGCTCGCCGGCGCCACCCCGACCGTGGCGCTGAACCGTGCCACCGACCTGGGGGCGCTCGCCGTCTCCACGATTGGCGCACGGCCGCAGCCGTGACCGCTCGGACCCTGGCCCGTTCGCGGGTCAGGGTTCGACGTCGATGACCTTGTGCGGGCGCTCCTCGGCGGTGAGGCTCATCGGCGGGGTGTCGTCCTGCTGCCGAGGGTGGAACCGGTTGGCCAGCCGGTGCTCCTCCTTGGGCGGCCGGTCGTTGGCGAGCAGCACGGCCAGCCAGGGAATGAGCACCATGCCGAGGCCGCACAGCGGCAGCCACAGCCAGAGCAGTGGGGCGTTCGCACCGACCAGGATCGCGCCGACGATGATGCACAGCACCCGGATGCCCATCATCAGGACATAACGGCGCTGGCGACTGTTGAGCTGATCGTCCTGGCTGCGCGAGGCGTCGGTGATCAGAATCGGCTGGTAGGCCTGCCGCTTCACCATGGACCTCCTCGAGGGGATTACGCCCCATCCTGTCACCGCAAACCCGTGATCAGCGAAATTCGACTCATCCCATTGCGTGTTACGCGCGTGGTACGCTCCGCGACGTGGGCAGCAGGTTCAGCTTCACCGACGAGGCGTTGTCCAACCTGAGGGTCTACGACGTCACGCCCGGGGAAGTCTGGGAGGCGCTGCACAGCGCCCGACGGGTCATCCGCCACCTGGGCGACGACGTCATGGTGGTCTACGCCGTTGCCCGTCGGGGCCGCCGACTGGCGGTGCTGCTCGCCGAGGCCGATGGCACCGACAACGACTGGGACATCCTCTCCGCCCGCGAGTTGAGCGACGTCGAGTCCAAGCGCTACGACGAGGCCGTGCGGAGATCTCGGGAGACGAGGAGGCCGTGACGATGCACCGTGACGACGCGACCAAGCAGTTCCACAACGGCGGCGACCGGATCGCCGAGTTGATCGACGAGGGCCCGGGGGTGGATCTTCCCACTCCCGACACCGACGTGCCGATGGTGAGCCGATCGGTCCGGCTGCCGCTGGACACCTACGAGCGGGTGCGGGCCGCCGCCGACGCCCGGGGCATCGGGGTCACCACGCTGATGCGCCAGTGGATCGAGGCCGGCCTGGCCGACCTGGACGACTCGGCGACCGTCTCGCTGGCCGACGTCCGGCGTGCGCTGGCCTCGCTGGCGCATCCCACCGCCGCCTGAGCACACGGGTCAGCCGTCGGTGGCCTTCGCCCTGGCCGCCGCCTTCATCTGCTGCTTGAACTCCCGCACCCGACGCAGCGAGTCGACGTCGGTGACGTCGGCCACCGACCGGTACGCGCCCGGGTCGCCGTAGTCACCGGCCGCCTTCCGCCAGTCCTGCGGGGTCACCCCGAAGCGCTTGCCGAGCAGGGCCACGAAGATCTGCGCCTTCTGCCTGCCGAAGCCGGGCAGCGCCGAGACCCGGCGCAGCAGCTCCGGCCCGTCGGCGACCTCCGACCAGAGCAGTGCCGCGTCACCGTCGTAGCGCTCCACCAGCACCCGGCAGACCTCCTGCACCCGGGCCGCCATCGCCTTCGGGAACCGGTGCAGCGCGGGCGGCTGGGCGAAGAGCGCGACCAGGGCCTCCGGGTCGTACCCGGCCAGCTCCGCCGCGTCCAGCTCATGGCCGAGCCGCTGCGCCAGCACGTACGGCGAGGAGAACGCCTTCTCCATCGGAACTTGTTGATCAAGGACCATGCCGAGGAGCAGCGCCAGCGGGCTGCGCTCCAGCAGCCGGTTGGCCTCCGGGTCGATGGGCAGCACGAGCGTCATGCGGACCATCCTGCCTGGCGTACCGAGTCGGGCGGACACCGACGCTCCGACACCTTCCGGCGGGTGACGCTGACCCGGGACGCGACGGCAGGCAGGATGTCGGGGTGGACGAACACGACATGCTGCTCTCCCCCGCCGGCGTCGACGCCCTGCGCACCGCGCTGACCCGGACCGGATTCACCAGCCAGGGCATCGCCGAGCGGCTGGGCGCCCAGGCGACCGCCGCGGTCGCCCGCAACGACTACCGGGCCGCGCTGCGCGCCACCGAGGACGGCGACCCGCTCGGCACCCTGATCCGGATGTTCATCTGCGACCAGACCGAGCCGGAGTCGGCGGTGGTCGCCGCGCTGGCACCGCTGGGCCTGGCGGAGGCCCTCGCTGGCGGGCTGGTCGAGCGGTACGGCGACGGCCTGCGTGCCGGCGTCGACCTGGAGCCGTACGGCGAGGACTGGTGGGTGCTCGCCGACGTGTCGGCGAGTGCCCGCCCGGGTCGCCCGTTGCACGCCGAGCACGTCCTCGGCATCGGCGGGGCCACCCAGACCCTGATCGGCGCGACCATGCGCCGGCCGGTCGACACCGCACTGGACCTGGGCACCGGCTCCGGCGTGCAGGCCCTGCACCTGTCGACCCACGCCAGGTCGGTGACCGCCACCGACCTCTCCGAGCGGGCGCTGCGCTTCGCCGCGACCACCGCCGCCCTCAATGGGCAGGACTGGGAGCTGCTCCGCGGTGACCTGGTGGCCCCGGTGGCCGGCCGGCGGTTCGACCTGGTGGTGAGCAACCCGCCGTTCGTTGTCGGTCCGGGCACCACCACGCACGTCTACCGCGACTCCGGTCGGGTCGGTGACGCGATCGGCGCGGAACTGGCCGCCGCCGCCCCGGGCCTGCTCACCGAGGGCGGCACCATGCAGTACCTGGCGAACTGGGTGCACGTCGCCGGCGAGGCGTGGGACGAGCGGGTGGCCGACTGGTTCGCCGGGACCGGCCTGGACGCCTGGGTGATCCAGCGCGAGGTGGCCGACCCGATGGCCTACGTCGACCTGTGGCTCACCGACGTCGGCGAGACCGCCGACCCGCAGCGGATGGCCGCCTGGCTGGACTGGTTCGACGCGCACAAGGTGGAGGGGATCGGCTTCGGCATCGTGTCCCTGCGCCGAGGCGGACACGCCGACCCGGTGGTCCGGGTGGAGGACCTGCGCCAGCGGGTGCAGCCACCGCTGGGCGACCAGGTCGCCGCCTGGTTCGACCGCCAGGACTTTCTCCGGGTACGCGACACCGAGGCGTTGCTCGCCGAGCGCTACCGGGCCGCCGAGGGTCTCCAGCTACGGCAGGAGGCCACCATGGGTGACGAGGGTTGGGCGGTGGACCGGCAGGTCCTGGCGATGCCGCACGGCCTGCGCTGGACCGAGGAGATCGACCCACTGGTGCTGGCGCTTGTCGGTGGCGCCGACGGCCGGCTGCCGCTGCGTGACCAGCTCGCCCTGCTCGCCGCCGCGCACGACGTCGAGCCCGACGAGATGGCCGAGGCCGCCGGCCCGATCGTGGCGCACCTGCTGGAGCGCGGCTTCATCGAGGCGGTGACCGCCTGATGCGTGCGGTGGTGCAGACCGTCGGGCGGGCCAGCGTGACGGTGGACGGCGAGGTGGTCGGCGCGATCGAGAACGGCCTGCTGGTGCTGCTCGGGGTGACCCACACCGACACCGCGGAGACCGCTCGGACGATGGCCCGCAAGGTGCATGAGCTGCGCATCCTGGACGACGAACGGTCCGCCGCCGACACCGGCGCGCCGATCCTCGTGGTCAGCCAGTTCACCCTCTACGGCGACGCGCGCAAGGGCCGCCGGCCGAGCTGGACGGCGGCCGCCCCCGCCGAGGTGGCCGAACCACTGGTGACAGCGGTGGTCGACGCCCTACGCGAACGAGGAGCGAAGGTGGAGACCGGTCGCTTCCGCACCCACATGCTGGTGGAAAGCACCAACATCGGCCCCCGAACCCTCCTCCTGGACCTCTGACCCACCCACCCCTGACCCCTGGTTGATCATGAGGTTGACGGGTCCTTTGAAGATCGAATCGCCGGTCAACCTCATGATCACCGGACAGGCGGCGGGCGGGGCGGGGTGGGGTGGGGTGGGGTGGGGTCAGGAGAAGAGGCCTCGGCGGGACAGGGACTGGCGGAGCCAGTTGTCCAGTTCGGCGGTCCAGTCGGTGCGATCGGCGGTGGCGTGGTCGACGGTGAACCGGCCGAAGGCGTCCCGACCCTCGGTGAAGACACCACCGCGCTTGTCGACCTCCAGCACCACCTGCATCTGGTGGGCGTCGGCGACGAAGGTGACCTCCAACTGGTTGATCGAGCGGGCGTACTGCGGCGCCGGGCCGAACTCGATCTCCTGGTAGAACGGCAACGTCTGCCGTACGCCGTAGATGTGCCCACGCTCCACATCGGCGCGTGCGAACCGGAAACCCAGCCGCAGCAACGCGTCCAGTAGTCGTTCCTGAGCGGGCAGCGGGTGCACCGACACCGCGTCCAGGTCGCCCTTGTCGACCGCGCGGGCAACCTCCAGCTCGGTACGCAGCCCCATCGTCATGCCGTGCAGGTGCTGCCCGTACAGCTCGGTGACCGGTGTCTCCCACGGCACGTCGAAACGGAACGGGATGTCGTGGCGCTGCCCCGGCTCCAGCCGGAACGCGCCGGTGACCTGCTGGCGGTGGAACTCCTGGGTGGTGTCGTAGTCGTTGTCGCCGCTCTCGACCTCGACCCGGGTGACCAGGCCGAGGGCGACGTGGTCGATGTCGACCTGGTGGTCACCGCCGACCACCTGGATGCGGCCCTCCAACTGGCCGCCCGGGCGGCAGTTCAGGTCGGCCAGCACCGTCTCCACCGACGGGCCGCCGACCCCCATCGCCTTCATGAGCCGCTTGAAGACCACACCGTCCTCCAACTGTGACCGTGCCGACCGAGGTGGCCGACCGTCCGCAACGTAGCCGTGGCGGGCAAGCACAGACCGGGACGACACTCCGCACCAACGATCCGACCCAATTCCTGTCGGGTGCCCGATCGCCTCACTCCCGTTTTACGCCCCGCCCGCCAAGCTGTGTCTCACACCGGCACCACTGGGCCGGAGACACGGCACAGACGTGGAAACGGGGAGAGACAGAGATGGTCCTGCAGATGACGGAACACCGGATGCGCCCGGCCACCACGACCGACACCGACGGGACCTCCGAGGTCCTCGCCGACCTGGACGCCACCGACGAGCGTGGCATCTCCACCGACCTGGTCCGGGCGTACCTCAACGGGATCGGCCGGACGAAGCTGCTGACCGCCGCCCAGGAGGTCGACCTGGCCCGGCGGATCGAGGCCGGCCTGTTCGCGGACGAGAAGCTGCGCACCTGCACCCCGGTCTCCGAGGAGTTGCGGGCCGACCTGGAACTCGTCGTCGCGGAGGGCCGGGCGGCCAAGGACCACCTGTTGGAGGCGAACCTGCGGCTGGTGGTCAGCATCGCCAAGCGCTACACCGGCCGTGGCATGGCGTTCCTCGACCTGATCCAGGAGGGCAACCTCGGCCTGATCCGGGCGGTGGAGAAGTTCGACTACGCCAAGGGCTACAAGTTCTCCACGTACGCCACCTGGTGGATCCGGCAGGCGATCACCCGGGCCATGGCCGACCAGGCCCGCACCATCCGCATCCCGGTGCACATGGTCGAGCAGGTCAACCGGATGGTCCGGGCCCGCCGCGAGCTGGCGGTGACGCTGGGCCGCGAACCGACAGTCGCCGAGGTCGCCCGCGCCCTGGAGATCCCCGAGGTCCAGGTCATCGAGCTGATCTCCTACGACCGGGAGCCGGTCAGCCTGGACCAGGCCGTCGGCGACGACGGGGAGAGCGCGCTCGGCGACTTCGTGGCCTCGGTGGACCCGCGCACCGAGCCGGTCGACGCCGCCGCCCAGGGCGAGCTGCGCAACGAGGTCAGCATCGTGCTCGCCACCCTGTCCCAGCGGGAGCAGGCGGTCATCCGGTTGCGGTTCGGTCTGGACGATGGCCGGCAGCGCACGCTCGACGAGGTCGGCCGCGAGTTCGGCCTGTCGCGGGAGCGGATCCGGCAGATCGAGAAGGTGACGCTGCTGAAGTTGCGTGCCCCGGAGCGGGCGCAGCGCCTGGAGGCGTACGCCTGCTGACGCACCCCGGTTCCCACGGAAGGTCCTGGCGGTTCGCCGGGGCCTTCCGTGCTGTGATGGTGCGGCGACTCGCCCCACTGCGGCCATCGGTGCTCGAAACGAGGAGAGCGACAATGAACTGGACGTTGGAAGTGGTGATCGTGCCGGTCTCCGACCTGGACCGGGCGAAGGCGTTCTACGCCGACCAGCTCGGCTTCACAGTGGATCACGACACGGTGATCAGCGACGAGGCGCGGATCATCCAGTTGACCCCGCCCGGCTCCGGCTGCTCCATCGTGATCGGCAAGGGTGTCGTCCCGGACATGCCACCGGGCTCACTCAAGGGCCTGCAACTGGTGGTGCCCGACCTGAGGCGGGCCCGCGAGGAACTGGTCGAGCGAGGTGTGCCGGTGAGCGAGATCCAGGTGGTGGGTCAGAATCCCCGGTCGGTGCCGGACCCGCTGGACAACGTCGGTTTCGTCTTCTTCACCGACCCGGACGGCAACTCGTGGGGCGTCCAACAGATTTCCAGCCGGCCCTGACTCTCAGAGGCGGCGGGGGCCGGTGTCCGGGCGGGCGGCAACGCCGCCCACCTGGAGCTGGGCGTGCAGGACCGCGATGCCGTCCGGACGGGCGAGCACCGGGTTGAGGGTCAACGACCGCACGCGGGGCTGCTCGTCGGCGAGCTGACCCACCCGCAGCAACAGGTCGGCCAGGGCCTTGCGGTCGACCGGCGCGGCACCCCGGTGCCCGCGCAGCAGCGGCGCCGCCCGCGGCTCGTCGACCAGTTCGGCCGCGTCGGTGTCGGTGAGCGGCACCGCCCGCCAGGCCCGATCGCCCAGCAGCTCGGTGGCGACCCCACCGAGACCGAAGCCGACCACCGGCCCGAACGCCGGATCCTCCACCAGCTCCACCACGCAGGCCACCCCGGGCGGGACCATCGGCTGGATCAGCGCGTCCGCGCCGAAGGCAGCGGCCAGTTCGGCGTACGCCCGGCGCAGAGCCGGCTCGTCGGGCAGGTCGAGCCGGACCGCGCCGAGGTCGAGCCGGTGCCGCAGCCCGGGGGCAGCCGCCTTGAGCGCCACCGGGTAGCCCAGCAGTGCCGCCGCGTCGACCGCAGCGTCGACCGAGTCGACGGGCACCGACGCCACCACGTCGATCCCGTACGCGGCCAGCAGCGCCCCGGGGTCGGTGGCGTCGGGACGGAACGCGGCAGACGCGGCGACCCGGTCGATACCTGACAACTCGGGTACGACCCCGGGCGGGCGGCGTAGCCACTCGGCGTACCGGTGCACCAGGGCGAGAGCCCGCACCGACTCCTCCACTCCCCCGTACGCGGGCACCCCCGGCGACAGCCGCCCGGCCAGAGACGTCGCCACTGTCGGCTTGCCCAGCGCGAGGGCCGCCGGTAGGGCGGCGGTCACGTCCGCGTCCACATCGGTCCGCTGGCCGGGCAGCGGCGGGGCGAAGACCACCACCAGGGCGTCCACCTGGTCGTCGCGGGCCGTCTCGGCGAGAGCGGCGGCGAACTCGGCGGCACCGGCGCTCGGCCCGACGTCGCGGGGATAACCGTCGGCCACCGTGAGGCCATGCCCGACGCAGGCGGTGGCGGCCAGGCCGGTCAGGGCCGAGGAGTTGCCCACCACACCGACCCGGCCGCCGACCGGCAACGGCTGGTCGGCCAGCAGCACACCCACGTCGAGCAGTTCCGGCACGGTATCCACCCGGATCACCCCGGACTGGGCGAAGAGCGCGGCCACCGCCACCTCGTCCGGCCCGGCGGTGTCACCGACCCCCACCGGGCGGGCCGGCGAGGCGAGCGCGACGACAGGTTTGGCCCGGCCGATCCGCCGGGCCAGCCGGGCGAACTTGCGCGGGTTGCCGAAGGTCTCCAGATACAACATGATCACGTCGGTGCCGGGATCGTCCTGCCAGTACTGCAGAAGGTCGTTGCCGGAGACGTCGGCCCGGTTGCCGGCCGAGACGAAGCTGGACAAGCCGAGGCCACGCCGGTCCGCCTCGGCGAGCAGCGCCACCCCGAACGCGCCGGACTGACTGAAGATGCCCACCCGGCCCGCCGGCGGTAACGCCGGGGCGAGGGTGGCGTTGAGGCGTACCGTCGGGTCGGTGTTCGCCACGCCGAGACAGTTCGGGCCGACCACCCGCATGCCGGCGGCGTGCGCCGCGCGGACCAGCGCCCGCTGCGTGGCCGCGCCCTCGGCCCCGGCCTCGGCGAAGCCGGCCGAGATGACCACCAGACCGTGCACCCCCGCGGCGGCGGCGTCGGCGACCACAGCGGTCGCCGCCTCCGGCGGGACCGCCACCACCGCCAGGTCCACAGGCGTGCCCGCGTCGACCGCCGACCGGTACGCGGGCAGGCCCGCCACTGTCGACGCGCTCGGATGCACCGGCACCACCGTGCCGGTGAAACCGCCGTCGCGCAGATGCCCGAGCACCGCCGCGCCGACGCCCTGGCCGGTGGCGCTGGCACCGTAGACGACGATGCCACGCGGGGCGAGCAGCCGGGCGATCGAGCGGGCCTCGGTGCGGTGCTCCCGGCCACGCTGCACCTCAAGCGTGGCGTCGGTGGGCGCGATCGGGAAGCTCAGGTGCACCACACCGTCGGCGTACTCGCGCTGGACCTGGTAACCGAAGTCGGCGAAGACCCGCAACATCGTCCCGTTGGTCGGCAACACCTCGGCGACGAAGCTCATGATGTCGTTGCGGCGGGCGGTGTCGGCCAGGTGCTCCATCAGCACCGAACCGATGCCCCGGCCCTGGTAGGCGTCCTCCACCACGAAGGCCACCTCCGCGTCCGGCGCCTGCGGGCCGAGCCGCTCGTACCTGCCGACCGCGACGATCCGGTCGGCGGCCAGCACCACGAACGCCTCCCGGTCGTGGTGGTCGACGGTGACGAACCGGATCAGGTCCCGTTCCGGGATGCGCGGGTACGGGGAAAAATACCGAAGGTAGCGGGTGCGCTCGGAGAACCGGCTGTGCATCGCCACGATGCCCGGCGCGTCAGCCGGCTCGATCGGCCGCAACTGGACGGTGCTGCCGTCGCTGAGCAGCACGTCCACCGGCTGGTCCACTGTCGTCACCGGCGCAGCCCTCCCCCGCCCGGCTCAGTCCCGCGGATCGTACGGATCGAGCCCGAGCAGCGGAAAGACCGCCTTGCGGGTCGCCGCGACCGCCCGGTCCACCGCGTTCGGCTCGCCGGTCGGCTGCCACGGCTCGTACGACGGGTCCGCGTCGTCGGTCATCCGCAGCGGCACCTCCCGGCCCAGACGACGGGAGGCGACCAGCTCCCGCCAGGCCGGCGGGGTGAGCGTGGCCGGATCGATCGGGTCGCCGGTGGCCACGGCCAGTAGCTGACTCCAGGCCCGGGGCACCACCTCGACAAGCGCGTACCCGCCGCCGCCGGTGGCCACCCACCGACCGTCGCACAACTCGTCGGCGAGCGCGCGCAACGCCAGGTAGGTGGCCCGCTGCCCGTCCACCGTCAGGTTGAGGTCGGCGAGCGGATCCAGTCGGTGCCCGTCGGCGCCGCACTGGGTGACAAGCACCTGCGGCCGGAACGCGCGCAGCACCGACGGCACGATCGCGTGGAACGCCCGCTGCCAGCCGGCGTCGTCGACGCCCGGCGGCAACGGCAGGTTGACCGCGGTGCCCTGCGCGCCCGGCCCGCCCGTCTCGTCCGGGAAACCCGTGCCCGGGAAGAGCGCCAGCGGGGTCTCGTGCACGCTCACCGTGAGCACCCGGGGGTCGTTCCAGAAGATCTGCTGCACACCGTCGCCGTGGTGCACGTCGACGTCCACGTACGCGATCCGCTCCGCGCCCAGGTCGAGCAGGCGGGCGATGGCCACCGCGGGGTCGTTGTAGACACAGAAGCCGGACGCGCGGGCGGGCATCGCGTGGTGCAGGCCACCGGCCACGTTCACCGCTCGCCGGGCGTCACCACGCCAGACCGCCTCCGCGGCGGCCACCGTCGCGCCGGCGATCAGCGCGCTGGCCTCGTGCATCCCCTCGAAGATCGGGTTGTCGGACGTGCCCAGCCCGTACCCGGCGAAGAGCGGATCGCGGGGCGCGGCCCGCACCGCGGCCAGGTAGGCAGGGTCGTGCACCCGGGTGAGCAGGGCGTCGTCGGCCGGCTCCGGTTTGACCATCCGCACCCCGGGCCGGGCCAGGATGCCCAGCTCCCGGGCCAGCGCGACGGTCAGCTCCACCCGGACCGGGTCGAGCGGATGGTCACCCATGTCGTAGG
Organism: Micromonospora sp. NPDC023888; assembly: GCF_040639415.1. NCBI lineage: Bacteria > Bacillati > Actinomycetota > Actinomycetes > Micromonosporales > Micromonosporaceae > Micromonospora > Micromonospora sp. NPDC023888. The sequence goes on along the minus strand of NZ_JBEZZW010000001.1, from coordinate 231,135 downwards.
CGAGCAGCGACTCGTCCCACACCACCACCGTGTCGTCGGACATGAGCCCATCGTCGCACGAGGACCATCCCCGACCCACCGCACGCGCTGGTCAGCGCCCAGGTGTCGGCCCGGAGGCGATCGGACGCGCCGGGTCGGCCACCCAGTTGCTCCACGATCCAACGTAGAGCGCCGCATCGGTGCGGCCGGCCAGGTGCAGCGCGAGCACCGCCTGCGCGGCGGTCACCCCGGAGCCGCAGTACGCCCCGACGCCCCGCGCCCCGGTCACCCCCACGGCGGCGAACCGCTCACGCAGCGCCTCGGCGGCCGGGAAGCGCCCGTCCGGGCCGACGTACTCTCCGGCGGGCAGGTTCGCCGCCCCCGGCACGTGCCCGGCGACCGGGTCGATCGGCTCGACCTCGCCCCGGTAGCGGGGCGCCGCCCGCACGTCGAGCAGCACCGCGTCGTCCGCGGCGGCCAGCTCGGCGGCCTGCCCCGCGTCGAGCACCGGAAGGTCACCGGGGCGTACCACGACGTCGCCGGGGGGCGGGGCGGGCGCATCGGTGGAGACGGGCCGGCCGGCGGCGACCCAGGCCGGGTAGCCGCCGTGCAGCAGTCGCACCTGCCGGTGCCCCGCCCAGCGCAGCGTCCACCAGGCCCGCGCGGCGGCCAGGCCGTCGCCTCCGTCGTACACGACCACCGGGTGACCGGCGCGGACACCGGCGGCCCGCAGCGCGGCCTGGAGGGCGGCCGGGTCGGGCAGCGGGTGCCGGCCGCCGGCGCCGGGCGGCCCGCAGAGCGCGGTGTCCAGGTCGACGAAGACCGCGCCGGGCAGGTGGCCGGCGCGGTAGTCGTCACGACCGGGTGGGCCGACGAGCCGCCAGCGAACGTCGAGCAGGGTGGGCGGATCGGCCTGGTCAAGCTCGGCGGCGAGCCGATCGGCTTCGACCAGCGGCTCCTGGGTATCGGACATGGCGACCATCCAACACCATTCACGTCGAGGGCACGCGGTTCGGCGGCGGCCGCCGGGCCACCACCCGGGGTACCATCGTGCACCGGAGGGCCGCTGACGTTATGAAGTCTCACGACCTGGTCGACACGACCGAAATGTACCTGCGCACCATCCTCGAACTGGAAGAGGAAGGTGTGCCGCCGCTGCGTGCCCGCATCGCCGAACGGCTGCAGCAGAGCGGCCCCACCGTGAGCCAGACCGTCGCCCGGATGGAGCGCGACGGCCTCCTCACGGTCGAGGGCGACCGGCACCTGACGCTCACCGTGCAGGGCCGCGGCAGCGCCGTGTCGGTGATGCGCAAGCACCGCCTCGCCGAGCTGCTGCTTGTCAACGTCATCGGGATGCCCTACGAGGAGGCCCACGAGGAGGCCTGCCGCTGGGAGCACGTGATGAGCGACGCGGTGGAGAAGCGGGTGTACGACCTGCTCAACCGGCCGACCCGCTCCCCGTACGGCAACCCGATCCCGGGGCTACAGGAGCTGGGCTCGCCGGCGGCGGAGGCCACCGAGGCCGTCGAGGGCGAGCGCAACCTGGCCTTCCCCGGCCTCTCCGGGCCGGTCGTGGTGCGCCGGATCTGCGAGAGCGTGCAGAAGGACGCCGACGTGCTGCGTCAACTGCACGCCGCCGGTGTCGACCCGGGCGCCACGGTGACCGTGGCACAGGAGCGCGACGGGGTGTCGATCGACCGGTCGGGCGACCGGGTGCGACTGCCCCGCGAGGTCGCCTCCCGGGTCTTCGTCGCCGCCAACTGACCAACCGGCCACCCGGGCGTCACAACGCCCGGGTGTCCACCTTCTTGGCCAGTACGGCCAGGTCACCTGCCACCTTCTCCGCGGCCGTGCGTTCGCTGCCACGCGCACCGGTCCAGCTCAACGTGGCCAGGCGCCCGTCGGTGGCCAGCCAGCCCACTTCGGCGACCGGCCCGTGCCCACTCGCCGCGGCGGTGGTCCGCCGGTACGCCTGCTGACCCAACCCGGTGAGCTTCGCCGCCTTGTCCGGCACCACGTCCGCGCCGAAGGTGGTCTTGTCGATACTGGTCTCGGACACACTGAGCGTCAGCTCCGGCAGCGCCGCGCCTCCGGCGCGCACCACGCAGGTGTGCGTGTCGCCCAGCTCGCTGGCCGCCGCCACGTCGAAGCGCACCTTCACCACCTGCTCGATCAGCGCGAAGTCCAACAGCCGGCAGGCGCCGCCCGAGGAGGCCGCCACCACGTCCACCGCGATCGGCACCGGCGGCGGCACCGCCACCGGCTCGGCCTCGGCGGCGCAGCCGCTCACCAGCAGCCCCGCCAGCCCTCCGACCACGATCCGCCCGCGCACGCTCCACCCTCTCGCCGACCGACGGCGGAAGGCGCCCGCCGGATGTCCGTCGGACACCGTACGGGGTGTCGGTGTCCGGCGGAAGCCCTCGTTGCGCCGGTCTGTCCGTGCTTATCCGGACGGTGGATCGTCCACGTACGGGCAGTGCCGGCAGCCGCGCCCGCAGCAGGTGCCGCGCCGGGCCAGGAAACCGGCGCTGAGCACGAACAGCCCCGTCGCCGGGTCGAGGTAGCCAGCCTCCCCGGCGGTCAGCGCGGCGGCGTGGATGGCCAGGATCCGGGCCCGGTCGGGGTGCGCGGGCGACAGCCGGGACGGGTGCGGCTCGGTGAGCGGCCGATCCGCCAGGGGTCGTCGCTCCTCGGTCACCAGCAGCAGTCCTTCCGGGTCACCCGCAGCAGTCTAGGGGCGGCCCGGCGTGGGCGACTCAACCGTGCCGGGCCAGGGCGGCGAGGGCTGTGGAATTGCGGTGCCGGACGGGTCGCATCCCGATACAGTCCGCAGGCCGCCGACCGGCGGCACTACCCGCACGGACAGGCAGCGACCGTGAGTCAGCAGGTGGAGCAGCGCCCGGCGGCCGAGGCGGGGACGGCCCTGTCGCTGTGGCGCAGCCGGAACTTCCTGCTGCTGTGGGGCGGTCAGACGGTCAGCGAGCTGGGCACCCGGATCAGCGGCGTGGCGGTGCCGCTGCTGGCCGCCGACACCCTGCACGCCAGTGTCTTCCAGATCTCCCTGCTGACCGTCCTGGCCTGGCTGCCGTACCTGTTGTTCTCGCTGCCGGCGGGTATCGCCGCCGACCGGCTCGACAAGCGGCGGCTGATGATCGCCTGTGACCTGGGCCGGGCCGCGCTCCTGCTGTCCCTGCCGGTGGCCGCCCTGGTCGGCCACCTCACCCTGCCCTTCCTGTACGCGGTGGTCGGGCTCGGTGGCGTGCTCACCGTGCTGTTCACCGTGGCGTACAAGACCCTGCTGCCCCGGCTGGTGCCGGCGGACCTGCTGGTGGACGGCAACGCCAAACTCACCATCAGCCAGGACGCCGCCGAACTGGTCGGCCCGACGGTCAGCGGGGCGCTCATCGGGCTGGTCGGCGCCGCCCGCACGTTCCTGACCAACGGGTTCGCCTTCCTGGTCAGCGCGCTGACGCTGATCCTGATCCGGCAGCCACCGGTACACGGCGAGCCGGCCGCCCGCGTGCCGCTGCGGGTGGAGCTGACCGACGGGCTCGGCTTCATCCGGCGGCAGCCGATCCTGGTCAGCATCCTGGCCTGCACGACCTGGTCGAACTTCTGGGTGATGGCGTCCTCCTCGATCGAGGTGACCTTCCTGGTGCGTGAGCTGCACGCCTCGCCGGTGCAGGTGGGGTTGGTCTTCTCGGTGAGCGCCGTCGGCGGGTTGGTGGTGGGGGTGCTGGCCGCCCGACTGTCGGCCTGGCTGGGCTCGGCCCGGGTGATCTGGCTGGCGATGGCCGCCCCGGGCCCGTTCTATCTGCTGATGCCGCTGGCACGGCCCGGTTGGGGAGTGCTGCTCTACGGGGTCGGGCTGGCCGCGTTCTCGGCGAACGCGGTGCTGTTCAACGTGGCCGCGATGTCGTACCGACAGCGGATCACCCCGTCGGCGATCCTCGGCCGGGTCAACGCCGCGTTCCTCTGGATCTGCTTCGGGGTCATCCCCCTCGGCGCGTTGACCGGCGGCGCGCTCGGCACCGCGCTGGGGCTGCGCGGCGCGCTCTGGGTGTGCGTGCTGGGCACCTGGGCGGCGTGCCTGTTCGTGGTCTGCTCTCCGCTGCGACGAATGCGGGACACGCCGCCGGTTTCATCGTAGGGTCCGACGATGCTCGGGATCGATCGCCGGAACGAGCACGCAGGAGACCGCATCGGTCGCGGCGTTCCTGACCGGTCCGGCCGGGGCTTGAGTCTCCACCGGGGGGAGACCGCAGGGTGGGGGCATGAGCGGTGAAGTGCGGTACCCGATCGGCGACCTGGCCCGACGGACCGGCCTGAGCGTCAAGACCATCAGGTACTACGCCGACTGCGGCATCGTGCCACCGACGGACCGGAGCCCGACCGGTTATCGCCTCTTCGACGCCGAGGCGGTTGCCCGGCTGGACCTGGTCCGAACGCTGCGCGATCTGGGTGTGGACCTGTCCACCATCCGTCGGGTGGTGGACCGCGAAGTAGCTCTGCCCGAGGTGGCCGCGGCGCACGCCGAGGCGCTGGCGGTGCAGATCCGGGTGCTGCGGCTGCGCCAGGCGGTGCTCACCGTGGCGGCGCGACGCGGATCGGGCCCGGCGGAGGTGGACGACCTGCACCGGCTGGCCCGGCTCACCGCGCGTGAGCGGGGACACCTGGTGGGCGACTTCCTGGCGACCGTCTTCGAGGGCCCGGACGACAAGCACCCGTACCGGGGCGCCGTCGTCTCGATGACCCCGGAGCTACCCGAGGACCCGAGCACCGAGCAGGTGCAGGCGTGGCTGGAGCTGGCCGAGTTGTGCCGGGAGCCCACCTTCCGGGCGAGCATGCGACGGATGGTGCGGCAGCACGCCGCCGACCACGACGTGCCCGGCTTGCCCCGCCCCGACGCCGTCGCGGTGGTCCGGGACGGGGTGGCCGACGCCCTGGCTGCCGGCCTCGATCCGACCGGACCCGAGGCCGAGCCGGTGGTCACGGCGGTCACCGATCGGTACGCGCGCCTGCACGACCTTCCCGACGACGCCGACCTGCGCCGCCGGCTGCTGGACCGGCTGAGGATGGCGAACGATCCCCGCCGGGACCGCTACCTCGACCTGCTGTCGGTGATCAACGGCTGGTCGAGCGGCGACGCGGTCGCGCCGGCGGTGGACTGGTTCATCCGAGCCGTGGGTGCCCGGATGCCGGATCCGGCTCGCTGAGCTGCCGGATGCCGGTGCCGGTGCCGGTGCCGGTGTCGGTGTCGGTGTCGGTGTCGGTGTCGGCTGACGGGGTCGCTCGGCGCTCAGGCGAACCAGGTCATCGCCTGGCCGTGCCCCCGGGTCCAGGCCAGCGGCTCACCGTCGAGCGCGAGGACGTTGTGCAGCGCGTCGTTCGGCGGGTCGGGCAACCCGTCGTACGGCAGCACCTCCGGTGCCTCGTTCGCGATCCAGTGCCCCGGCAGCTCACGGACCAGCCGGACGAACGCCTCCCGGTGCGGCGGCGGCACCTGGTAGAGCACCGACGTGTGGAAGACCACAAGCGTCGCACCGGCCGGCGCGCGGGCGGCCAGCGCCGGCAGGTCGTCCACCAGATCACCGCGGACCAGCAGCGGAGGGTCGGCGGCGGCGACCCCCGCCGCGGCACGCAGCCGGGCCCGCCGGTGCGCGTGCTCCGGCCAGATCAGGGCGTCCAACCAGGACACGTCGCCGGGGTCGGTCACGTCGAGCGGGTTGAGGTCCAGGCCGGCCCGCCACACCACCCGGGGTACGCGCGCCGGCGGCACCAATCCGCTGGCCGCGCACTCCAGGACCGGCTCGCCGGAGCCGACCTCGTGCTCGCCGTAGCGGTACGCGTACCGGTCGGGGTAGAGGCAGAGCCCGGCGGACGCCCCGACCTCCAACAGGGCGAGGGGCTGCGGCAGCGCGGCGAGCACCGGCAGCAGGACCGCGCACCTGCCGCTCTCGTTGGTCTGGGTGGCCCGGGTGCGCATCTCCGCCGCGACGGCCGGCCAGTGCGTCACCGTGTAGTCGTGGAACGCGACCGGGTCGTCGACCGGGCCGCCGAGCCAGCGCACGACGCCGAACAACAGATTCGGCTGCCTTTTGCCGGGCGGAAGCGTGTCGAGCAGGGTCAGCAGGGCGGCGTCCTGGGCGACGGCACCCGACAGACGCTCGTAGGTGGGCGACACCCCACGCGCCTCGCGGCTGCCGAATTCCACGTACGCCTCGGCGGTCGTCATGCCCTCATCGTCTCAGCCATTCCCCGGCCGTTCAGCCCCCGTTTCCGTGCGTCGACTCACCCACCTCGTAGAGTGCTGCGGCGGCCGGAACGTTGAGCAGCAGCTCAGCCGGCCGGCAGAGGCAACGGGGAGGTACATGTCGTGCGGGGTGACGGTGTCCGGGTACTGATCGTCGGCGGCGGTGTCGCCGGGCTGGCGACGGTGGCCGCGTTGCGGGACTGGGGCGCGACGATCGACGTGGTCGAGCGGGCACCCGGGCCGACCGACTCCGGCACCGGCATCTACCTCACCGGCAACGCGACGCGCATGCTCGACGTCCTCGGTCTGCGGGAGCCGGTCGCCGACGTCGCCGTGGAGATCACCCGGCAGCGCAGCGCCAACCAGCGCGGACGCCGCCTCTTCGACATCGACGTGGCCGCGCTGTGGCAGGGCGTCGGGCCGTGCGTGTCGCTGCCCCGGGCACAACTGCACCGGGCGATGCTCGCCGGTGTCGCGGGCACCCCGATCCGCTGGGGCCGCCAGCCGGTCGCAATGCGCACGGAAGGCGACCAGGTCGCCGTCGAGTTCGACGACGACAGCACCCAACGGTACGACCTGGTGCTCGGCGCCGACGGAGTGAACTCGACGGTCCGGCGGCTCGCCTTCGACGGCCCGGCGGCCCGCGACCTCGGCCAGTACGCGTACCGGTGGATCGCCCCCCGCATCGACGCCGAGCCGGTCTGGTCGGTGCAGTTGGCGCGCGGGCGGCAGTTCCTGACGATCCCGATCAGCGCCGAGCTGACGTACTGCTACTACAACGACGGCCCGGTGGCCGACCGGCCCGGCTGGCGCGACGAGGTGGCCGCCACGTTCACCGAGCCGGTCGCCACCATGCTCAAGGCCCTCGACCACGACGACAGCACCCTGCACGCCGGGCCGAACCAGGAGGTCATGCTCGACTCCTGGTCCCGCGGGCCGGTGCTGCTGATCGGCGACGCCGCCCACGCCACCTCGCCGAACATGGCCCAGGGCGCGGCGATGGCCCTGGAGGACGCGGTCGTGCTCGCGTCGTCGTTGGCCGACGCCGACTCCGTCGCGGACGCGGTGCGCGGCTTTGAGGCGCGGCGACGTCCGCGTACCGACTGGGTGCTCAGCCAGACCCACCGCCGCGACAAGGCCACCGGGCTCCCGCCCGCGCTCCGCGACCTGGTGATGCGCCGCCTGGGTGAGCGGATGTTCCGCTCGAACTACGGCCCGCTGTTCACCCAGCCCTGAACCCGCCGTCGCAGGGCGCTGCCCCTCCGCCTCGACTCCTCGTGGTGGGCGGAGCTGACTGTTGTGGATCCAAAGCGGCCGGTAGCCCGTCTAAGGAGGGGCGGCCGAATCCGACTGTCCGGCCTGCGCGGAGGGTGTCACGGATGAACGACGAGGAAGCCGGCCGACTGCTCGAACGGCTCGCGGACCGTGTACCCGTCGGGCCCGCGCCGGTGGACCATCTGCTTCGCGCGGCCAGATCGGCACAGCGCAGGAGGCGGCACGTCAGGCTCTTCGGTGCTGCTGCGGCGACAGCCCTCGCGCTTGGCGGCGGCGTTGTCGCCATGGACTTCGTCGGTGCGGGAACGACTGGCGGAAACGACTCTGCCGACGGGCGGAGCCGGACGGCTCTGTCCGGCTCCCTGGCGACCGACGGGGACAACCCGACGAAGGATCGGTCCGGGCCACTGCCGGACAGTGGCGCGGCGAGCTGTGTGGAGGTATTCACCCCGGAGACCCTCGCCAGTCGAGCGTTCGCGTTCGACGGTGTCGTGGCCACCATCGGACCAGCCCGCACCAACCGTCCGGGCGTCGACAGGCTGGACCTCGTGGGAGTCACCTTCACCGTCGGCGAGTGGTTCTCGGCTGGCACAGCATCGCGCGTCACTGTGGACATGGCCCCGCCCGTGACGGGAACGCACGACCCCACGGCAGAGACCTTCACCTCGTACGCGGTCGGATCGCGGTTGCTTGTCAGCGGTGGGCCTCGTCAGCCTCGTCCCGGAGGATCTCCGCTCGACGATGCCATCGCCTGGGGTTGTGGGTTCACCCGCTACTACGACCAGTCGACAGCTCAGTCCTGGCGGCAGGCCGCGACGCACCAGCACCGCTCAGGGCAACTGGCCCGGCCGGTCGACGATGGCGATGCGGAGTAGCGCGACGGCCGTGTGCAGGGACTCCTTGCCGTTGCGCACCACCGACCCCCGGCGGCCGAGGAAGACGTGGGTGTCCCGGTCAAAGAGGAAGTCCTCGTTACCACCGATCACGCCGGGCATCCGAATCGCCACCCCATGTCGACCGGCGGCGTCCACCACGTCGCCCGATATGACGACCGCTCCGGGCTCCCGTGCCAGCAGTTCGAACAGCGCCGCAAGCGCTCGCGGCGGCACGTAGCCGTCGAGCATCCACCGCGCGGTGGTGTACGCCATGCTCTCGTCCCCGTAGACGGCCTCCTCATCGGCTCCTTCGGGGAGATGCAGGTCGACCGGGTGTTCCCGAAGGTATCGAAGCAGCTCGTCCGGATCGGAGGGCAGGTCGCCGTGGTACGCGGGCGGCTGGAACGCGTCGAGTTCCTTCGTGGGATCGGCGGCATCGCCCATGCGGAGCACCTTCAGCTCGCCCCAACCGTTCGGGTCGCTCTCCGGTCGGTAGCGTGCCCGCGTGTACGCGACTCCGCCGGCCGACTGCCACAGTTGGTTCCGTATGGTCTGGTAAGGGCCGCTGTCCGGCAGGTCCCGTATCGTCGCCAGGCTTTCCGTGAAGACGTACTGGTCGGGTCGGGCGGTGAGCTCGGGCTGCTGTCGGGCGGCGTCGGCCGCCATCCGGAGGATCTCCGACGCGGTTGCCGTGGGCGGCGGTCGGTCGCCCACCCTCATGGTCTGGACCGCCAGCGCACCGGCGGTCAGTGTGACCGCCAGGCCGAACGCTCCGGCGAGGCGCCAACCGCGCAGGAACCGGGTACGGAGTTTGGCGGGACTGGCCGCCGAAGCCAGCTCGGCCCGTCGGGCGACGTGGGCGGTCAGGTCCCGCAGGAGCTGCTCCTCGAAACCCTGCGGCGACTCTTCGATCTTGTGCATGGTGTCAGCTCCGTCTCATCAGGCGAGTGTGGTGGCCGGGCGGGCGAGCACGGCGCGGACGACGCGACGGGCCCGATGCAGGCGGACTCGAGCAGCGACCGGCGACACCCCGAGCACGGTCGCCGCCTCCGCGACGGTGAGGCCGTCCACGGCGACGAGTTCGACGAGCGTTCGGGTGCCCTCGGGTAGCTCGCTCAGCGCCCGATAGGTGTGGCGGGCCGCCGACTCGGCGTCGATCCGCTCCTCGATGCGGGCGATGTCATCGGGGCCCAGGTCCCGTCGTCCGGCCAGACGGCCGGTCACCCGCAGCCGTTGGGCCGCCCGACGCCGCTCGTCGCCGATGACGTGGCGAGCCACCCCGTACAGCCAGCCGACCTGGCTACCCCGGTCCGGCCGGTAGCCGGCCGCCGACTCGATCACCGCCAGGAACACGTCGGCGGTCAGGTCGGCGGCGAGGTGTGGGTCGTCGACCCGCCGTGCCACGAACCGGCCCACCGCCTCCAGGTGCCGCCGGTAGAAGACCTCGAAGGCCACCGGATCGGCTCCGATGCCGGAGATGTCACCCTCCACTGCGCTGGGCTCACTCACAGGCTGTCCTCTCTCGTAGCCTTCACACCCCTTCTTCGTCGGTCGGAGCGCGGGTGTTACCGAAGGTCCGACACGAGCACCTGTCCGCGTACCTGCCCGCCCGGCTCCGCAGGCGGCACTGCTGGTCAGTTGGGCAGCCGCCCTGGTGATGCGGCATTATCGAAGCACCGGCGACTGGCGGCACGGGGATGGTGGAACCATCGGGGAGCCTCTCGCGGGCGTCGACCGCCTGGGCGCCTGCGTCGAGGGATCATCATGACCACGACCAGCGAATCCGCAGAGCACCACACCCCGTCCGGCACCGCCCGGCTCCTGCCGGGCGCACCCGTCGCCGAAGCCGTGCTGGCCGAGACCGCCGCCGCTGCCGCCCGCCTGCGCGACCGCGGGATCACACCCAGCCTCGCCACCATTCTCGTCGGCGACGACGACGCCAGCGCCGGTTACATCGCCATCAAGCAGCGTCAGGCCGCCGCGCTCGGGTTCGCCTCCCCGCACGTGCACCTGCCTGCCACCGTCAGCCAGGCCGATCTGCACCAGGCCATCGCCCGGTTCAACTCCGATCCGGCCGTGCACGGACTGCTGGTGCAGTACCCCGTGCCGGGGCACCTGGACTACGACGCGGCGCTGCAGACCATCGACCCGGACAAGGACGTCGACGGCATGCACCCGCTGAACATGGGGCGTCTCGCCGTCGGCCTGCCCGGCCCGCTGCCGTGCACCCCCGCGGGCATCGAAGCCCTCCTGGCGTACTACGAGATCCCCGTCGCCGGTCGTGAGGTCGTCATCCTCGGCCGCGGTGCCACCCTTGGCCGCCCCCTGGCGATGCTGCTCGCCCAGAAGCGCCCGACCGCCAACGCCGCCGTCACCGTCGTACACACCGGCGTGCCCGACTGGGCCCGCTACACCCGCCGCGCCGACATTCTCGTCGCCGCCGCCGGCGTACCCGGGATCGTTCGGCCCGAGCACGTCAAGCCCGGCGCCGTCGTCATCGGCGCCGGCGTCCGCTACGAAGGGCGGCGGCTCCTACCGGACGTGGACGAAGCGTGCGCCGAGGTCGCCGGCGCCATCACGCCCCGGGTCGGCGGGGTCGGTCCGACCACCGTCGCGATGCTGTTCCGCAACGCCGTGCGCGCCGCCGAGCTGTAAGTAGCGATCGTCAAGTTTGAGTTGTGCTTACCTTCAGGCCGTGAAGCGACCGCGCTTGTACGGGCCTGGCGAGTTGGCCGCCCTGTTCAACGTGTCGCGGCAGCGGGTACTGCAGATCACCCGCCGCCCCGGCTTCCCTGAGCCGATGGCCCGCCTGACCGAAGGCGACGAAGACCGCTGATCCTCAGCTGGCAGCCCACAGCGCAACACCCTGACGAGCGTGATGCCTGTGAGTCATCAAGATGACTCACAGGCATCACGGCCAACGACAACATGCCCTCCCGCGCGAGCCTCCAGGGGACCCGGAAACGGCGCTGCCCCGACCTCCGGTGAGGGAAGTCGGGGCAGCGCCGCGTTTCGCGTACGTCAGCTGCAGCCGCTGGTGGAGCCGCAGCCCTCGCAGACGTAGCAGCTACCGGCCGGGCGCATCTTCGTACCGCAGGTGAAGCAGAGCGGCGCGTCGGCGGCCTTGCCGATCACGGCCTCCAGCAGTTCGGTGCTGGAACCCACGCTCGGCGCCGGCTTGGCGGCGGCCACGTCGGCCATCTCCTGGGCCGGCTGGGCGACGGCCTCCGCCTTGGCCGGGGCTTCCACCGGAGCGGAGGACGCCATCGCGGTCAGCTCGGCGCCGGTGACGGCGGCGGCTTCCGCGTCGGCCTCGGCCCGCAACTGGGCGGCCCGCTCGGACGCGGTGAAGATGCCCAGCTCGGCGCGGCGCTCGTAGGGCAGGAAGTCGAGCGCCAGGCGACGGAAGATGTAGTCCATCACCGAGGCCGCCATCCGCACGTCCGGGTCGTCGGTCATGCCGGCCGGCTCGAAGCGCATGTTGGTGAACTTGCTGACGAACGTCTCCAGCGGCACGCCGTACTGCAGGCCGATGCTGATGGCCACCGAGAAGGCGTCCATCACGCCGGCCAGGGTCGAGCCCTGCTTGGACATCTTCAGGAAGACCTCGCCGAGGCCGTCGTCCGGGTAGGACGACGCGGTGAGGTAGCCCTCGGCACCGCCGACGGAGAAGCTGACCGTCTCGGACGGGCGCTTCTTCGGCAGGCGCTTACGCACCGGCCGGTACTCGATGACCTTCTCCACCGCGACCGGCGCGGCCTCGACGGCGGCCGGCTCGGTGGCCTTGTTGGACTTGGCCACCGAGAGCGGCTGGCCGACCTTGCAGTTGTCCCGGTAGATCGCCAGCGCCTTGAGGCCGAGCTTCCAGCCCTCGAAGTAGATCTTCTCGACGTCCTCGACGGTGGCCGCCTCCGGCATGTTGACCGTCTTGGAGATGGCGCCGGAGACGAACGGCTGGATGGCCGCCATCATCCGCACGTGACCCATCGGGGCGATCGTCCGCTCACCCATGGCGCAGTCGAAGACCGGGTAGTGCTCCGGCTTGAGGCCCGGGGCGTCCACCACGTGGCCGTGGTCGGCGATGTGCTCGACGATCGCCTCGACCTGCTCCTCGGGGTAGCCGAGGCTGCGCAGGGCGCGCGGCACCGTCTGGTTGACGATCTGCATCGAGCCGCCGCCGACCAGCTTCTTGAACTTGACGAGCGCCAGGTCCGGCTCCACACCGGTCGTGTCGCAGTCCATCATGAAGCCGATGGTGCCGGTCGGGGCGAGCACGCTGGCCTGGGCGTTGCGCCAGCCGAACTTGTCGCCGATCTTGTTGCCCTGGGTCCACTGCTTGGTCGCCTCACGGACGATCGCGGTGGCCACCGGGCTGGTCGGCTTGATCTCGTCGTTCGCGGCGGCGTGCTTGCGCATGACCCGCTTGTGCGGCTCGGCGTTGCGGGCGTAGCCGTCGTACGGGCCGACCACTCCGGCCAGCTCGGCGGAGCGGCGGTAGGCGGTGCCGGTCATCAGCGACGTGATCGACGCGGCGACCGAACGGCCCTGCTCCGAGTCGTACGGCAGGCCGGTGGCCATCAGGAGCGCGCCCAGGTTGGCGTAGCCGATGCCGAGCTGCCGGTAGGCGCGGGAGGTCTCACCGATCTTCTCGGTCGGGAAGTCCGCGAAGCAGATCGAGATGTCCATCGCGGTGATGACGAACTCGACGGACTTGACGAACTTCTCCACCTCGAAGCCACCGTCGGCGCGGAGGAACTTCATCAGGTTGAGCGAGGCCAGGTTGCACGAGGAGTTGTCCAGGTGCAGGTACTCCGAGCACGGGTTCGACGCGGTGATCCGGCCCGTCTCCGGGCAGGTGTGCCAGTCGTTGATCGTGTCGTCGTACTGCAGGCCCGGGTCGGCGCACTCCCAGGCGGCCTGGGAGATGGTGCGGAACAACTTCTTGGCGTCGACGGTGTCGATCACCGAGCCGTCCAGCCGGCCGCGCAGGTCGAAACCGCCGCCGTTCTCCACGGCTGCCATGAACTCGTCGGAGACCCGGACCGAGTTGTTGGCGTTCTGGTACTGCACGCTGACGATGTCGGAGCCGCCGAGGTCCATGTCGAACCCGGCGTCACGCAGCGCGCGGATCTTGTGCTCCTCGCGCGCCTTGGTGACCACGAACTCCTCGATGTCCGGGTGGTCCACGTCGAGGATGACCATCTTGGCCGCGCGGCGGGTCGCGCCGCCGGACTTGATGGTGCCGGCCGAGGCGTCCGCGCCGCGCATGAAGCTGACCGGGCCCGAGGCGGTGCCGCCGGAGGAGAGCAGCTCACGCGACGAGCGGATCCGCGACAGGTTGACCCCGGAGCCGGAGCCGCCCTTGAAGATCAGCCCCTCCTCCTTGTACCAGTCGAGGATCGAGTCCATCGAGTCGTCGACGGCCAGGATGAAACAGGCGCTCACCTGCTGGGGCGACGGCGTGCCGACGTTGAACCAGACCGGCGAGTTGAAGCTGAACACCTGGTGCAGCAGCATCCAGGTCAACTCGTGGGCGAAGATCTCGGCGTCCGCCGGGCTGGCGAAGTAGCCGTACTCCTCACCAGCGGTGCGGTAGGTGGTGACCACCCGGTCGATCAACTGCTTGAGCGACCACTCCCGCTCCGGGGTCCCCACCGCGCCCCGGAAGTACTTCGTGGTGACGATGTTTGCCGCGTTGACGCTCCACGACTGCGGGAACTCGACGCCCCGCTGCTCGAAGTTGATCGAGCCGTCCCGCCAGTTCGTCATCACGACGTCGCGGCGCTCCCACGCGACGTCGTCGTACGGGTGGACCCCCTCGGTCGTCCACACCCTGTCGATCTTCAGCCCCGCGCCTGCCTTGCTCCGTGAACGGCTAGTTGTCACGCCGTCGCCCCCCTCGTCTGCGCGGTCACCCACCGCGCGTCCCAATCTCTCGAAAAACTGTGCAGATTCAGCTGGTACGGCCCGCGGCCTCAACCGCGTCGGCCCGGCCCTGCTCCCGGGCGCGGGCAGCAGCCCGCAACGTCTCGATCTCGCGCTCGAAGTCGGCGAGCGAGTCGAAGGAGCGGTAGACGCTGGCGAACCGCAGGTAGGCGATCTCGTCCAGGTCGCGCAGCGGGCCCAGGATCGCCAGGCCAACCTCGTGACTGGGGATCTCGGCGGCCCCCTTGGCCCGGACGCTCTCCTCCACCCGCTGCGCGAGCAGCGCGAGGGAGTCGTCGTCCACCGGCCGGCCCTGGCACGCCTTGCGCACCCCGCCGATGATCTTCGTCCGGCTGAACGGCTCGGTCACCCCGCTGCGCTTGACGACCGCGAGGACCGCCTCCTCGACAGTGGTGAACCGCTTGCCGCACTCCGGGCAGGACCGCCGCCGTCGAATGAGCTGGCCGTCGTCGGCCTCCCGCGAGTCGACCACCCGGGAGTCAGCGTGTCGGCAGTACGGACACCGCATCGCGCACCTCCTTGAAAATGATCAACTGCGACCCGTACCGAGCACCCCCGGGCACGGCTCACCGCGACGGTGCCATCCTCGGATGACGCCCGCCGTGATCGACGTTACGGGAGTGCGGTCGGTAGTCGAACCCAACCTGTGGGCAACTTACGCCCGTGTCACTACTACATCTAGGGGTCGACCGTATGTCGCCGGGGAAGCCGGGTCAAGTTGGCCGGCGTGTCCGGCGCGTCACGGACCATCCGGTCATCCACACCCGCCGACATGTCCGAAAACCCCAACGTCGAGACCTCGCCCGGGTTACCGACCGGCCGGCCGGAGTAGCCCGGAAAACGGTCGAGGATCGAACACCAGTGCTATCCGACGTACCATTTATCAGAACATCCGTACGACGGGAGCCGTTTTTCACCCCGACACGCCGGTGAGAGGTCGTACAGATGTTTGAAAATGACCGATCTCACCTATACGGTCATGAACAACGTGGCACCACCGCACGCACCACGAGCCGACGAGGCACCCAGCGCCGACCAGGGAGGACGGACGTGACCGAGGACCGGGCCAGCCGGCCGAAGAGCCCGCAGCAGATCACCGAGGCGGGCCCCCCGGCCACCCGACGCCGCAGCGCCGCGCGCAGCCGGACGGGTCAGCCCGCCGTGCGCCCGGTCACCCCGGTCGTCAGCGCCTTCCCCGACCCGACGACGGTCGACCTGACCGCCCGGCAGCGCCGCATCCTGGAGTTCATCCGCAACTGGGTGGAACGGCACGGCTACCCGCCGAGCGTCCGGGAGATCGGCGAGGCGGTCGGCCTGGTGTCGCCGTCCAGCGTCGCCTACCAGCTCAAGGAGCTGGAAAAGAAGGGTTTCCTGCGCCGCGACCCCAACCGGCCGCGCGCGGTGGACGTCCGCGCCCCCAGCGAGGCCATCGACGACGAGCTGTCCCGGGCCCAACGACCGACCCCGGCGTACGTGCCGATGCTCGGTCGGATCGCCGCCGGTGGGCCGATCCTCGCCGAGCAGGCCGTGGAGGACATCTTCCCGCTCCCCCGCGAGTTGGTGGGCGAGGGTGAGGTCTTCATGCTCCAGGTCAAGGGCGACTCGATGCTCGACGCGGCGATCTGCGACGGCGACTGGGTGGTCGTCCGGCAGCAGCCGACAGCCGACTCGGGCGAGATCGTGGCCGCCATGCTCGACGGCGAGGCGACGGTCAAGACCTACCGGCGGCGCGACGGGCACGTCTGGCTGATGCCACAGAACCCGGCTTTCGACCCGATCCCCGGTGACGACGCCACCATCATGGGCCGCGTCGTGGCGGTGCTGCGCCGCATCTGACCGACCGCCGGGTGAGTGCCCAAAGGCGCTCACCCGCGTCGGCTGTCAGGGGGCGCTGAAGGCCCCGTCAGTAACGGTCGCCCCGGTGGCCACGACCGCCCCCGGGATACTGCCCGTACGGGTCGACGGGCGCGTCGTCGTCACGGCGACGGCCGGGTCGCTGGCCCCGGGGGTCGGGCTCCTGCCCACCGCGTCGGGGCGGTTCCGCACGACCGGTGCCGGGTGGGCCGCCGTCACCGCCGTACACGCCGCCGCCCGGGCGACCGCCGCCGCCCGGTGGCACACCACCGGCACCCTGCGGACGGCCACCGCCAGCACCTTGGGGACGACCGCCACCAGCCACCGGAGGGCGACCGCCGCCCTGGGGGCGACCACCACCAACGGCCGGAGGGCGACCGCCGCCAGCCGCCGAAGGACGAGCGCCACCACCGACCGGAGGACGACCGCCGCCACCGACCGGAGGACGACCGCCGCCACCCGCCGGGGGACGACCGCCGCCGTACACACCGGCAGCGCCGCCGTCCGGTCGCGCCGATCCGTAGCCACCGTCGGCCGCGGCCGGTCGGCCACCGCCGTACACGGCACCACCCGCCGGAGTCGGGCCACCGCGACCCGGGCCGCCGCCGTAGGCGCCCGCCGGCGCGCCGCCACCGTAGACACCGCCCTTACGGTCACCCGCCGCTGGGGGCCCATCGGGCGCACGGCCGGTACGCGGGTTGAACGGCTCGCCGTCCTGGTCCGACGTCTCCGACGCGTCAGCGGCCGGCAACCGCCGGCGGGCCCGGACGATGCCGACGATGCCCGCACCGACAAGCAGCAGGCCGATCAACCCGACCGCGCCGACCAGATAGGTGATGTCGTCGAAGTCCAGGCCGGCGGTCCAGGACGTCGAGGACGCCTGCTTGACGCCCCCCGCCCCCGCCGCCAGCGGCACAGTGGTCGAGGTGGACGGCGTGTAGCTGAGGATGTCGAGGGCCTCGTCGTCGGCGAACTGGAACGCGTCGGAGACGGTCAGGAACGACTTGCCGTCCGTGGTGTAGCTGATGGCCTCGCCGAACGGGTCCGCCAGCGCCGTCACCCGGGGTTTGCCGGTGGTGAGCGCGCCGACGATGTCACCGCCGCTCACGTCGTACTCGAAGGCGTCCGCGTAGGTGCGCAGGACCACCCGGGAGCCGTCCGGGGACCGGGCCGCGCCGGTGATGGCGATCCGGCCGAACGTGTTGAGTGGGTTCTCCGTCTGTGTCTTCGGCAGCGTGATCTCGCCGGCCTTGCGCATCGGCACCGCCTCGGCGTCGCCGCCGCGCAGCGCTGCCGTCGGCGCGTAGATCTCGGCCTTGCCGCTCGTGACCTTCGTGATGATCAGCGGTTTGCCGTCGTCGCCGATGAGCAACGCCTCGGCGTCGTGCGGCTTGCCCTCGGGGTACGAGATCCGGTGCTGCGTCGGCTGCCGGGCACCGGTGACCGGCATCGACCAGAGCGCGACGCGGGTGCGGCGCTCCTTCTCGTCGGCGTTGTCACCGGTGTCGGCGATCCACAGCGTGTTGCCGTCCTTGGAAAGGGCGAGATCCTCGGTGTCGACCGGGCCCTCCCCCGGGTACCGGACCGGTTCCTTCGAGAGCTTGCACTTGGTGTCGAGGAAGAAGATCCGCTCGCGTGCCGTGAGCTCGGTGCTGTCGTTGATGACGATGTAGCCACTCTTGGTCGCGACCAGACCGGACAGCTCCCGCAGCCGCTCGTCGGCGATCGTGCACCGCTTCTGACCGGCGGTGGCGGCGGGCGGCTCGGACGACCCGGGGGCGGGAGCCGCTGCGGCGACTCCGGCGAGCGCCACGGTTGCCCCGAGCAGGCCGAGGGCAACCGTGACCGAGGAAACAACGCGGCGCATTCGGCCAGTGTCGCATGCCACGCGTTTCCGGCGGATGACACCGTGGCCGCTCAGGAGCGGCTGCCGGCCGCCTGCCCCTGTCGCTCGACGTCGAACGGCGCCAGCTCCGCTGCCAGGTCCGCGGCGACGCGGACATGTAGCAGGGTGCCCTCCGGCAGGTGCGACGTGCTGAGCACCTCCCCAGTGCGGTGCACCCGGGACACCAGGTCACCCCGGTCGTACGGCAGGACAGCCCGGACCTCGACGGCCGGCTGCGGCAGCCGCTCCTCGATCGCCGCGCGCAGCTCGTCGATGCCCCGCCCGGAGTGCGCGGAGACGAAGATCGCGTCCGGCCAGAGCCGCTTGAGCCGCAGCAGAGTGTCCTCGTCGGCCGCGTCGGTCTTGTTGACCACGAGCAACTCGGGAAGCCGCTCCGCGCTCACCTCGGCGAGCACCGTGTGGACCGCCCGGACCTGCTCCTCCGGATCCGGGTGGGTGCCGTCGACGACGTGCACCACCAGATCCGCCTCCGCGACCTCCTCAAGCGTCGAACGGAACGCCTCGACGATCTGGTGCGGCAGGTGCCTGACGAAACCGACGGTGTCGGAGAGGGTGTAGAGCCGGCCGTCCGAGGCGGTCGCCTTACGGGTGGTCGGGTCCAGTGTGGCGAACAGCGCGTTCTCCACCAGCACGCCCGCGCCGGTCAACCGGTTGAGCAGGCTGGACTTGCCGGCGTTCGTGTAGCCGGCGATGGCCACGGCGGGGATGGAGTTACGGCTGCGTCGGGCGCGCTTCGTGACGCGTACCGTGCGCATGCTCTTGATCTCGCGGCGCAGCCGGGAGATGCGGTGGCGGATACGCCGCCGGTCGGTCTCCAGCTTGGTCTCACCGGGACCACGCACACCCACACCGCCGCCGGCGCCGCCACCACGGCCGGAACCACCGGTCTGCCGGGAGAGCGTCTCACCCCAACCACGCAGTCGGGGCAGCAGGTATTCGAGCTGGGCCAGCTCGACCTGGGCCTTACCTTCCTTGCTCTTGGCGTGCTGGGCGAAGATGTCGAGGATCAGCGCGGTCCGGTCGACGACCTTGACCTTGGTGCGCTGCTCCAGGTTGCGCAGCTGCGACGGGGACAGCTCACCGTCACAGATGACCGTGTCGGCGCCGCTGGACAGCACCACCGCGCCGAGGTCGTCGACCTTGCCGCGGCCGATGTACGTGGCCGGGTCAGGTCGGCTGCGGCGCTGGATGAGCCCTTCGAGCACCTGCGAACCGGCGGTCTCGGCCAGCGCGGCGAGCTCGGTGAGCGAGTTTTCCGCGTCGGCAGCCGTGCCCTCGGTCCAGACGCCGACCAGGACGACCCGCTCCAGCCGCAGCTGGCGGTATTCCACCTCGGTGACGTCGGTGAGCTCGGTTGACAGGCCCGGGACGCGTCGGAGGGACTGTCGCTCCGACAGCTCCATCTCGCCGGTGGTGACGTCGTCGAGCTCGTCCTCGACGGGGACAAAGCTCTCCTGGTCTCGCAAGCGGTTCTCCTGTCCGTTTTGATAAGTGGAACGTAATCCTGACATGACACAACGCCGAACGCACCCGCTATATGCCCATGCTCAGGGTCGCCAAAAGTGGGGGCGAATGCTGGTCGGCTGCGACAACCCGGTAGAAATGCGGGCGGCGGCCGACCGGCCGCACAGCCGTGACGGAGGGATCCCGTGGCCATCACCCGACTGCCGAGCGCCGGATTTTCGATCACCATCCGGATCGCCGTGACCGCGGACGCGTCCTCGATCGGCCGGCTCACCACCTCCGTGGGCGAGGCCGGCGCGATCGTCACGGCGTTGGACGTGGTGGACTCCGACCCGACGAACGTGATCGTCGACCTGACCTGCGACACCGCCGACGCCGGCCACGCCGACCAGGTGGTCGACGCGCTCACCGCGCTTGACGGCGTGGACGTGCGCAAGGTGTCGGACCGGACGTTCCTCCTGCACCTGGGCGGCAAGATCGAGGTGACGTCGAAGGTCGCGCTGCGCAACCGCGACGAGCTGTCCCGGGCGTACACCCCGGGGGTGGCCCGGGTCTGCATGGCCATCGCCGAGAACCCGGCGGACGCCCGTCGACTGACCATCAAGCGCAACACCGTCGCGGTGGTCAGCGACGGCTCGGCGGTGCTCGGCCTGGGCAATCTGGGTCCGGCCGCCTCGCTGCCGGTGATGGAGGGCAAGGCCGCGCTGTTCAAGCGCTTCGGCGGGGTGGACGCCTGGCCGGTGGTGCTGGACACCCAGGACACCGACGAGATCGTGCAGATCGTGAAGGCGATCGCGCCGGCGTACGGCGGGATCAACCTGGAGGACATCGCCGCGCCGCGCTGCTTCGAGATCGAGGCGCGGCTGCGCGAGGCGCTGGACATCCCGGTGTTCCACGACGACCAGCACGGCACCGCGATCTGCGTGCTGGCCGCGCTGACAAACGCGCTGCGGGTGGTGGGCAAGCAGCTTGAGGACGTCCGGGTGGTCGTCTCCGGCGCCGGCGCGGCCGGCACCGCGATCATGAAGCTGCTGCTGCGCCAGGGCGTCGGCGACATCATCGCGTACGACCGGCAGGGCGCCCTGCACCGTGGGCTGACCGGGCTCAACTCGGCGTGGCAGTGGCTGGCGGACAACACCAACAGGGAGAACTACTCGGGCGACCTGCCGGGCGCGATCCGGGGTGCCGACGTGTTCATCGGGGTGAGCGCGCCGAACCTGCTCACCGGCGACGACATCGCCCAGATGGCCAAGGACTCGATCGTCTTCGCGCTCGCCAACCCGGACCCGGAGGTCGACCCGCGGGAGGCGCGTAAGCACGCCGCCGTGGTCGCCACCGGCCGCTCGGACCAGCCGAACCAGATCAACAACGTGCTCGCCTTCCCGGGCGTGTTCCGCGGGATGCTCGACGCGCACGCCGAGGAGTTCACCGAGGAGATGGCGATCGCGGCTGCCCGGGCCATCGCCGACGTGGTCGGCGAAGACAAGATCAACCCGACGGTGATCGTGCCGAGCGTCTTCGACCCCCGGGTCGCACCGGCGGTCGCCGCCGCCGTCCGCGCCGCCGCGCACAACCCCAGCCCACTCCCGGCAGCCGACCCCGGCCCGGCGGACCTCCCCGAGATCGCGGCGAACGCCAGCGCCGCCCCGTGACGCACTCCCCCTGTTGATCAAGAGGTTCGCGTCAGGATCCGCGTAGTTCCTGACGCGAACCTCTTGATCAACCCGGGTGCCGGGTCAGGCCGGGTGGCGGGTCAGGGTGGAGAGGTCGACCTCGCCGGTGGCCACCAGGACGGCGGGGCCGGACAGCCAGCAGGAGTCCGCCGTGACCGTCACCGTGAGGCGACCGCCGGGCACGTCCACGGCGACCACTCCGGTGTCCCGGCCGGCGTCGCGCAGGGCCACCGCGCCCACCGCGCACGCACCGGTGCCGCAGGACAGGGTCTCGGCGCTGCCGCGCTCGTACACCCGCATCAGGCTGTGCGCGTCGGTGGCGTCGACCGGGTCGCCCGCCACGATGAACTCCACGTTCACCCCGCTGGGGAAGACCGTCGGGTCGAACCCGGGGGCGACCGTCAGGTCCAGCGCGGACAGCTCCACGCCGGCCGGCAGGACACACACCAGGTGCGGATTTCCAAGATCCACAGCGGTGCCCGGCAGGGTCAGCCCGCCCAGGGTGGCTGTCGACGTGTCGTACACCAGGGGGCGGCGCATCTCGACGGACACGGCGTCACCCTCGACCAGCGCGCGCACGACGCCGGCCCGGGTGGCCACCGGCAGCGCCGCGCCGGCCGGCGTGGCCAACCCGGCGTCGAGCAGGTAGCGCACGAACACGCGGGCACCGTTGCCGCACATCTCGGCGAACGAACCGTCGGCGTTCCAGTAGTCCATGAACCACTCGGCCTCGCCGGCCAGCCCCGCGCCGTCCGGGTGCTTGGCCGCCCGGACCACCCGCAGCACGCCGTCCGCGCCGATGCCCCGCCGCCTGTCGCAGAGCGCCGCGACCAGCTCCGGGGTCAGGTCGAGCTGACCGTCCGGGTCGGGAAGGAGGACGAAGTCGTTGCCGGTGCCGTGGCCCTTGGTGAACTCCACGCCTCCATCATCGCGCAGCGGCCGGCGCCAGACGCAGGGCGGCCCCGATCAGGTCCGGCGCGGCCGAGTCCAGCCAGTGGATCCGCGGGTCGCGCCGGAACCAGGACCGCTGCCGGCGGACGAACCGCCGGGTGGCCCGGACCGTCTCGTCGTGCGCCTGCGCCTCGGTCAGCTCACCGGCGAGCATCCGCAGCACCTGCTGGTAGCCCAGCGCCCGACTCGCCGTCCGCCCCTCGGGCAGCCCCCGCCCGACCAGCTCACGGGTCTCCGGCACCAGACCGTCGGCCCACATCCGGTCGACCCGCAGGGCGATCCGCTCGTCCAGCAGCGCGGTGTCCAGGTCGACGCCGAGCTGCACGGACGGGTAGTACGGCGTCGGCTGCGGCAGCGACGCCGCGAACGGCGCGCCGGTGAGCTCGATCACCTCCAGGGCGCGGACGATCCGCCGACCGTTGCCGGGCAGGATGCCCTCGGCGGCCACCGGGTCGGCGGCGCGCAGCCGCGCGTACAGCGGCGCCGGGCCGACCTCGGCCAACTCCCGTTCCAGCCGCTCGCGCAGCGCCGCGTCGGTGCCGGGGAACTCGAAAC
The DNA here is from genome assembly GCF_040639415.1 of Micromonospora sp. NPDC023888. Lineage (NCBI taxonomy): Bacteria > Bacillati > Actinomycetota > Actinomycetes > Micromonosporales > Micromonosporaceae > Micromonospora > Micromonospora sp. NPDC023888. The sequence continues at coordinate 208,404 of NZ_JBEZZW010000001.1, read as the reverse complement.
GCTCAAGCACCGCCCGCACGTACAGCCCGGACCCACCGACCAGCAGCGGCACCCGCCCCCGGGCCAGGATGTCGTCCACCGCCGCGCGTGCCAGCCGCTGGTACTCCGCGACGCTCGCCGGCTCGGTGACCTCCCAGATGTCCAACAGGTGGTGCGGCACCCCCTCCCGCTCGGCGGGGGTCAGCTTGGCGGTGCCGATGTCCATGCCCCGGTAGAGCTGCATCGAGTCGGCGTTGACCACCTCACCGTCCAACGCGTGCGCCAACGCGATGCTCAGCGCCGACTTGCCGGCCGCGGTCGGGCCGACCACGGCGACGACAGTGGCCCCCGCGTCGCTTGTCACACCCGCTCCCAGGAGGCCACGAAGTAGGCGACGCCGTAGGGGGCCGCGTCGTGCAGCAACTCGCCGCGCCACCCGCCGTCGGCCGAGCCGGCCGCCCTGGCGAGCACCTGCCACGGCGCGCGCCCGGCGGCCTTCAGCTCCGCCGACACCACCGGGTCGAGGTCGAGCAGAACCTCCAGGTCCGCCTCGGCCAGGGCCGTGGCGACCCGCTCGTCGTACGGCAGGGCGCGCGGGTCGTCGTAGCCGGGGGCCTTCTCGCCCCGGCAGGCCGACCCGTCTCCGAGCACCAGCAACGCCACCCGGTCACCCGCGACGCCGATCTCGTCCGCGAGCGCAGCCAGCTCGGCCGGGCCGGCGTCGGCGGCCACCTGCACGGCGGTCACCGGCGCTCGCGCGTCGTGCCGGGCCAGCAACCACGCGCCGATGGTCAGGCTCAACGGCAGCACCGCACCCCGGTCGGGCTGGCCGGGGACCAGCGGCACGTCCAGGTCGACACCCCACGGCTGGAGGGAACCGGTGGCCGGGGTGTGGATCGGGCCGGTCACCGGGCCGGTGCCGAGCAGCACCACGGTGTCCGGGTCGACGGCAAGCAACCGGCGTACGGCCCTGTCGCAGGCCGCCCGCAGGTCGTCCAGCTCGGGGGCCGCGGAGCCGGCCACCTCGGGCACGAGCAGGGGCGGATGTGGGCAGACGGCAGCGGCGACCAGGGGCACCCATTTACCGTAGCGGGAATCGTCGGTGCGTCTCCGCGCCGATCCGGTCATTCGGCCCCTAGGACACCGTATGGTCACGGTCGGCGATAGGCGCTCGACGCGGACCGGGTCGGACCTGTGACAATGCCGGAAGCAACTTGGCTGCGCCGTGGCGGCGGCGGGGGATCGATCCCTCGACGCCGGGAGAACGAGGATGGGCACATGAGCGACTGGACTGCCTTCGGACGGGTGGACGCGGACGGCACCGTGTACGTCAAGACCACCGAGGGCGAGCGGGTTGTCGGATCCTGGCAGGCGGGAGCACCGGAGGAGGGCCTGGCACACTTCGCGCGCCGCTTCGCCGATCTGGTGACCGAGGTGGACCTGACCGAAGCGCGTCTCAAGTCGGGTGCGGCCGACGCCGGGCACTCGCTGAGCACGATCCGGCGGATCCGTGCCACGCTGCCCGAGGCCAACGTGGTCGGCGACATCGACGCGCTTGCCGCTCGCCTGGACAAGCTGGCCACCCTCGCCGAGGAGAAGGCCGGCGAGGCGCGCGCTGCCCGGGACGCCGCTCGCGGCGAAGCCCTGGCCCGCAAGACCGCGCTTGTCGAGGAGGCCGAGAAGCTCGCCGCCGAGTCCACCGGTTGGAAGACCGCCGGGGACCGGCTCAAGGAGATCCTCGACGAGTGGAAGACCATCCGTGGGGTCGACAAGAAGGCCGACGGTGAGCTGTGGAAGCGCTTCGCCGCCGCCCGGGACGGTTTCACCCGACGCCGGGGCGCCCACTTCGCCTCGCTGGACTCCCAGCGTAAGCAGGCGCAGACGGTCAAGGAGGAGCTGGTCGCCGAGGCGGAGAAGCTTTCGGAATCCACCGACTGGGCCGCGACCGCCAACCAGCTCAAGGACCTGATGACCCAGTGGAAGGCCGCGCCGCGGGCTTCCAAGGAGGCCGAGCAGAAGCTCTGGGAACGGTTCCGGGGCGCGCAGGACGCCTTCTTCAGCAGGCGCAGTGAGGTCTTCTCCGCACGGGACAACGAGCAGCGCGGCAACCTGGAGCGTAAGCAGGCCCTGCTCGCCGAGGCCGAGGCGTTGGACATCGACGCCGACCCGAAGGGCGCCCAGGCCAAGCTGCGGGAGATCCAGGCACAGTGGCACGAGGCCGGCCGGGTGCCCCGCGAGGCAGCCGCCGGGCTGGAGCGTCGGCTGCGCGTCATCGACGACAAGGTCCGCGACGTGATGGACTCGGCGTGGCGCCGCACCACCAAGGAGGACAACCCGCTGCTCGCCCAGATGCGGTCGCAGGTGGCGGAGGCCGAGGAACGGCTGGCCCGGGCCCAGAGCGCCGGGGACGCACGCCGGATCAAGGACGCCGAGCAGGCGCTCGCCGCCAAGCGGCAGTTCCTCCAGCTCGCCGAGCAGGCAGCCGGCTGAGCTGACGTCGTCCGGGAGCCCCCGGTCCCTCGACGGGACCGGGGGCTCCGGCGTGTCAGGACCCCGCGTCGCGCACCGTGCCCGCGCGCCCGCCGCCCGCGCCCGCGCCGCGCGCTCGCACCCGCGCCCGCGCCCGCGTCAAGATCCGCGCAAGTACCCGGATGTTGCTGCCTCCGACGCCCGTGAGACAGCAAAATCCCTGATGTTGCGCGGATCTTGAGGACGAGCACGGTCCTGAGAGACCCGGAGCGCGGCGCGGGCCGGGCAGCGCGAGCGGCCAGCGCGAGCGGGTGGGCGGCGCGCAGGTTGACGCATCGAGGTGGGCTGATCAGAATGAGCGACGGAGCCAGGTAGGGCCACCGGCACGAGGGCGACGAGGGCGGAACATCCGCCGTCGAGGGTCGCCGGTGAGCCTCCGCGAGTGACCACGTCCGCGTGACATGGGCCGTCGCGCACTGTCCGCGTACCCCTGGGGGACCGTGACGTGCGGACGGCCGCCTGCCGGCGTCGTCGCCCGACGACGCCGGGCATCCGAAGTGGAGCTCGAATGTTCCGTCCGAAAGCTCTCGGCGGTGCGCTTACCGCGCTCGCCACCGTTGCGGCTGGCGTGTTCATCGCCACCGCCGTCAGCACCAGCCCGGCCGTCGCCGCTGGCACCGGCACCGGCTACCTGCACACCAACGGCAGTCAGATCGTGGACAGCACCGGTGCCACCGTCCGGTTGACCGGGATCAACTGGTTCGGCATGGAGACCGACAACAAGACCTTCCACGGGTTGTGGTCGAGCAACCCGTGGCGGGGGCAGCTCGACACGATGGCCCGGCTGGGCTACAACACGTTGCGGGTGCCGTATTCGAACGACGCGCTGAAGCCGGGCGCGACCGCCACCGGGATCAACGACTTCGTCAACCCGGACCTGATCGGGCTCTCGCCGTTGCAGATCCTGGACAAGGTGATCGACTACGCCGGCAGCAAGGGGATGCGGATCATCCTGGACCGGCACCGGCCGACGTCGGCCGGGCAGTCGCCGCTGTGGTACACGTCGACGGTCTCCGAGGCGACCTGGATCAACGACTGGAAGATGCTCGCCCAGCGGTACGCGGGCAACCCCACGGTGATCGGCGCGGACCTGCACAACGAGCCGCACGCCGAGGGCACCAACCCGGCGGCCACCGGCGCGTGCTGGGGCTGCGGCGACACCACCCGGGACTGGCGGCTCGCCGCCGAGCGGGCCGGCAACGCCATCCTCGGCGTCCAGCCCAACTGGTTGATCTTCGTCGAGGGGGTGAGCTGCCCGAGTGGTGGTCTCTCCAACGTCTGGGACAACGACCCGAGCAACGACGAGGACTGCGGTTGGTGGGGCGGCAACCTGTCGAAGGCCGGCCAGTTCCCGGTGCGGCTGAACGTGGCCAACCGGTTGGTCTACTCGCCGCACGAGTACGCCACGTCGGTCTACCACCAGACCTGGTTCGACGCCCCGGACTACCCGGCGAACATGCCGGCCATCTGGGACAAGTACTTCGGTTACCTCTACAAGCAGAACATCGCGCCGATCATGATGGGCGAGTTCGGCAGCACCCTGGCCGACCCGAAGGACCGGGTGTGGCTGGAGAAGTTGATGGCGTACACCGGCACCGGGGTGACGGGCATGTCCTTCACCTACTGGTCGTGGAACCCCAACTCGGGTGACACCGGCGGCATCGCGCTTGACGACTGGACGAACGTCAACACCACGAAGCAGGCGATCCTCCAGCCGTACCTGATCGCCCCGTCGGGTGGCGGACCGACCGGTGGACCGACCGGCGGACCCACCGGCGGACCGACCGGTGGGCCGACAACCCCGCCGCCGGGTGCCTGCACGGCCACCTACCGGCAGGTCAACGCCTGGCAGGGTGGCTTCCAGGGTGAGTTGACGGTGAAGAACACCGGTTCCGCCGCGGTGAACCCGTGGTCGGTCACCTGGACCTGGCCGTCCGGGGTGACGTTGGGCAGTGGCTGGAACGCCACCGTCTCCCAGTCCGGTACGACGGTGACCGCCGCCGCGCCGGGGCATGCCCCGTCCCTGGCGGCGGGCGGGTCGGTCACCGTGGGCTTCACCGCGAACGGCACCGCAAGCGCGCCGGGTGCGGTGAAGCTCAACGGCGCCGGCTGCTGAACCACCGGGACGGCCGATGCGGTGTGCATCGGCCGTCCCGGCCATTTACATCCAGCTACTTCTATGTTCCCATCGGGAAAGCGCTTGCCTCCGCAGGGCGGGCGCGAGCGCGGGAGCCGCTTTCCTTCACGTCATCGCACCGGCGGGCCCGAGGACCACCGGTCCCGGCCACGATGTCGCCGCCCACGGGCATGGGCGTCGCGACGGTCCGTCCGCCACACCGAAAGGAAGCAGCATGCGCACAGGACGGCGTCGAATGACGCTGATCGCCACCACCGCCGCAGCCACCGCCAGCCTCGTCACCGCCGGGCTGCTGACCTCCGTTTCCGCGCAGGCGGCCGCCGGCTGCCGGGTCGCCTACACGGTCGCCAGCCAGTGGCCGGGCGGGTTCACCGGCAACGTCACTGTCACCAACCTCGGCGACCCGGTCTCCGGGTGGACGCTGCGCTGGTCGTACGGGGCCGGGCAGCAGGTCAGCCAGGCGTGGGGCGCCACCCTCTCGCAGACCGGGAGCCAGGTCTCCGCGGCCAACGTCGACTACAACGGCAACCTGGCGACAAACGGCAGCGCCTCGTTCGGCTTCAACGCGAGCTGGAACAGCGCCAGCAACCCCGACCCGACCAGCTTCACCCTGAACACCGTCGCCTGCACCGGCGGCACCACCACACCGACCACTCCGGGCACCCCGGGCACCCCGGGCACCCCGACGACCCCGCCGATCCCGAGCGATCCGCCGCCCAGCGTCCCGCCACCGACAGGTCTCGTCGGCTGGGCCACCCAGAACGGCGGCACCACCGGCGGCGGCGGCGCACCGACCACCACCGTCACCAACGCCTCGGCGCTGACCAGCGCGTTGAACGCCACCGGCGCGGCGGTGATCCGGGTGTCCGGCACGATCTCCTGCTCGGGAATGCTGCGGGTCCGGTCCAACAAGACCATCCTCGGCAACTCCGGCGCCACCATCGCCGGCTGCGGACTCAACGTCAGCGGTGACCGCAACGTCATCATCCGCAACCTGACGTTCCGGGACTGGAACGACGACGCGATAAACGTGCAGGAGTCGGCCACCAACATCTGGATCGACCACAACACCTTCAGCAACGGGTACGACGGCGCGGTCGACATCAAGCGCGGATCGGACTTCGTCACCGTGTCGTGGAACCGGGTCTTCAACCACGACAAGACCATGCTGCTCGGCCACAGCGACGACAACGGCGCCCAGGACACCGGCCACCTGCGGGTGAGCTACCACCACAACTGGTTCGACGGGAGCAGGCAGCGCAACCCCCGGGTGCGCTTCGGCAACCCGGTGCACGTGTTCAACAACTACTACCGGGCCAACGGCGGCTACGGCGTGGCCTCCACCGAGAACGCCGGCGTGCTCGTCGAGGGCAACTACTTCGAGAACGTCAACGACACGTACCACCTGGGCGAGGCCGACTCCGGGCCGGGCCGTCTGGTCGCCCGGAACAACCACTTCGTCAACTCACCCGCCGGGCAGACCGGCGGCAGCGTGGCAGCCATCCCGTACTCGTACCAGCTCGACACCGCGAGCAACGTCAAGTCCATCGTGACCGCGGGCGCCGGCGCCGGCCGGATCACCGTCTGAGCGCGGAAGGGCCCCTCGACGAGGGGCCCTTCCCTGCGGTCAGTGGGTGGCGCAGCCCGCGGTGGGTGCGGGCGCGACCGGCGGCGCGCCGATCGTCGGCAGACCGAGCAACACCCCGGGGGTACGCGGGGAGCGGCCCGCCTCGGCCGCGTCGCCGGCCCGGGTCCGCCGGTGCGACACCGGCGCACCGTCGGCGTTGAGGTGATGCGGGGCGGCGTACGTGATCGTGGTGTGCACGATGTCGCCCGGCCGGATCTGGTCGGCCATCGACTCCGCGCCCGGCGCCTGGGTCGCGAAGTGCACAAGCCGGCCGTCGCGGGCCCGACCGGACATCCGCCCGGTCCGCTCGTCCTTGCGGCCCTCGCCGACCGCGACCAGCACCTCGACGGTCTCCCCGACCAGCCGCTTGTTCTCCGCCCAGGTGATCTCCTCGACGCAGGCGACAAGCCGCTCGTAGCGCTCCTGCACGACCTGCTTGGGTAGCTGGTCGTCCATCGTCGCGGCGGGGGTGCCGGGGCGCTTCGAGTACTGGAAGGTGAAGGCCGAGGAGAACCGGGCCTCGCGGACCACGTCCAGGGTGCGCTGGAAGTCGGCCTCGGTCTCGCCGGGGAAGCCGACGATGATGTCGGTGGTGATCGCCGCGTCCGGCATCGCCGCCCGGACCTTCTCGATGATCCCCAGGTAGCGCTCGGAGCGGTAGGACCGGCGCATCGCCTTCAGCACGTCGTCGGAGCCGGACTGCAACGGCATGTGCAGCGAGTGGCAGACGTTCGGCGTCTCGGCCATCGCGGCGATCACGTCGTCGGTGAAGTCCTTCGGGTGCGGGCTGGTGAACCGGACCCGCTCCAGCCCGTCGATGTCGCCGCAGGCCCGCAACAGCTTGCCGAAGGCGTACCGGTCGCCGAACTCCACGCCGTAGGAGTTGACGTTCTGACCCAGCAGGGTCACCTCCAGCACGCCCTCGTCGACCAGGGCGCGCACCTCGGAGAGGATGTCGCCGGGACGGCGGTCCTTCTCCTTGCCGCGCAGGGCGGGCACGATGCAGAACGTGCAGGTGTTGTTGCAGCCCACCGAGATCGACACCCAGCCGGCGTAGGTGGACTCGCGGCGGGTGGGCAGCGTGGAGGGGAAGACGTCCAGGGATTCCAGGATCTCCACCTCGGCGGCGGCGTTGTGCCGGGCCCGTTCCAGCAGCACCGGCAGCGCGCCGATGTTGTGGGTGCCGAAGACCACATCCACCCAGGGCGCCTTACGGACGATCTCACCCCGGTCCTTCTGGGCCAGGCAGCCGCCGACCGCGATCTGCATCCCGGGGTGCTTGTCCTTCACCGGGCGCAGGCGACCGAGGTTGCCGTAGAGCCGGTTGTCCGCGTTCTCCCGGACGGCGCAGGTGTTGAACACGACGATGTCCGGGGTGTCGTCGGCGGGCACCGCGCGTACGTAGCCAGCCTGTTCGAGCAGGCCGGAGATGCGCTCGGAATCGTGGACGTTCATCTGGCAGCCGTACGTCACGACGTTGTAGGTCCTAGCCACCCTCTTGGTGCCCCTTCCCCTCGGGCTACCAGGGTAGCGGCCCGTTTGGCGGCCCCAACCCACCGGCATTGACCCGGCGGCCCATGGCGGGCATCCACGACGGGCAGTACGCTGCACAACAAGAATGTGTTCTGGGCGATTTCGGGGGCTTTGCACTCGGCGCCGACGATGCGCGGCTCCGTTCACGGGGGAGCACATGACGACCCGCGGGAGGCCAACCGTGACGCGACAAGATGCGACACAGCGCACCGTCACGACTCCGGACGGGCGGCGCCTCGCCGTGGAGACCTCCGGTGCGCCCGACGGGCCTGCGGTCTTCCTGCTGCACGGCACCCCGGGCAGCCGCAGCGGCCCCCGGCCCCGCGGCATCGTCGTCTACCGCCTCGGCGTGCACCTCGTCTGCTACGACCGGCCCGGTTACGGCGACTCCGACCGGCACGAGGGTCGGCGGGTGGCCGACGCCGCCGCCGACGTCGCGGCGATCGCCGACGACCTCGGCATCGAACGGTTCGCGGTGGTCGGCAGATCCGGCGGCGGGCCGCACGCCCTGGCCTGCGCGTCGCTGCTGCCCGACCGGGTCACCCGAGCCGCCGTGCTGGTGGGGCTCGCCCCGGCCGGCGCGCCCGACCTGGACTGGTACGCCGGGATGGCCGCGACGAACGTGACGGACTACGGGCAGGCCGACGAGGACCTGACCGAGCTGACCCTCAACCTGAAGGTCCGCGCCGAGGAGGCTCGACGGGACCCGATGACGCTGCTGGACTTCCTCCGCCCCCAGTTGCCCGACGAGGACATCCGGGTCGTCGACGACGTCGCGATCCGCCGACTGCTCACCGACATGTACGCCGAGGCGCTGCGACACGGCCCCGAGGGCTGGATCGACGACGTGTTGGCGATCCGCCGGGGCTGGGGGTTCGACCTCGGCGCCATCCGTGCCGAGGTCCGGCTCTGGCACGGCGAGCAGGACCGCTTCTCCCCGGTGGAGCACTCCCACTGGCTCGCCTCGCGGATCCCGCGTGCCCAGGTGCAGGTGCAGCCCGGTGCCGCGCACTTCGGAGCGGTGGAGATCCTGCCGCAGACCCTGACCTGGCTGGCCACCCCGGACCTGGCGACCAGCCCACGGCTCTGAACGGTCGACGCGGCGCGACCGGCTGGGCCGGGGCGGACGCCCGACCCACCCGCCGCGCCGCTGCGGTCAGATCGTGTGCGGGTCGATGACCCGGACGATGAACCGCCGTTCACGAAGTGTCTGGACCGTCGGGTGCTCCGGGCCGATGACCTCGGCCAACCGGTCCGCCACGGCGCCGACGTCCTCGGCGGAGGCGCCGTCACCGGCCCGCCTCGACACCAGGGCGAGATCACCGAGGCAGCGCAGCGTGTCCGGATGGTCCGCTCCGATCACCGTGGCCAGCCGGTCGGCGGTCTCCCGCAGCCGGTCCCGTGCCGCCTCCCAGTCATCGTTCTCGGCGAGGCACACCGCCTGGTTGACCTCCGCGGCGAGGGTGTGCGGGTGGTCGGGGCCGAGCACCTTGCGCAGTTCACCAGCCGCGCGGGAAGCCGACGCGAGCGACTCCGACTTGCGCCCGAGCGCGCGCTGCGCGGCGGAGAGGTTGCTCAGCGTCGCCAGGGTGTGCGGGTGCTCCGGGCCGAGCCGGAGTTGCTCCTGGTACGCCTGACTCACCGCGGTCATCTCGGTGAACGCCCGGGCCGCGTCGCCGACGGCCAACAGGTTCGCCGCACGGCTGGACCGACACGCCACCGTCTCCGGATTGTCCGACCCGAAGCGTTCGTCGAGTTCCCGGTAGGCCGTCTCGAACATCGGCGCGGCCTCGCTCCCCCGACCGGCGCTGCGCAGCGACACCGCCAGGTTGACCTGGGCGGCGAGACTCTGGCCGTCGTCCGGCCCGAGCACCTCGCAGTAGGTGTCGTAGACCGTGCGCAGCAGGGTGGCCGACCTCTCGTACTCACCGGCCTCCCGCAGGTCGCTGCCCAGCCGCACGGCGGAGACGAGCGTGTAGGGATGGGTGGGGCCGAGCACCAGCCGCCGCCGCTGGTGCACCTCGTCGTCCCACCGGCGGGCCGACCGGTAGTCGCCGACCAGCCGGTACGAGACGGCCAGGTTGTTGGCCGCACTCAACGTCCGGGGGTGGTCCTCGCCGAACACCTGAAGCCAGGAGGCGTAGGTGGACCGGTCCCGTTCCAGCGCCTCGGCGTAGCGGCCGAGCGCCCGCAGGTCACCGCCGAGGCTGCCGGCGGTCATCAGACTGTGCGGGTGCAGCGGGCCCAGCAACCGGCGCTGCTCGGCGAGCACCGCCTCGTCCAGGTCCCGGGCCTCGTCGAAGCGGCCCAGGCTGCGCAGGATGTTCGCCCGGTTGAACCGCAGGTGCAGCAACTGGCGGCCCAACGCCGACGCCTCGACCTCGTCGTGCGTGTCACCGAGCCGGGCGCTCCAGGTGTCGTCCACCTCCTGACTGAACGAGTCGGCCTGGTCCAGGCCGCCGCGCTGCCACAGGTAACGGACCCGGTCGATGAGCAACTGGCACACCGACTCGTCCGGGCAGGTGAGCGCCTCGGAGACCTCCAGGTGCGGCCAGAGCATCCGCAGCCTGGCCCAGGTGTTCGGGTCGTCCACGTCGCCGCGCGGTCGGGACGCGGCAAGCACCAGGTGCACCTGGTGCCGGGCGGCGATGATCTCGTCCTCGGTCATCCGGTCGCGGACCACCGCCTGCAACAGCCGGTGCACCTGGACCCGACCGCCCTGCACGTCGAGCTTGAGCAACGCCAGGCGGTTGATCTGCTGGACCAGCGCGCCGCGCACCAGCCGCTCCGACACCGACGGGTCGAACGGCACCAGCGCCGCCGCCATCTCGTCGCTGTAGATGAGTTCGAGGGCGATCTCCGGAGCCAGCACCGAGCAGAGCTGCAACAGCCGGTACGCGGCGGGCGCCTGCTCGAGCAGCCGGTTCAGCGACAGGTCCCAGGTGGCCTCCACGGAGAGCGCGCTGGGGCCGTGCCGCTCGATCTGCCGCAGATAGTCGGCGACCGACGTGCCGGTGTCGGCGAGCCAGGCGCCCGCCGCGGCCACCGCGATCGGCAGGTCACCGAGCGCCTCGGCCACCCGGTCGGCCTCCTCCGCGCTGATCGTGGGCACCCGCTGGGCGAGGTGCGCCACGCTCTCGGTGCGGTCGAAGACGTCCACCTGGATCGGGTTCGCCCGGTCACCCCAGGCGCGGTTGCGGGAGGTCAGCAGCACGTGGCCGGGGCCCTGCGGCAGGAAGGGCTCGATCTGGTCGAGTTCCTCGGCGTTGTCGAGCACGACGAGCCACCGCTCGTACGGCTCGCCACGGCCCAGCACCTGCAACACCGACCGGACCGTGTCGGGCAGGGTGGGCCCGACGAGGATGCCGAGCCGACCGGCGAGGTCGGCGAGGGCGGTGTCGACGAACTGCGGCGGGTCCGCCACGATCCACCAGACCACGTCGTACGCGGCCCGGAACCGGTGCACGTACTCCAGGGCCACCTGCGTCTTGCCGACGCCGCCCATGCCCTGCAGGGCGACCGGCAGCACCACCGCGCTGCCTCCGCTCTGCAACTGGGCGCGCAGCCGCGCCAGGTCGTCCTCCCGGCCGGTGAAGCGGGCGTTCCGGTTGGGGGCGTTGAAGATCAGCGGCTCGGTGCCGGGATAACGGGTGGCCCCGGCGGCCGGACCGTCCGCCGACGACGGCACCGGACGGCCAACCAGCCGCAACACCCGTTCCACGGCTGTCGCGGCGCTCACGTTCACCAGGTTGGTGGAGCTCTGGGCGGGAAACTCGGCCAACGGGCGCAGGTCGGCGACGTACACGGCGAGGGCCGTGGAGCCGGTGCTCGTGTCCCGGTCGGGCAGACCGGCCGACGGCGTCGCCACGTAGGCCGGCGAGACCACTGTCAGCGTGCGCGGCGCGGGCGTACCGGCGGACCCGACGGCGGTCGCGGGCTCCACCACCCGCAGCCCGGCCGAGCTGAGCACCCGCTCCAGCCACTCGGCCCAGATGGCGTCCTCCGGGGCGTAACGGAGCACGATCTGGTCGTCGATCGCCTCGGTACGCCGACGGAAGCGGGCCTTGCCCCGTTCCCGCACCGACTCGTCCATCACCGGCAGCGCGGTCACCGCGCCGTCGGTGAGGATCCCGGTCAGGGTCTCGAACGCGGCCAGCAGCGACGTCGGCGAGCCGGGCGGGTCGCCGAAGGTCGCCAGTGTCTCCTCGTACGCGTAGAACGGCCGGTACGGGACCTCGACCGCGGCCCAGTAGCGCCGCCGTTCCGCCTCGGTCATACCCGCCGGCAAGCCGGCGAACCGGCGCATGGCCAGCAGGCGACCCGCCTCGGCCCGCTCCTTCTCGGCCTGGTCGACCCGCATCGGCACCGGCAGGACCCGGATGTCGCGCCGCCGGTACCGGTCCCGCACCGAGTGCGCCACCCGGGCCGCCCCGTCGATGCCCTGGTCGCTGAGCGTGAAGCAGTCGACAAGCGTGTCCGGGAGGTGCAGGGTGCAGATGTCGGCGACGTCGCTCAACCCCGTCCGGCTGTCGATCAGGGTGAAGTCGTACTGGCGCTTCATGTCCGCCCGCAGCGCCTCGAAGAACTGCGCCCCGCCCAGCCGGTTGTAGAAGTTGTCCCAGTCCAGCCCGCTCACCGAGACGGCGTAGTCGCTGTTCTGCCGGCCGGCGGAGAGGAAGTCGAGGCCGCCGCCGTCGGGGAAGTTCCAACGCAACGAGAACGCGTGCCGCCCGACCCGGGCGTACTGCTCCATCCAGCGGTCCGGCCGGTCGTCGACCCGGGTGGTCTCCCACTCGTAGTCGCGGATCATGTCGATCACGCCGCTGGTGCCCTGGATCGCCTCGGCGTCCAGGAACGGATGGAAGAAGCGGTGCAGGCCGGGTGACTCGAGGTCCCAGTCGGCGACCAGCACCCGGCGGCCGCTGGCCGCGAGGATCCAGGCGACGTTGGCAAGCGCCATCGTCCGACCCGTCCCACCCTTGAACGAGTAGAAGGTGACGACCTGGCCTTCGCGATCGTTGTTCATCGGTTTTCTCCGTGGGGACGCAATGGGGCCGGATCATCAGGCGTGGACGCGGGGTCGGCGGCGGTGGAACCGGCGGGCGGCAGGCCGTCGCGCAGGCTCGGCACCGGCTCCGGCGGTGGTTCGAAGCCGACCACCGGGCCGTACTTGAGGAACTGGCGGCGGGCCTCGGTGACCAGCGCCGGCATCAGGTCGACGAACTCCGGCATGCTGCACGCCCGCTTCACCTGGGGCAGACCGGCGTCGTGCAGCAACCGCGTCACCTCGGTCGCCCACCGGGTCGCGTCCTGGGTGTCGTCGTCGTCGGTGACCACCAGCGGGACGACCCACTCCCGCAGGCCGTGCAGCATGCGGCCGAGCAGGGCGGCCGCGTCGGGCGCCGCCGCGATCCACGGGTCGACGAGCAGCACCGCAGGGCGGCGCTCAAGCAGACCGGCGGCCTGCCCGAAGTCCTCCGTGCGGGCGGACAGCCCGAGGCGCTCGGCGGTGCTCACCGCGTACTCGGCGGCGGGCAGCTCCTGGAGACGCCCGTACGGCCGCCAGAGGCGGCCGCTTGCCGCGTAGCCGGCCGGGTCCCGGTCGACCGGGAGGCGGTCCCGGGTCGGGGCCAGGACGGCGACGACGAAGTCCGGGTCGGACGGCCCCGGGCGGGTGACCTCGTCGAGGCCGGGCGCCCGGGACGGGCCCAACGGTCGCCGCTCGGCGGTGTGCACGATCCGACCGGCCAGGCGGCTCAGCAGAAGCTCGTACTGCGTCCGGTAGGAGGCCAGCATGCAGAAGGCGCGCAGGCCGTCCTCGGCGTACTCCGGGATGTCGCGACCCAGGTCCAGTGCGCCGTCCAGCTCCGGATGGGCCTCCCATGGGGGAAACGGGATCCACAGCACCGGGGTGAGGTGACCCGCGGTACGCCGGGCCGGGCCGGCGGCGGCCAGCCGGGCCCGGAAGGACTCCTGCTCCCCCAGTGCCCACGGGCGGCTGAAGTAGCCGGGCGAGTAGAGCGGGACGAACACCTCGGCGTCACCGAGTGCCTCGGCGAGCGCCGCCTTCCAGTCGGCGCCCAACGGGATGTGCTGGTCGAAGAAGCCGATCCGCATTCCGGCCACCGGTCGCGCCTGGCGGCGCACCTCGTCGGCCAGGTCGGCGAAGAACTGGCCGACCCAGACGTCGGCGTCGGCGCGGGCGCCCGGGGCCGGCGCCGAGTGGGCGTAACTGAGGAAGAAGTACGTCCCTCGTGCCGCCGGTCGGCGGCGGTCCGCCGGCGGGCTCATCCCGGCTCCTCGGCGAACCGGTTGCACAGTTCGTCCACACTCGCCGGCACCCAGGGCTCCACCAGGTAGGAACGGTGGATCGCCACGATCCGTTGCGCGAGTCGCCAGACCACCGCGCGGTACGCGTTCTCCCACTGCATGGTCAGCAAGCCATAGACCCCATCCTGCTGGTAGTGCACCGCGATGGCGGGATCCGGCATGGCGGTCGGGGAGAACCGTTGGATGTCGCGGAGCACCCGGGGCAGTGCGGCGCCGTTCGTCGGCGACCAGGTGACCGGCACGATCGCCGTCTCGTGGGCCGAGGCGGAGCTGTGCCGCGGCACGATCCGTCGGCGGGAGAACGCGTCCCACTCGCGGCCACACCACTCGCTGCCGAGCAGCGCGCTGGACACCAGTGGCACGAAGACCTGGCAGGTGCCGGCGGCCTCGAGAAGCTCCGGGCTCCAGCGTTCCCCGCCCGCGATGGAGGTGTCCAGGAAGCCGGCGTCCACCCCGGTCACCGGGCCGACCAGCTCGCTGACATGGACGGATAGGTCCTCGAAGAACCGGGAGACGTACTCGGCGGGCTTGCCGGTGGCCCGGCCGACCGACGCCCGGGAATAGCTGAGGAAAAAGAGTGGGGCGCGCGTTCGGGAGGGTGCGTCCGCTGTGCTCACCGCTGCCCCTCCGCCCTCCCCACGCGGCCGGACCATCAGCGTAGACCCCGCGTCAACGTCGCGCCGCCAGCCGGTTCGCCGTGAACCAGGCGACGGCGAAGTCCACTGTGGCACGCGCCGGCAGCAGCCGGGCGCTGGCCAGACCGACCCGGCCGTGCCGCACGAACGGAGCGTCGTCGAGCGCGGCGCCCACTGTGGGGAAGTCGCTGTCGTCCAGGTCCAGTGCGCGGAAGTCGAGGCGGACCCGGTGCCCGTCGACGAGCCGGAAGCAGCGGTAGTCGCGCTCGGGCGGCGGCACGGGCAGCCGGTACTCGGCGAGGTGCAGGGCGCTGCACGCCTCATACCCGAGGCCGAGCAGCAGGATCTGCCCGTCGGCCGCGTACAGGCCACCGACCGGTGAGCGTTCGCCCAGGTGACAGGTGAGGTCGTGGTCGCCGGTGAGCTGCCGGGCCCGAGGGCCGAGCGCGGCGAACGAGGTCTGCGGGTGGTCACTGCGCACGGCGCCGGGAGCACACCTGACGTACTCGGCGAGCGCGCCCATCCGCTGGGAGGGCGTGCTGCGGCGGTCCCAGCCCGGCAGCGCCGCCTCGTAGCTGTCGCGCTGCGCCCGGTCCATGCCGGCGACGGCCGCCAGGTGGGCCCGGGAGGTGGTCGAGTTGCCGTCGGTGTGCGTGGGCACCAGCAGCGTGCCGGCGGGGCCGAGGACGTCCCGCAGCGCGCCGGCGAGCGTCGCCGGCCCGTCCTCCAGCCGGCCCACCCGACGCAGGCCACAGTGCACCACGAGGCACGCCCCCGGGCGGACACCCAACGCTCGCAGGTCGGCGGCGAGGCGGGGACGGCCCAGGGTGGGCGGATGCCGTTCATCGGGACCCGACACGGGTCTCCCCAAGGGCGTGCCGCAGTTGGCCGACGAACCGCTCACCCGCTGCGGTGAGCGACCGGCTGGCCAGCAGCGCGTCGACGCCATCCCGGGTCCAGGTCAGGTAACGGTCGGCGTGGGCCGACGCGTCACCCCCGCCGCGGGCCGCCCGGGACTGCCAGACCTGGGTGACGGCCAGGTGGGCGTACACCCCGTGCAGGACGCCCTCGGGCGGCCGTGGGTCGGGGCGCCAGGGCACGCTGATCCGGGTGCCCCGGTCGGGGTGGACGAGGTCGCACAGGTCCAGCGCGGCGCCGAGCTTCGCGTGCTGCCACTCGTGCACGAGCAGCACCGCCATCGTCTCCGCGTCCGGATCTCCGGTGACCGCGACCGCGCCGAACGCGTGCCGCGCGGTCGCGCTGCGCAGTGGTCTCGCCGGGTCGGGTGTCAGCGGCACCACGGCGCGCAGGCCGCCGTCGAGCGCCGCCGCGTGCGCCGGCACGTCGCGGTGCACGACCCGCCAGGCCTCGGCCACGGTACGCCCCAACGCCCGCGCGGCCGGCTCGGCCAGGCGGGGCGCCACCGACTGGCCGTAGCAGTCCCGGTACGGGTCGCCGTCCTCGATCAGCAACCAGCCACCGGGCACCGACACCCCGCGCGCCGGTCGCCAGTCGGCCGACGGCTCGACCGCATCGAGGAGCACCGTGCGCTCGGTGCTCCCGCCCCGGACCCGGAAGCCGCCCGGCACGACTGTCACCTCGGCGCTCTCCCCCAGGCCGGGCAGCACCAGACTGCCGAGCGTGGGCAACGTGATCGTGTCGGTCCGTACCGGCACGCGCACCGCGGCCGGGACGCCCGCCCGGAGAGCCGCCGCGACGGCGAGCGCCGGCAGCGGGTCGACCGCGGGGCGGACGCCCGACCGGGCCGACGGGTCGAGGCGATGCACCAGCCAGGGCCGGACGAAGGGGTGCTCCAGGACCGCCCGGACCGCGTCCGGCGCCGCCTGGTCGAGCTGGACGAGCAGCTCCCAGGCGGCGGTGGGGCCGGCCCGGTCCCGGCAGGCCACCAGCAACGCCCTGGTGATGGAGAGCTGGGTGGCGGCGAGCAAGGCCAGCGTCGGTGCCGACCCGTGGCCGGTCGCCAGGTCGTCGAGCAGCTCGTCAACCGGCGCGGCCGGCGGCGGTTGGCTCGTCGGCCGCAGGTCCGCCTCGTCGACGGTGTCGATGAGGCGGAGGAGGTCGGCGCAGTACACCGACGGGTTGTCGAAGCCGGAGCCGGTGCGCCAGCGGTGGGCGTACAGGCCGCCGCCGCACCGGTCGACCACCGGACAGGCCCGGCAGGTCGCGCAGAGCCCGTCCACGCCCTCCTGCCGGACGGCGACCCCGGGGTGCCGGGCCGCCTCGTGCACCGAATGGCCGAACACGTCGAAACCGGTGCCCGCCGCGCCGTGATAGGCGGTCTTCAGCGAGTCGACCTGCTCCCAGCTACCGTCCGCCTCGATCACCAGCACGTCGGCCGGCGCGAGGCCGAAGGCCTCGGTGCCGCCGCCGCCGGGCCGCAACGCCTCGAACAGCCGGATCGACACCGGCCGCCCCTCGTCGACCCACCGCCGGTGCAGCCGCCCCAGCCAGTCGGCGTACGGGGTGGACCCGGGGCCGGGGCGCGCCGGAGGGCTGTCCCAGGTGGCGTGCGGCAGCAGCAGGTCCACCCGGGGCGGGCGTTCGGCCAGCAGTGCCTCGTACACCCGGTCGGGATCGTTGCGGACGTCGACGGTGCAGAGGATGCCGGCGTAGCTGGCCTCGTGCTCCGGGCGCCGGAGCAGCGCCAGGGCCCGCCGGACGTGGTCATGGCTGCTGCCGCCGTGGGCGAAGACCCGGTGTCGGTCGTTGGCGGCGCGGTCGCCGTCGAACGACACACCGACCTGCACGTCGTGGTCGACCAGCAGGCTGCACAACTCGTCGTCGAGCAGCACTCCGTTGGTCTGCATCCGCAGGTCGAGCCGCGTCCACGGCATGATCGCCGCACGCAGCTCGGCCAGCACCTCGCGCAGCCCGGCGGCACCCAGCAGCAGTGGCTCGCCCCCGTGCAGCACCACGTGCACGACCGGCAACTCGTGCTCGCGGGCGTGCTCGGCGATGCGGTGCGCGGCGGCCCGGACCGTGGCCGCCGCCATCCGCACCGGCCGACCCCGCCAGGTCTGGTCGGCGTGCTGGTAGACGTAGCAGTGGTCGCAGCTCAGGTCGCACCGGCTGTGCACCTTCAGCACGAACTGGCTGATCGGCCGGCAGGATCCGCCCGCACCGGGTGGACCGCACCGGCCGGCCATCAGTCAGATGGACGAGTTGAAGGCGGCGACAGGCACGCTGCCGGACGGCACGGATTCGTCCACGACGACGCGCCGGCGGACCGCCTCGACCAGATCGGCGTGCTCGGCGGCGATCCGCCCCAGGGGGATGTGCAGGCTACGGGTGAGGTTGTCGAGGTCGGGACGGGTCGAGCGGGTGGGGGCATGGTCCACAATGAGTCTCCGAGGGCCCGGGCGCTGAGAGCGCGAGCGGCGATAATTGCGCGAAAGGCTCTGGTCCGTGACCAGGATAGACAAATATCGACCCAGTGTCACCGTCGGTACAACCGTCAGCACCGCGGGTGGTGATCCGGGTGCCGCAGAGGAGGAACTCACATGTGCCGGAGCATCAAGACGCTGCGTGAGCCGTTCACCCCGCAAGTGACCGACGCGGACGTCGAGGCGGCGGCGTTGCAGTACGTCCGGAAGATCTCTGGCTTCCGGGCGCCCGCCGCACACAATGCCGCCGCGTTCGACGCCGCGGTGGCCGCCGTGACCGCGGCGACACGCGACCTGCTCGATCAACTGGTGGTGCGGGGCGCCGGATCGGGCACCCCGGACCGGCAGGCCGCCGCCACCACCTGAGCGCGGGCGCGGACCGACTCGCCGGCGCGGCACCCGACCCACCCGATGGCGGGTCAGGCCGCGGCGAGTCAGGCCCGCCCCTGGTTGCGGGTCAGGCCGCGGCGAGCGCCGGGACGACAGTGTCCGGCGCCCAGCGCGAACGGTGGCACTGCGACCAGCCCCGGCAGCCCGGGTCGCCCGCCGTGCAGAGCCGGTGCCTGCTGAGCACCTCACCGTCCTCGGTGTCCCGCACGTCGAAGTGCACCGGACGGACCGTGCCGTCCGGGGCGACGAGCAGGTGCCGGCCCGCGTCCAGCGTGTCGTCGCGCAACAGGCAATTGCGGCCCAGCAGTCGAGCGAGCGCCGCGATGCTTGCGTGCTCGGGGAGCCGCTCGGGCACCCCGTAACAGTCCACGACCGTCGCGAACTCGCCCGGCGCCTCCCAGACGTCGCACACCACCGCGTACGCCGGCAGCCGAGCCGGGTCGGCAACCGCCAGCGGCATCACCACCCGACCAAGCGCCTCGGCCAGCGCCGGGTAGACCTCCACGGGTCGAGCCCCGTCGATTCTCCAGTTCCACAGCTCGGTCATTCCGCCTCCTCGCTGCGTTCGTCCCACCGGCCTCCGGATCGGGCCTTACTCACGATGGTGGGGGGCATTTGACCCCAGCCGGGGGCAAGTTACCGGTCTGTGACCATTCCGGGCAAAATTTCCCTGAGCCACATTGCTCGGAGTAGCGGGAAGGTGACAGTTTATCGGCTATGGTGCGCCAACCGCACCACCGCGACCGCGTGTCCGGCGAGCGGCCCTCGCGTGTCCCGCCGTCAGCCTGCGGAACGGTCAGCGCAGGACGACGAGGTGCTCGCCACGCGGCAGCAACTCACCCACCACGGGAGCGCCCGGAACCTCGCCGGCCACCAGCAGGCCGCCGGAGGTCTGCGCGTCGGCAAGCAACAACCGCTCGTCCTCGGACACGGCGCCGAAATCCGTCCACGGCGTCACCCACTCCAGGTTGCGCCGGCTGCCGCCACTGACGTACCCGTCCCGTAGCGCTTCGCGGGCACCCGCCAGGTACGGCACGCTCGCCGCGTCGATGGCGACCGTGAGCTGGCTGGCCCGGGCCAGCTTCGAGGCGTGCCCGAGCAACCCGAACCCGGTCACGTCGGTGCCACAGCGGATGCCGGCGGCGACCGCCGCGCGGGCGGCATCGGAGTTGAGCGCGCTCATCGAGGCCACCGCCTCCGGAAAGGTCTCGCCGGTGGCCTTGTGCCGGGTGTTGAGCACACCCACCCCGAGCGGCTTCGTCAACGACAACGGCACTCCGGCGCGCCCGGCGTCGAGAGTGATCAACTCCTCCGGGCGGACCGTGCCGGTGACCGCGAGGCCGTACTTCGGGCCGTCGTCGTCCACGCTGTGGCCGCCGGCCAGGTGACAGCCGGCCTCCCGGGCCACGTCCTGGCCGCCGCGCAGGACCTCACCGGCCAACTCCATCGGCAGCACGTCGCGCGGCCAGCAGAGCAGGTTGAGCGCGACCAACGGGGTGCCGCCCATCGCGTACACGTCGGAGAGCGCGTTGGCCGCGGCGATCCGACCCCAGTCGTACGCGTCGTCGACCACCGGGGTGAAGAAGTCGGCGGTGCTGACCAGGCCGGTCCGCTCGTCCAGGCGCACCACCGCCGCGTCGTCACCGTGGTCCAACCCGACCAGCAGCTCCGCGGTTCCGGTAGCCGGGCCGAGACCGGACACCATGATCTCCAGCTCACCGGGCGGGATCTTGCAGGCGCAGCCGCCACCACGGGCGTAACGGGTCAGGCGTACCGGTTCGGTCATCCCTCCATGATCTCGACAACCCGCCACGATCGCCACCGTTGTCATCCGCACAGTGACCGGAATCGGACGCTCGTCGACGATCGTGACCGGTGTTACCGCTCCGTGACCCGCTGAGTTGCATTCCGCCACATCAGGCCGCCTACAGTGGCCGCACCGGGGGTCAACCGACCCCGATCCGGGAGACGACAGGGGACGGTGGACGACGTGACGACGGGCGAACCGCTCATCGTGCTGGACGCGGTCAACAAGTGGTTCGGGCCGCTGCACGTGCTGGACGACGTCTCATTGTCGGTGGGTCGGGGTGAGGTGGTCGTGGTGATCGGCCCGTCCGGCTCCGGCAAGTCGACGCTGTGTCGCGCCATCAACCGACTGGAGCCGATCAACTCCGGCACCATCACCTTCGACGGCCAGCCGCTGCCGGCCGAGGGCAAGCCCCTCGCCAAGCTGCGCAGCGAGGTGGGGATGGTCTTCCAGTCCTTCAACCTCTTCGCCCACAAGACCATCCTGGAGAACGTCACCCTCGGCCCGATCAAGGTCCGCAAGGAGAAGCCAGCCGCCGCCCGCGAGCGCGGCCTGGCCCTGCTCGACCGGGTCGGCATCGCCAACCAGGCGGACAAGTTCCCGGCCCAGCTCTCCGGCGGCCAGCAGCAGCGGGCGGCCATCGCCCGCGCCCTGGCCATGCAGCCCAAGGCGATGCTCTTCGACGAGCCCACCAGCGCCCTCGACCCGGAGATGGTCGGCGAGGTGCTGGACGTGATGACCTCACTGGCCCGCGACGGCATGACGATGGTCGTGGTCACCCACGAGATGGGCTTCGCCCGGCACGCGGCCAACCGGGTCATCTTCATGGCCGACGGCAAGCTCGTCGAGGACGCCTCCCCGGCGGAGTTCTTCGACAACCCGCGCAGCGAGCGGGCGAAGGACTTCCTCTCCAAGATCCTCACGCACTAGGCGTCCGTAGTGGAGCACGCCGACCACCGGTGGGCTCCGTGAAAGAAGGAGAAGAGTATGCGTATGAAGCGCGTGGCGGCGATCGCCGCGATCGCCGCTCTGTCCATCACCATGACCGCCTGCGGCGGCGATGAGGGCAGCGGCACCAGCAGCTCGGGCGCCAAGGGCATCGTCGGCAAGGCGGAGAGCCAGAAGAAGCTCGTGATCGGCGTCAAGGCCGACCAGCCGGGACTGGGTCTGCAGACCGGTAGCCAGTACGAGGGGTTCGACATCGAGATCGGCAAGATCATTGCCAAGGGCCTCGGCGTCGACGCGAACAACATCGAGTGGAAGACGACGGTCTCCAACAACCGGGAGCCCTTCATTCAGCAGGGCACCGTCGATCTGGTGGTGGCGACGTACACCATCAACGACGAGCGCAAGCAGAAGGTCAACTTCGCCGGCCCGTACTTCATCGCCGGCCAGGACCTGCTCGTCAAGGCCGACTCGACGATCACCGGCCCCGAGGGCCTGGAGGGCAAGAAGGTCTGCTCGGCCTCGGGATCCACGCCTGCCAAGCGGATCCAGTCGGACTACCCGAAGGCCAAGCTGCAGCAGTTCGACGCGTACTCGAAGTGCCTGCCGCTGCTGGAGAACGGCCAGGTCGACGCCGTCACCACGGATGACATCATCCTCGCCGGTTACGCCGCCCAGTCGCAGTTCGCCGGCAAGTTCAAGGTGGTCGGCAAGCCCTTCTCCAGTGAGCCCTACGGCATCGGCCTGAAGAAGGACGACAAGGACGGCTGCGAGAAGATCAACGAGATCCTCAAGGCCGCCGCCTCGGACGGCACCTACAAGGCCGCCTGGGACACCAGTCTGGGCAAGAGCGGCAAGGCCGCGCCCGAGCTGGACACCACCAAGCTGACCAACTGCGGCAGCGTCTGACCGGTCCCGGGGGCCGGCACCCGATCGTGGGTGCCGGCCCCCGGCCCGTGACGACGCCGACGACCTGCCCTCGGGAGCCGACGCATGCACGTATTCGCTGATCCGACTAACTTCGACGCCTACCTGTCGGGCTTTATCTGGATCCTCAAGCTGACCGGTGCGTCGGCGGTGTTCGCGCTGACGCTCGGCGTGCTGCTCGCCGCCATGCGGGTCTCGCCGGTCCCCGTGCTGCGCGGCTTCGGAACGGCCTGGGTCAACATCTTCCGTAACACGCCACTCACCCTGGTCATCTTCTTCTGCTTCTTCGGGCTGTACTCCACGCTCGGCCTGACCCTCTCCGACGACCTGGACCTGAACAACTTCTGGCTCGGGGTCGTCGGCCTGTCGGTGTACACAGCCGCGTTCGTCTGCGAGGCGCTGCGATCCGGGGTCAACACGGTGCCCGCCGGGCAGGCAGAGGCAGCCCGGGCGATCGGCCTCACTTTCGCCCAGACCCTACGGATCGTGGTGCTGCCTCAGGCCACGCGCTCCGTGATCGCGCCGCTGGGCAGCATCCTGATCGCGCTCTGCAAGAACGCCACGATCGTCGGCACGATCGGGTTGATGGAGTCCTCAAACGTGATGAAGCAGCTGATCAATGACAACGGCGACGCGGTCATCATGATCTTCCTGGTCTTCGCCGGCACGTTCGCCGCGTTGCTGATCCCCACCGGCTACGTCTTCGGCTGGCTGGCCAACCGACTGGCGGTGAAGCGCTGATGAGCACCGACTCCGTCCTCTACGACCACCCGGGGCCTCGGGCGCGGATCCGCAACGCGGTACTGACCGTCGTCTTCGGTGTCGCCCTGGCCGGGCTGCTCTGGTGGATCTATTCGAAGTTCGACGAGGCGGGCCAGTGGGACGGGCAACTCTGGAAGCCCTTCACCGAGGCTGCCACCTGGACCCAGTTCATCGGGCCGGGTCTGCTCGCCACACTCTGGGCGGCCGCGGTCGGCATGGTGCTCTCGTTGGCGTTCGGCATCATCTTCGCGGTCGGCCGGCTCTCCGAGCGTCGCTGGATCAGCATTCCGTCCGGCGCCGTGGTCGAATTCTTCCGCGCTGTCCCGCTGCTCCTCATGATCTTCTTCATCTTCTACGGCGTGCCGTTCGTGATCAAGGGGCCGGTGACCGCCTTCTGGGCTGTCGTGATCGGGCTGACCCTCTACAACGGCTCGGTCCTCGCGGAGGCGTTCCGGGCCGGAATCCGCTCGCTGCCCGGCGGCCAGTCCGAGGCCGCGTACGCCATCGGCATGCGCAAGAGCCAGGTCATGCAGCTGATCCTCGTCCCGCAGGCCGCCCGGGCCATGCTGCCGGTCATCGTCAGCCAGTTGGTGGTGCTGCTCAAGGACACCGCGCTCGGCTACATCGTCGCCTACCCGGAACTGCTCCAACGGGGGGTCAACGACCTCGCCGCGAACAAGGGCAACATCGTCGCTGCGGCGATCGTGGTGGCCGCGATCTACATCGTGATCAACTCACTGCTCACCGCCCTGGCCAACTGGCTGGACCGGCGCAGCCGTCAGCGTGGCGTCCGCGCGAAGCGGCGGATCGCCACCGGCGCCACTCCGGTCGGCGGCTACACCGTCAGTGAACCGCAGGGCTGAGCAACAACGTGGCGGCGCCTGGCATCTGACCGAGCCGCCCGGCTCGTGATCGACTCGGCTTCCTTGATATCGGGGTATCCCTAACGACGGGATACCCCGATATTGCTGATCTCGTGTCGATCAAGCCGGTCAGCGGGCGATCTCGGTGACCCGGGACTCGCGGACCACTGTGACCCGGATCTGACCCGGGTAGGTCAGCTCCTCCTCGATCTGCTTGGCCACGTCGCGGGCCAGCACGGCCGCCCCGATGTCGTCCACGTCGTCCGGCTTGACCATCACCCGGATCTCCCGGCCAGCCTGCATGGCGAAGACCTTGTCCACGCCGAGCTTGCCGGCCGCGATCTCCTCGATCCGCTCCAGCCGCTTGACGTACGCCTCCAGGCTCTCCCGGCGCGCGCCCGGCCGACCACCCGAGCAGGCGTCGGACGCCTGGGTGAGCACGGCCTCGATGGTCTGCGGCGGCACCTCGTTGTGGTGCGCCTCGATGGCGTGCACCACGTCCTCGTGCTCGCCGTACTTGCGGGCCAGGTCCGCGCCGATGATGGCGTGGCTGCCCTCCACCTCGTGGGTGAGCGCCTTGCCGATGTCGTGCAGGAACGCCGACCGTTTGATGATCGGCACGTCCAGCCGCAGCTCGGCGGCCATGATGCCGGCGATGTGCGCGGTCTCGACCAGGTGCTTGAGCACGTTCTGCCCGTACGAGGTGCGGTAGCGCAGCCGGCCGAGCAGCGCCACCAGCTCCGGGTGGATCTCGGTGATGCCGACCTCGACCAGGGCGTCCTCGGCGGCCCGGATGCAGAGCTGCTCCACCTCCTGCCGGGCCAGGTCGTAGACCTCCTCGATCCGGTGCGGGTGGATCCGCCCGTCCAGGACCAGCTTCTCCAGGGTCAACCGACCCACCTCGCGGCGGACCGGGTCGAAGCAGGAGAGCAGCACCGCCTCGGGGGTGTCGTCGATGATCAGGTTGACGCCGGTCACCGACTCGAAGGCGCGGATGTTGCGCCCCTCCCGGCCGATGATCCGCCCCTTCATCTCGTCACCGGGCAGGTGCAGGACGCTGACCACGCTCTCCGCGGTCTGTTCGCTGGCGACCCGCTGGATCGCGTCCACCACGATGTGGCGGGCCCGCTGCTCGGCGGTGTTGCGCGCATCGGACTCGATGTCGCGCACCAGCAGCGCCGCCTCCCGCTTGGCCTGGGTCTCGATCGCCTCGACCAGCTCCAGTCTCGCCGCGTCGGCGCTGAGCCCGGCGACCCGCTCCAGCTCACGGCGGCGCAGCTCCTCGGACTCGGTGAGCTCGGCCTCCCGTCGGGCCAGCGCGGACTCCCGGGTCGCGAGGGCGGCGCGCGCCTCGGTGAGCTGCCGCTCCCGCTCGGCGAACCGCTCCACCTCCTCGGTGTGCATCCGCTCCCGCTCGTCCATCCGGGCCGCCCGACGCTCCACCTCCGCTGCCTGCTCCCGGGTGGTGGCGGCGAGCACCGCGACCTCCCGCTCACCGCTGCGCCGAGCCGCCGTCCGCAACTGCTCGGCGTCCGCCTCGGCCTGCTTGTGGGCGCGCTCCAGGACGGTGTCCGCCTCGGCGCGGGCGTCGTCGAGCACCCGGCGCGCCTCGGCGCGGGCGGCCTTCGCCTCGGCCTTCGCCGCCGCCGCCTCGGCTCGGGCCGCCGCAGCCGCGGACTTCGCCACGTCGATCGTGCTGTTCGCCTCGTCGGCTGCGCTCCGCAGGGCGGCGAGGGACTGCTCCTGGCGGTCCTTCTCGGCGATGAAGGCGGGATCCTCCGGGGCCGGCGCGGCACCCATCCGCCGCAGTGTCCGGATGCCGACGAGCACGGCCCCGATCACCACCACGGCGAGGACGAGGACGGCCGCGAGGAGCACGACGTCGAAGGCGTTCATGCCGGGACCCCGTCGGGTCTACCGATGAACCTGTGCCGCCGCCCCGCCATGGCCGCCTCCCCTAACGTCGAGACCGCAGCGACCGTGCCGGGGGCACACTCCTGCGGCTGTGGACGCCCGACCGGAGCGGCTGGCCGTGGGTAGCTCTCTCCGCCGGCGGTGCCCTCGGGCATCGTCGGCGACCGGGTGCAGTTGTCGCGGAGTTCCGGACCGGCCTGTCCAGATCTGCCGCCAAAGGCCGCGGAGTCGGCCAAAGTGATGCTGTCTTGTTACGCGATCTATGTTGTGCGCTTAGCCTGCGCTGGTCGGGCAATGTGAGCCTGTATGGCGAGGCTAGGTCGCCGGGGGTGCTCTGGTCAAGGACTCATGATCAAACCCCCCGGACGGAGAGAAGTTGCACCGTCACGCAAAGCTGATGCTGTTGCGGACACGCGGTGACAAACCTGGCGTTACGCCGCTACGGATCCGGATGTCGTACCTGTTCAGCGACGGCCACACCACGCGCAGAACCAGCTTTGTGACAACCATGACCCCCGCGCCCGCCCGCGAACATGCCCGCCGGACCGCACCCAGATCGCCCGGCATCCACGCCGACGTCGAACAGCGCAGCCCGGCGGGTCGTCAGTCGGACGAGCGGTTGTCGCGATCCAACTCGCCCTCGGCGTCGGCGAGCGCGTCGGCGTCGATCTGCTCGGCGAACTCGGCCGCCTCGGCGCTCTGCGCGGCCAACGCGTCCTTCACCGCCCGGATCGCCACACCGGGCGGGTAACCCTTGCGGGCCAGCATGCCCACCAACCGGCGGAACACCGCGTCCGGCTCGCCTCGGGCGGTACGCAGCCTGCGCTCCACCAGGGCGCGGGCGGTGTCCGCCTCGGTCTCCTCGTCCAGCTCACCGAGCGCCTCGGTGGCCACCTCGCCGTCCACGCCCTTGCGGCGCAGCTCGTTGGCGAGCGCCCGGCGGGCCAGCCCCCGCCCCGAATGCCGGCTCGACACCCAGGCGCGGGCGAACGCGGCGTCGTCGATGATGCCGACCTCGTCGTACCGGTCGAGCACCTCGGCCGAGACCTGCTCGGAGATGCCCCGCTTGGCCAGCGCACCGGCCAGCTCGGCCCGGGTGCGGGGCCGGATCGCGAGCTGCCGCAGGCAGATCTCGCGGGCCACCTCCGACTCGTCACGAGGAGGGCCGGGAGACTCGACCGCGTCGGTCTCGGCGGAGCGTCCACGGCGACCCTGGCGGGGGCGCGGTGGATCGGTGGCGTCGCCCGTACGGGGTGGGCTGGCATCCCAGCCCCGCCCCGTACGGGCGCGTCGTCCTGCCATGGGTCAGCGACCGGTCAGAAGTCGACAGGCGGCAGCTCGGGGCCACCGGCGGCGTCACCCGCGCCGACACCGACGCCGAGCTTCTCCAGGATCTTCTTCTCGATCTCGGCGGCCACGTCCGGGTTTTCCTTCAGGAACTCCCGGGCCTTCTCCTTGCCCTGGCCGAGCTGGTCGCCGTCGTACGTGTACCACGCTCCGGACTTGCGGATGATCGCCTGCTCCACGCCGACGTCGATGAGCGAGCCCTCACGCGAGATGCCCTTGCCGTACATGATGTCGAACTCGGCCTGCTTGAACGGCGCGGCGACCTTGTTCTTCACGACCTTGACCCGGGTGCGGTTACCGACCACGTCGGTGCCGTCCTTGAGGCTCTCGATGCGTCGCACGTCGAGCCGGACCGAGGCGTAGAACTTCAGCGCCCGACCACCGGTGGTGGTCTCCGGGCTGCCGAACATGACGCCGATCTTTTCCCGCAGCTGGTTGATGAAGATAGCCGTGGTGCCGGTGTTGCTGAGCACACCGGTGATCTTTCGTAGTGCCTGGCTCATCAGCCGGGCCTGGAGGCCCACGTGGCTGTCGCCCATCTCGCCCTCGATCTCGGCGCGCGGCACGAGGGCCGCCACCGAGTCGATCACGATGATGTCGATCGCGCCGGAGCGGATCAGCATGTCCGCGATCTCCAGCGCCTGCTCACCGGTGTCCGGCTGGGAGACGAGCATCGCGTCGGTGTCGACCCCGAGGGCCTTCGCGTACTCCGGGTCGAGCGCGTGCTCCGCGTCGATGAAGGCGGCGATGCCGCCGAGCCGCTGCGCGCTGGCCACCGAGTGCAGTGCCACAGTGGTCTTACCGCTGGACTCGGGACCGTAGATCTCGACCACCCGGCCACGCGGCAGGCCGCCGATGCCCAGCGCCACGTCGAGCGCGATGGAGCCGGTCGGAATGATTGCGGTCTGGACGACCGGCCGGTCACCCAGCCGCATCACCGAGCCCTTGCCGAATTGCTTGTCAATCTGAGCGAGAGCAAGGTCGAGTGCCTTCTCCCGGTCAGGCCCTGCTGCCATGGTTGCCACCCCTGCCTTCGCCGGCGTCTTTGCTGAGCTTCGCGTCACGCGGACACGCTAGGCGCTAGGTCCGACAGAAAACCAGCCGACGGGCCGCGAGCTGTGGACGAGCACCCCGCTGTGGACAATAGCCGAACAGGTGTACGACTCGACAAGCGACACGCGGAAGCGACGAAAAGGCTGCTCAGCGTAGTCGAGCGGGCACGCGGTCGGGGTACGCGGCACAAACCGCCCGCCACACCACGTGCGTCTGCTCCCCCGCCGCCAGTGCCTGCTCGATGGTCCGTCCGCCGAGCTGTGACAGCACCTGATCGCGGGCGATGCTGGCCGCGTAGCCGGGCCCGAACGCCTCGTCAAGGCGCGTCCAGAAGTCGGTCAGCCGCACAGTGATCAGCCCTCCTCGTCCGGTGCCCCGGTCGGCACCGGCCGCAACGCTAGCGCCACCAGGGGCACCACCGCGACCGCCGCGAGCAGGGTGAGCACGGGATATCCGGCGGACTGCATGACAAACCCGCTGGACACCGCGGCCCCCGCCCCGGCCAGACCCATGATCAGGTCGGACAGCCCCTGCACGCTCGGCCGCACACCGGCCGGCACCGACTCGGACAGCAGCGTCGAGCCGGCCACCATCGTGCCCGACCAGCCCAACCCGAGCAGGGCCAGACCCACCGACAGCCGGGGGGTGTGGTGCCCGGCGGTGCCGGCGACCGCGCAGGCGGCCAGCAACAACCCGACCCCACCGAGGATCACCGCCCGCCGGCCGAGCCGGTCGGTGAGCCAGCCGACAAGCGGGGAGAACGCGTACATGCCGGCGATGTGCAGGCTCAACACGATGCCGACCAGCCGCAGCACGTCGGCGTCGGCGTGCGACTCGCCGAGCCGGACCGGCGTCATCGCCATCACCGCCACCATCACCAGGTGACCGACCGCCACCGCGGCGATGCCGAGCCGGGCGGCCGGCCGGCCGCGTACCACCGACCAGGCCGCCCGCATCCCGGCGCCGCGCGGCGCGCGCACCCCGACCGGCGCGGCGGCCGGGGTCCCGGCGGCCGCCGCGAGCCGCCGCGCGGTGAGCAGCGGGTCGGGCCGGAGCAACCCGAGGAGTACGGCGGCAGCCAGCGCGAACGCGACAGCACTGAACGCGAACGGCCCCGCCAGTGGGGGCAGCCCCCAGCCGGTGGTGATCCGGTCGGCCAGCGCGGCGAAGTTCGGTGCGGCCACCGCGCCGATGGTGGTGGCCCAGACGATCAGGGAGAGCTGCCGCCCTCGGCGGGCCGGCTCGGCGAGATCCACAGCCGTGTAGCGGGCCTGGAGGTTCGCGGCGGTGCCCCCACCGAAGAGCAACATCCCGAGGAAGAGCAGCGGCACCCAGCGGGTGGCCGCGGCCAGCACCACGAGGACGCCGCCGACGGCGCCGACCGCGTACGCCACCACCAGGCCCGGTCGCCGCCCGTGCCGCGCCATGATCCGGGTGACCGGGACGGCGAGCAGCGCCGCACCCACCACCCCGGCGCTCTGCGCCACACCGGCCATCGCGGTGCCGGCGATCCGCGCCGCGAGCAGCGCGCCCACGGCGATGCCGATGGTCACGCCGATGCCACCGATGATCTGGGTGGTGAAGAGCAACCGCAGGGTACGGCGCTGGATCGACGTGACGTCGGGGCGGGCGACGGTACGCGGCGCGGTCAGGTCGGTGGCCATCGGCGCTCCTCAGGTGGGGGTGACCCATCCTCGCGCACCCACCCGGACCAGCGGCAGTGGGTTTTGCCGGAGCGGGTCGTCACCGGCGCGGCCCGCGCCGCCCCCGCGCCACCCGCCCCGGCGGCGGCAAGATCCGCGCAACGTCGGTGAAGCTGCTGCCTCGGCGCGCCCGGAGGCAGCACGTTCCCGGACGTTGAGGGGACCGCTTCCATCCCCTCACGGCCGGGTCGGTCAGCCGGCCATCACCCGCTGGTGCAGCGCGGAGACCGCCGAACGGGCCGCCACGAACGCGCCGTGCTGCCAGGCCACCTCGTGGCTCAGCCAGTCCCCCGCGAAGTAGACCCGCCCCGCCGGCTGGAGCAGCAGGTTGTATCCGGGTGTGCCGTACCGGGGCGAGGTCCAGGCGCCCTCGATGTAGCGGGTCCGGTCCCAGGCGTGGGAGTACGAGGTGACCAGCTCGGTGCGGTACTTGTCACCGTGGATCTTCACACCCTGGCTGATGGCGCGCTCCCTGCGCTGCTCCGGCGCGAGCCCGCTGTACGTCCTGGCGTTCGCCCCGGTGTTGTAGTAGCCGACGACCAGGCCGCGCTTGCCGTTGAAGCCGTACGACGGGTACCAGATGTGCGACAGGTCCAGGTCGGTCTCGGTGATGCCGCCGTAGATCCGCTGGTCGGTCTCCCACCAGCGGCTGCGGTACTCCAGGCCGATCTTGCCGGCGGCGGTGACCGGGAAGTCGGCCAGAGCGGCGGTCACCTCGGTGCCGAGATTGTGCGGCACCCGGGCCATCAGGTGCGGCGGCAGCGCCGCCACGCAGTAGTCGGCGGTGATCTGCGACTGCCGGCCGCCCTGCCGGTAGGTCACCTCGACCCGGCTGCCCCGGTCGGTCACCCCGGTCACCTCGGCGTTGAGCCGGACCCGTTTCGCGCCGACGGCCTTGGCCAGGGCGCGCGGGATCTGGTCCATCCCGCCGACCGGCTGGAACATCAGCATGGCCTGGTCGTAGCCGAGCTCGAACGAGAAGTACCGGCCCACGTTGCTGGCGAAGACGTCGGAGAGCGGCGGCGGCGCGCCGAGCAGGGTGCCCACGTCGTTGCCCGCGCCCGGATACCCGGAGAACCCGCGCCGGTTGGTCCCGGTGTACGCCCAGTCGCTGGCCCGCCCGCCGATCGCGCCGAAGCCCTGGAGGAACGACAGCAGCCGGTCGCGGTCGTCGGTGGTCAGCCGGCCGTCCAGCGCACCCTGGTCGGTGGCCTTCGCGAGCAGTTCCGAGACGTAGCCGTAGACGTCCGCCTTGGCGGTGCGGTACCGGATCGGCCCGGTCATCCCGGCGGACTCGTTGTAGATCCAGGCGTCGGCGTTCTGGTTGGTGAAGACCTCGATCGGTACGCCGAGTTCCCGGCAGTAGTCCATGGTGAGCATCCACTGCGCGATCCGACCCGGCCCGGCGTTGAAGTAGACCCCGTCGGAGAAGCCGGCCCGCTGGGTGCGCCCGTCGAGATCGGTCTCGACGTCGCCACCCCGGATGGTCAGATTCCGCCCACCGACGCGGTGTCGCGCCTCCAGGATCGTGCAGTCGTAGCCCGCCTTGCCCAACTCGTACGCGGTGGTGAGCCCCGCGACGCCGCCGCCGAGAACGACCACGCTGGCGCCCGACCGCCCGGTCAGGGTGAAATCGGATCGCTCCGGCGCCCGGAATGCGGGGACCACGGATCCCTCCGCGCTGGGAGCGAGTCCCATGGCACCCATCGTGGCGAGCATCGCGCCGGCCCCGCCGCTGACTCCGACCGCCCGCAGGAACCCACGCCGGCTGACCATCGACTGTGTCTGATCACTCATAACGGCCTCCCCTACAAGATCGACTCGCCTGAGTCTGCAGAGGGCCTGTTACGCGGCTCGTGCATTGTGGTTTCTGGCGGGTATCGCCTCGGCCACCCGGCCGTGGTGGCAGTTTTTGACAGAGATCTCCCGGGCGCTGCGGGCGAGAGCACGACGGGCGGGCGAGGCTGTGGGTCACCTACCCGGGCAGGGCGCGGGTGACGACGGTGAGGTCGGCGACCAGCCCTTCGTACGCCTTGTCCTGGTCGTCGGCGCGCAGCACCGCGGACGGGTGGATGGTGGCCAGCAGCCGCGCCGTCGGCGCGTCGGCGCGCTTTCCGGCGTTGTCCACCGGCACCCGCCGGAAGTCCTCCGGGTGCTGTGCCGACTCGGGCCAGGGCAGCAACTCGCCCCGCTGCCGGGTGACCCGGAAGGACGGGCCGAGCAGCGCCTTGGCGGCGGTGGCGCCGAGCACCACCACGACCTCCGGTCGCAGTCGGGCGAACTCGGCGACCAGCCACGGCCGGCAGGCGGTGATGTGCACCTGGTCCGGTGTCTGGTGGATCCGCCGCTTGCCCCGCAACTCGAACCGGAAGTGCTTCACGGCATTCGTGAGGTAGAGCTGGCCCGGCTCCAGCCCGGCGTCGTCGACGGCACGTCGCAGCAACCGTCCGGCGGGGCCGACGAACGGCAGCCCTTTCTGGTCTTCCATGTCACCGGGCTGCTCACCGACCAGCACCACCCGGGCGTTCTCGTCACCCCGGCCGAAGACCGTCTGCGAGGCGTCGCGGTACAGCTCGCAGCCCCGGCAGCCACCGGCCGCGGTGCGCAGGTCGTCGATGGTGTCGGCGTCGGGCGGGATGAACCGCTGGGCGCCCAAAGCGCTCCCGGTCTGCTCGGCCATGCCGACTGTTATATACCCGTCGGGTGCCCGACGCCGGGTACGTCCGCGGCGCGGTGCCACGCCACGTGACGCGACGCCGACCGACAGGCGTCAGTACCCGTTACCGCCGCCGTCGCCGCCCGAAGCGATCGCGATCAGCACGATGATAATGATGATGATCGCCACTGCGATCGCGATCCAGACTCCCTTACGGGCCCCACCTGAAGCCATGATCCCCACCTCCGGCGCCCCGCATACCCATCCAATCCGTCCCGAATCACCAACGGAGGTATCCGCGACACCAGACTGCGGCGGCTGGGTGTCAGGTCGGGAAGCCTCGGGACGGGATGGGATTCTCGGCCCGGGCCAGGGCGTCCGCCAGTGGGGCCAGATCCCCGGTGGTCAGGGGGCTGACGCAGATGCGCACAGCGGGTGGCGCGGCGATCCGGTAGAGGGCGCCGGGGGCCACCGCCCAGCCGGCGTCGCGCAGGGCGGTGACCACGCTTGTCTCGTCGGACACGGGCAGCCAGACGTTGATGCCGCTGCGGCCGTGCGCGGTCAGGCCGTGCCCGGCCAGTGCGGCGAGCAGCCCTTCGCGCCGCTGCTCGTAGCTCTCTGCCGCCCGCCGCACCTGCTCGTCGACCGCCGGGTCCTGCCAGAGGGCGAGGACCAGCCGCTGCAACACGGTGGAGACCCAGCCGGCGCCGACCCGGGTCCGGCCGGCCACCCGGGCCACAGTGGTCTCGTCGCCGACCAGCACCGCGAGCCGCAGGTCCGGGCCGAAGGGCTTGCTCACGGAACGGACGAAGGCCCAGCTCGGGGTGGCCCCGGCCAGCGGGTGCAGGGGTACGCGGGCCAGTTCGGCGGCGTGGTCGTCCTCGATCAGCAGCAGGTCCCGCCGACCGGCGAGCAGCGCCCGTAGTGCTGCGGCGCGGGCGGCGGAGACGGCCGCGCCGGTCGGGTTCTGCGCCCGGCTGGTGACCACCAGCGCGCGTGCTCCGGCGGCCAGCGCGGCGGCCACCCCGGCCACCCGTGGCCCCTCGTCGTCAAGCGGTACGCCGATCGGGCGCAACCCCAGCGCGGCGACCAGGTCGAGCAGGTTGGCCCAGCCCGGGTCCTCCACCGCCACCGCGTCACCGGGGCGCAGGTGTGCGCCGAGCAGCCGTTCGATGCCGTCGAGTGCGCCGCCGGTGAGGGTGAGTTCCCCGGCCGGTACGCCGTCGGCGCTCAGTCGGGCGCGGGCCGCCTCGGCAAGCTCCGGCAGCACTCCGGCGTCGGAGTAGCCGACCGACGGGCCGTTGTCGGCGGCGAGGGCCGCCAGGTGCGGGCCGAGCGGGGGAAGCAGCCGGAGGTCGGGTTCGCCCCGGGACAGGTCGCGGGCGCCGGGCAACGGCGGGGGGCGCAGCGCGGAGCGGCGGGCGGCCACCGGAGGGCGTGGACGCACGCGGGTGCCGTGCCGCCCGGCGGTGGCGAGCAGGCCGCCCTGGCGCAGGCCCTGGTAGGCGCGGGCGACGGTGGCGGGGCTGACGCCCAACTCGGCGGCGAGCGCCCGCACGGGCGGCAGTGCGGCCCCCGGCGGTAGGTCGCCGGTACGGATGCCCGACTCGATGCTCGCCGAAATCTCGGCGGCCGTCGTACCACTGAGCTGATAGTGTGCTGACACAAATAAGAGATTGTACTAGAACAAAGGGGCGAGCGCATGTATCCACCCACCGCCCGGACCACACCCCACCGCTCCCGCGACAAGATGAGCTACGACCGGGCCGCCGCCCACGCGGTGCTCGACGAGGCGTACCACTGTGCGCTCGGCTTCACCGTCGACGGCCAGCCACGGGTGCTGCCCACCCTGCACGTCCGCATCGGCGACACGCTCTACCTGCACGGCTCCACCGGCAGCCGCCCGCTGCTCGCGGCCCGCGGCGACGGGCTGGAGGTCTGCGTCGCGGTGACCCTGCTGGACGGCCTGGTCTACGCCCGCTCCCAGTTCCACCACAGCGCCAACTACCGCTCGGTGGTCGCGCTCGGCACCGCCCGACTGGTCACCGACGAGCGGGAGAAGAGCGCCATGCTCACCGCGCTCGTCGAGAAGGTCGGCTCGGG
Organism: Micromonospora sp. NPDC023888; assembly: GCF_040639415.1. Classification (NCBI taxonomy): domain Bacteria; kingdom Bacillati; phylum Actinomycetota; class Actinomycetes; order Micromonosporales; family Micromonosporaceae; genus Micromonospora; species Micromonospora sp. NPDC023888. The sequence continues at coordinate 173,760 of NZ_JBEZZW010000001.1, read as the reverse complement.
ACGCAGCACGGACACCCGTCCCCCCAGCCGGCGCGAGCTGGCCGAGACCGCGGTGCTGGCGCTGCCCCTGCACGAGGTGTCCGTCCGCAACCGCACCGGTGGGGTCCGCGAGGACGAGACCGACCTGCACCTGCCGCACTGGGCCGGCGTGCTGCCGCTGCGGCTGACCGCCGGGCAACCCGAGCCGGACGCCGAGGTCACCGCACCACTGCCGGCGTTCCTGCGGACGGCCCGCACGCCCTGGCACGAGCCGGTGTCACTGCGCGGCGAGCACGTCCGGCTGGAGCCGTTGGAGTTGGCGCACGCCGACGAGTTGCACGCCGCCACCGCGGACGCGGAGGTGTGGCGGCACCTGAACGTCTCGCTGCCCACCGCACCCGCCGGGACCGCCGAGGTGATCGGCACCGCCCTGGCCGCACAGCACCAGGGGGAGCGGGTGGCCTGGGTGCAGCGGTGCGCGGCCACCGGGGCCGTGGTCGGCAGCACGTCCTACTACGAGATCGACCCGGAGCGCCGGTCGGTGGCGATCGGGCACACCTTCCTCGGGCGGCCCTGGTGGCGTACCGGGATCAACACCGAGGCCAAGCTGCTGCTGCTCGGCCGGGCCTTCGACGACCTGGGCGCGGTACGGGTGGCCTGGCACACCGACATCCGCAACCTTCGCTCCCAGGCGGCCATCGAACGGCTCGGCGCGACCCGGGAAGGGGTGCTCCGGATGCACCGGCAACGCCCGGACGGCTCCTGGCGGGACACCGTGCAGTACGCGATGACAGTCGACGAGTGGCCGAACGCACAGGCCAGGCTGCGTGAAAGACTTCTGCGGACGGCGCCGGTGGCGTGATGATGGCGGGCGTGCTGGGGATCAACGACATCTGGACGTACGTGCTGGGCACCGTGGCCATCATCCTGCTGCCCGGGCCGAACTCGCTCTTTGTGCTCTCCACCGCGGCCAAGCGGGGCGTCGCGGTGGGCTACCGGGCCGCCGCTGGCGTGTTCGTCGGCGACGGGGTGCTGATGTTCCTCTCCGCCGCCGGGGTGGCGTCGCTGCTCAAGGCGTACCCACCGTTGTTCATGGTGATCAAGTACGCGGGTGCCGCGTACCTCGGTTATGTCGGGGTGACCATGCTGCTCGGCGCCGCGCGGCGCTGGCGCGACCGCAACGACCCGAGCACGCCGCGGCTCATCGACGCCGCGGAGCCGGAGGCGATGCGCAGCCCGTTCCGCAAGGCGATGGTGATCAGCCTGCTGAACCCGAAGGCGATCCTGTTCTTCATCTCGTTCTTCATCCAGTTCGTCGACCCCGGGTACGCCTGGCCAGCGTTGTCGTTCCTGCTGCTCGGGCTGATCGCCCAGGTGACAAGCGCGCTCTACCTCACGGCGTTGATCTTCGCGGGCACCTTCCTGGCCGCCCAGTTCCGCCAGCGCCGCCGGCTCGCCGCCGGTGGCACCACCGCCGTGGCCGCGCTCTTCCTGGCCTTCAGCCTCAAGCTCGCCACCGCGAGCGCCGGCTGACCTGGTGCCGGCCGCCCGGTCAGGTCCCGTCGCCGCCACCGCCGCCACCGCCGACACCCCCGGCGCCGGCGGTGCCGCCGAGGCCGTAGCCGGACCGGACCGGCTCGTCGGGATGGCGGCTCACGTGCGCGGACCCGGCGATCTGCGCCGACCAGTCGGAGTCCGCGGCAGCGGCGGCGTGCCTGTTGATCGCCTGTCGGATCCAACCGTCGACGGTGGCGACCCAGTCCCGCCGGTCGCTGCCCTCGTGCCAGATCCGGAACCGGCTGATGCTCTGGTGGGTGATCCCGGCGAGCGCCAGCCGGCGATCCATCCAGAGGATCGCCTCCAGACCCGCCGAGTTGGTCACGAAGATCACCTCCAGCTCGGTGATCGGGCCGGCGTAGAGCGGCCCCACCCAGTAGCCCCAGCGCTGGTGCAACGGCAGGGTGTGCTCCACCCCGGGCAGCCCACCCTCCTGCAATCCGGACTGGCGGATCATGAAGCCCAGCGTGTCGAGCGCCGCCAGCACGTGCTGCTGCGTCGGGAGCGGATGCACGAAGACCGGCACCATGGCCCCCTGGTCACGGTCGGGGTCGAGGGACACCTCGGTCCGCAGACCCATCCGCAGGCTCAGCAGCGGCACCCCACCGAACGTGGTCACCGGGGTCTCCCACGGCAGCGGAAACGCGAAGTCCACAGCCCGTCGCCGCCCAGCGGGCACGACGAACCGGCCGGCGATCGGCAGGTGGTGGAACTGCATGAGCCGCCGGGCGGCGGCCGGGTCGTCCGGCTCGACAGTGGTGACCAGGCCGAGCCGGATGTGTCGCACCAGCACGTCCTCCAGCCCCGCGGCGAGGGTCACCCGCCCCGGCAGGCGCAGGCCCGGCCGGGTGCTCGGGTTGGGCAGCGTGGTCTGCACGGACAGCCCGGTCGGACCGGACTCCCGGGACACCCCCGTCAGCCGCACCGCACGCCCCCCTCCGGGACGAGGCCCCGCCGGCCCCGCACGGGCAGCGCCTACCCCGTCGAGGCGACCTCAAGCCCGCCGCGCCGACCCGGCCGCACCCGCGTGGCGCGGCCGGGTTGGCAGCTCAGCGCAACCGCCGCCCGCGCGGCACCATGTCGGTCTCGTCGTCGAACTCGCCGATGACCTCCTCCAGGAGGTCCTCAAGCGCCACGAAACCGATCGGCCGGGCCGGGCCGCCGCCGTTGCGCACCAACGCGAGCTGCGACTGCCGGGCCCGCATCGCCGCCACCGCCTCGGTGACCGAGGACGTCGCGGGCAGGGTGAACGCGGACGTCATCAGCGCCCCGGCGGTGGCGACCCGGCCGGCGGTGACCACCCGTACCGCCTCCCGGACGTGCACCAGGCCGCAGACGTCGCCCGCCTCGTCGAGCACCGCCAGTCGGGACCGACCGCTGTCCCGGCTCACCTGTTCGATCCGCTCGGCCGGGTCGTCCCGCCGGACGGTGACCATGGTGGCGAACGGTTCCATCACCTGAGCCACGGACGTGCCCTGCAACTCGAGCATGCTGGTCAGGAGCTGGTGCTGCTCCGCGCCGAGCAGCCCGTGCTCACGGGACTGCTCCAGCAGGATCCGCAGCTCGTCCGGGCCGTGCACCTGGGCGAGCTGATCCTGCTGGGTCACGCCGACCAGCCGCAGGATCGCGTTGGCCAGCGCGTTGAGCGCGGAGAGCACCGGCCGGGACACCCGGGCGAACGCACGGAACGGCAGCGCGAGCAGCGTCGCCGACCGCTCCGCGTCGGTGATCGCCCACGACTTCGGTGCCATCTCCCCCACCACCAGGTGCAGGAAGGTGACCACCCCGAGGGCGAAGACCAGGGCGACGAGGTGACTTGCCGCGTCCGGCAGGCCCACCGCGTGCAGCAGCGGGCTGAGCAGGTGCTCGATCGCCGGCTCGGCAAGCGCGCCGAGACCCAGGGTGCACAGCGTGATGCCGAGCTGCGCGCCGGCGAGCATCAGCGACAGCTCGCGGACGCCGTCCAGGGCGGCACGTGCCGCCCGGCCCCCGTTCGCCGCCGCCTGCTCCAGGCGGTACCGCTTGCTGGCCACCAGGGCGAACTCGGCGGCCACGAAGAACCCGTTGAGCGCCAGCAGGATCACCGAACTGAACAGCGCGATCCCGGGGCTCACGCCGCCACCTCCGGCTTGGTGAGCTGCAACCGCACCGAGTCGGCCACGTGCCGGTCCACGGCCAGCACCTCGACAAGCGCCCGGGGCTCGGCCTCGTTGTCCTCGCCGTCGGCGCCCTCGGGCAGCAGGCTGATCTCCAGCCGGTCACCGACCTCCGGCACCCGGCCCAGCTCCCGCATCACCAGTCCGGACAGGGTGTCGTACTCCGGGGCCTCCGGCAGGGCGATGCCGGTGCTGTCGGCGACCTCGTCGATGCGCCAGCGCGCCGGCACCACCCAGGACCCGTCGTCCTGCCGGGCCGGTGCCCGGTCGGGCGGGTCGTCCTCGTCCCGGATCGGGCCGACCAGCTCCTCGGCAATGTCCTCCAGCGTGATCACCCCGGCGAAGCCGCCGTACTCGTCGACCACGCAGGCCATCTGGCGATGCCCGGACCGCAGCCGGTCGAGCACCGTGGGCAGGGGCAACGTCTCCGGTACGAGCAGCGGCGGCCCGGCCACCGCGCTCACCGGGGTGGTGGCCCGCTCCCCCGGGGGTACGCCGAGCACGTCGGCGATGCCGACGACACCCAGCAGGTCGTCGACGCCCTCCGCACCGCGCACCGGGAAGCGGGAGTGGCCGGTGTCCAGCAGCTCGACCACCCGGCTCACCGGCTCGTGCGCCCGTACGGTGTGCACGTCGACGCGGGGCACCATGGCCTCCCCGGCGGTCAGCTCGCGGAAGTCCAGACCCCGGTCGAGCAGCGTGGACATCTCGGCGTCGAGGCTGCCCTCCTCGCGGGACTCGGCGATGATCTGTTCCAGGTCCGCCGGGGTGGCGCCGCTGGGCAGCTCCTCGATCGGCTCGATGCCGATCCGGCGCAGCAGCCGTACCGAGGCCCGGTCGAAGAGCCGGATCAGCGGCCCGGCGACGGCCAGGTAGATCAGGGTGGATCGGCTCAGCGCCCGGGCCAGTCGCTCGGCCCGGGCGATGGCCAGGTTCTTCGGGGCCAGCTCACCGAGGACCATCTGCACGATGGTGGCGATGACCAGGGCCAACGCCACCGACAGCGGCAGGCTGACCGCCTCGCTGACGCCGGCCACGCCGAGCAGGTCGGCGAGGCCACCGCCCAGGTACGGCTCGGCGACGTAGCCGACCAGCAGGGCGGTGACGGTGATGCCGAGTTGCGCGCCGGAGAGCACGAAGGAGAGCCGGCTGGTGACGGTCAGGGCCCGGGCGGCGGCCTGGTCGCCGTCATCGGCGAGCTGGCGCAGCTTGCCCCGGTCCACGGCGACATAGCCGAACTCCTGCGCCACGAAGTAACCGGTGGCGGCAGTGAGAAGGATGATCAGAAGAAGACCGACGACGATCAACACGGGTCGCTCAGGGCTCCCGGGGTCGTCGGTACGGGGATATGCCGGGCACGACCCGGCTGGCTACTGCTGCCCTCCTGGGCAGAAGAGTCGATCATGCCGCTATTTTATCGGCGCTGGCTGGGACTCCGCTTGGGGTGGGCCGAAGGAGCACCAACGTCCGGTTCACCGGCCGTCACGCCGGTCCGGCCGACCCACCGCCCGAACCCCGTTCAGCCAGCTCGTCGGCGTCGAGCAGGCTCCGGTCCAGCCGCCCCGACCGGTACGCGGCCCGCCCGATCATCTGAGCCGCGACCGGCGCGGTCGCCAACTGGAAGACCGCCACCAGCCCGACCATGCCCAGGTCCGCCGGAGACCGCAACCGTAACGCGATGCCCACCAGCAACAGCAGCACCCCGAGCACCTGCGGCTTGGTGGCCGCGTGCATCCGGGACAGCGCGTCCGGGAAACGCAGCACGCCGATCCCGGCGGCCAGGCCGAGCAGCGCGCCGGCCACCAGGCAAGCGGCGCCGAGCCAGTCCGCGACCGTCGCGATCACCGCTGCTCCCGGACGGCGAAGCGGACAAGTGACACCGAGCCCACGAAGCCGAGCAGGGAGAGCACCACAAGCACGGGCAGCGTGGTGGCATGCCGGTTGACCGCCGCCTCGGCGCCCACCGCGCCGACCATGGTGGCGAGCAGCATGTCGGCGGCGATCACCCGGTCCACGAGCGACGGGCCACGGTACAGGCGGGCCAGCGCGAGCAGCGCGGTCACCGACAGCAGGGCGGTAAGGACGACGGCCAGGAACGTGGTCACGGGCTGGTTCCCCTCTCGGATCGGTCGGCCTCGACGCGGCGCAGTTCGGCGGCGGAGCCCACCGCACTGATGATTCGCCGTTCGACGGTGCGGGTGCGTTCGCGGGCCACGTCGAGGTCCGCCGGCCCGTGGGTGTCCAGCACGTGCAGGTAGAGCGTCCCGGAGTCCCGGTCCACCTCAAGGATCAGCGTGCCCGGCACCAACGAGACCACCTCGGCGGTGAGCGCCAGATTCAGGTCCGTGGACACCCGCAGCCGGACCGCGATGATCGCCCCGCGCGGCCGGTAGCCGGGCTGCACGGCGATCCGGGCGACGTGCAGGCTCGCGCTGACCAGCTCGACGACGAACCGGCCGGCGAACACCAGCAGCGCCCCGGGTCGCAGCCGGCCGCCGAAGCTGACCGCCGGCAGCGGATAGAAGACCAGCACCGCGCCGCCCACCAGCAGGCCGCCGAGCACGTTGGCCCAGTTGATGTCCCCCCAGAGCAGGTTCCAGACCACCACCAGCCACCCGAGCGCCGCCACCTGGTCGCGCCGACGCCCGAGCCGGCCGCGCCCCACCACGGTGGGCGCGGGGGCGTCGGGAGCCTGCTCAGGGGGGCCGGTCACGGCACGCCGTCCGGCAGCACGGCCTGCACGTACGGGGTGCGCAGCCGCAGGTCGGCGGCTGCGTCCGTGGTGACGTCGAAGAGCGGACCGGCCAGTACGGTAAGCGCCAGCCCGAGGGCGACCAGGGCCACGGTGGCCCCGACCATCAGCTTCGGCAGCGGCACGGCCGGCTCGCTGGTAGCCAGTCGGGGCGCCCGCCAGAAGGCGATGTTCCACACCCGGGACGCCACGTAGAGGGTGAGCAGGCTGGTCAGCGTGCCCGCCGCGACCAGCACCCAGGGCAGCGGACCGCCGGCCGCCACCCCGGCCTGGAGCAGGCCGAGCTTGCCCAGGAAACCGGAGAACGGCGGCACCCCGGCGAGATTCATGGCCGGGACGAAGAACAGCACCCCCAGCAGCGGCGCCACCCGGGCCAGCCCGCCGATGCGGCGCAGGTCGGTGCTGCCGGCGCGCTCCTCGACCAGCCCGGCGACGAGGAACAGCGTGGTCTGGATGGTGATGTGGTGCACCACGTAGAAGATCGCCCCGGAGAGCCCGGCGGCGGTGCTCAACGCCACCCCGAAGATCATGTAGCCGATGTGGCTGACCAGGGTGAACGAGAAGAGCCGCTTCAGATCGGACTGGGCCACCGCACCGAGGATGCCGATCACCATGGTCAGCCCGGCGACGACCATCAGCGGCACGTGGGCATGCCCACCGGGAAACAGCAACGTCTCGGTACGGATGATCGCGTAGACGCCCACCTTGGTGAGCAGACCCGCGAAGACGGCGGTGACCGGCGCGGGTGCCGTGGGATAGCTGTCCGGCAGCCACGCCGACAGCGGGAAGACCGCCGCCTTGATCGCGAAGGCCAGGAGCAACATCAGTTCCAGGGCCAGCCGGACGCCGTCGGGCAGGTCGTCGAGGCGTTGGGCGAGCTGGGCCAGGTTGAGCGTGCCGGTGGCCGCGTACACCAGGCCCACCCCGGCCAGGAAGATCATCGAGGAGAGGATGCTCACCACCACGTACGTCGACCCGGTCCGGATCCGCGTCTCGGTGCCACCCAGGGTGATCAGCACGAAGCTCGCGGCCAACAGGATCTCGAAGCCGACGAAGAGGTTGAACAGATCACCGGCCAGGAACGCGTTCGTGACGCCCGCGGTGAGCACCAGGTACGTCGGGTGGAAGATCTCCACCGGGCTGGACTCGCTCGTCTCGCTGCGACCCTGGCCGATCGAGTACAGCAGCACGCAGAGGGTCACCGCCGACGACACCACCACCATCAGCGCGGCGAGTTGGTCGGCGACAAGCACGATGCCGACCGGCGCCGGCCACCCGCCGACCGCCACCACCACCGGCCCGTGCCGGTACGCCTGCACGAGCAGCAGCAACGCCACGGTCAGCGTGCCGCCCAGGCAGAACACGCTTATCGCACGCTGGAGTCGCGGCTTCCCGGCCAGCAGCAGCGTCAGTGCCGCACCGAGCAGCGGCACCACCACCGGCAGCGGCACCAGGGCGCTCATCACGCCTCCTCCCCGCGGCGCAGCCGACGGCGGGCGGGCTCGGGATCGACCTGCTCCGGGTCGCCGTTCGGGCCCTCCCCGCCGTGGTCGACAGCGCCCACCTCGTTCCGCACCGCCCGCCGGATGATCTGCCGGTCCTCCAGGTCGTCGGGCACCTCGTCGTCACCTGTCAGATACCAACTGCGGTACGCCACCGCGAGCAGGAACGCGGTGAACCCGAAGGTGATCACGATGGCGGTCAACACCATCGCCTGCGGCAGCGGATCACTCATCCGCTCCACCGCACCGGTGCCGACGATGGGCGCCCCACCCGGTCGGCCACCCAGCAGGATCAACAGGTTCACCCCGTTGCCGAGCAGGATCACCCCGAGCAGGATCCGGGTCATGGTGCGCTCCAGCAGCAGGATCACCCCGCAACCGACGAGCACCGCGACAGCCAGCACCAGCACCAGCGTCGGTCCCGCGTCGCTCCGCGTCACGGTGCCACCTCTGATCGCGACTGCGGGGCTCGCAAACCCGGCTCACTCCTCGCGCTCACGCCTGTTGCCCCTTGTCGACGGCCAGACCACCGGTGGCCGTCCCGGTGGCCTCGATGTGCCGGTCCACCTCGGCACCGAGGCTGCGCAGGATGTCCAGCACCAGCCCGATCACGACCAGGTACACACCGATGTCGAAGAAGAGCGACGTGACCAGGTGGGCGTCACCGACGAACGGCAGCGACCAGTCGACCTTGGCGCTCTCCAGCACCGACCCGCCGACCAGCAGCCCCACCACCCCGCTACCCACCGCCAGGACCAGCCCGGCGCCGAGGATCGCACCGGCGCCGATCGGCGCCGCCTCGGTCAGCTCGTACCGGCCGCCGGCCAGGTAGCGGACCACCAGGGCGAGACCGGCCACCAGACCACCGGCGAACCCACCGCCCGGCGCGTTGTGCCCGGAGAACAACAGGAACAGGGAGAACAGCACCACGGTGTGGAAGATCAGCCGGATGACCACCTCCAACACGATCGAGCGGCGCTCCTCGTAGAGAGTGGGGCCACCACGCAGCCACACCGGCCGGCCGGGTTCGTCGACCCGCTGATCCGACTCCGGCCGGCGCGGCCGGGGCCCGGTCCGGGACCGCTCGAAGATCAGGCTGGCCACCCCGGTCGCGGCCACCACCAGCACCGCCAGCTCACCCATGGTGTCCCAGGCCCGGATGTCGACAAGTGTCACGTTCACCACGTTGCGGCCGTACCCCTCGGCCACCGCCAGATCCGGGAAGGCGGCGGAGATGTCCGGTGCCCGGCGGGCCCCGGCGGCGGCGAGGGCCAGCCCGGCGGCCACCACACCCACCGCCACCCCGATCGCCCGACGGACCCAGCGGGTACGCCGCAACGGACGGGCCGAGAACCGCTCCGGCAGGCGACGCAGCACCAGCACGAAGACCGCGATCGTCGCGGTCTCCACCAGGAACTGGGTGAGCGCCAGGTCGGGCGCGCCGTGCAGGACGAAGAGCATCGCGGTGCCGTAGCCGGTCATCCCCACCAGCAACATCGCGGTCAGGCGCCGACGGGCACCCACCGCCAGCACCGCGGCGACCGCGATCACCAGCACGACCACCGGTTGGAGCAGGTTGTCCCAGAGCGGAATCCGGGCCCGCCACGGGCCGGCGGAGAGCATCGCCGTACCGGGCACCAGCACCAGCGAGACCAGGATGATCCCGAGATACTGCGGCAGGGAGCCGCGCTGCGTCGCGCCGGTGACCTCGATGGCCAACCGGTCGAACCGGCCAACGATCCACTCGTACCCCTGGTTGCCGCCCACCGGCGCGCGGAGCCGGGCCAGCACCGGGGTGAGCGGCCCGCGCACGGCGAAGAGCAGGCCGCCGCCGACGAGCGCCAGCACGGACAGGCCGAGCGCCGAGGTCGGCCCGGACCAGAGCGCCAGGTGCGCGTCGATCCCACCGAGCAGATCGGCGTACGGGCGCAGCACGTCGTCCAGCACGCTCGCGGCCGGGCCGGCGAGCAGTCCCACCCCGGCGAGCACCGCCGGCGGGACCAGCAGTGACGCGGCGATCGGGCCCGGCTCGGGCGGTGCCACACCCGGCCGGTGGGCGAACGCGCCCCAGAGGAAGCGGGCGCTGTACGCGACGGTGAGCACCGTCCCGGCGACCAGGCCGGTGAGGAGCACCGGCTGGTCGGTGAACGCCCCGAACACCGCCTCCTTCGCCACGAAGCCGACGAACGGCGGCACGCCGGCCATCGACGCCGCGGCCAGCACCGCCACCGCGAACAGCGGCCGGGACCAGTGCCGCAGCCCGGACAGCTCCCGCAGGTCACGGGTGCCGGCCCCGTGGTCGATGATGCCGACGACCAGGAACAACGCCGCCTTGAACAGGGCGTGCGCCAGCAGCATCGCGGTGCCGGCCAGGGCGGCGTCCGGGGTGCCCGAGCCGGTCACCGCGACCAGCAGCCCGAGCTGACTGACCGTCCCGTACGCCAGCAGCAGCTTCAGGTCGGTCTGCCGCAGCGCTGCCCAGCCGCCGAGCAACATGGTGGCCACGCCGGCGACCTGCACCACCGGCCGCCACGGCCCGACCGTGGCGAGCACCGGCGCGAGCAGACCGACCAGGTAGACGCCGGCCTTGACCATGGCGGCGGCGTGCAGGTACGCGCTGACCGGCGTGGGCGCCGCCATCGCGACCGGCAGCCAGGAGCTGAACGGCAGCACCGCCGACTTGGACAGCGCGCCGGCCAGGATCAGCAGCACGGCGACCACCAGGTACCCGCCGCCGGGCGGTGCCTGGGCGGCGATCTCCGACCAGCGGTAGGTGCCGGCGTGCACGCCCAGCATGATGAACCCGACGAGCATGGCGAGCCCGCCCAGCGTGGTGACTGTCAACGCCTGCGCCGCCGCCCAGCGGCTGGACCGCCGCTCGGTGCTGTGCCCGATCAACAGGTACGAGAAGATCGTGGTGAGTTCCCAGCCGACGTAGAGCAGCAGCAGGTCGTCGGCGAAGACCAGGACGAGCATCGCGCCGGCGAAGGCGACCAGGACCCCGACGTACCGGGCCAGCCCGCTCGACCCGGCGCTGAAGTAGCGGGCGCTGTAGACCAGCACCAGCGCGCCGACGCCCCCGATCAGCAGGGTCATCAGCCAGGAGAGCGTGGTGAGCCGGAACGCGATGTCGAGGCCCAACTGCGGGATCCACGGGTACGTCTCGACCACCGCCCCGCCGTCCCCGACGGCCGGGGTGCGGGCCAGTGCCCAGCAGAAGGCGGCAGCCGGCGCCAGTGCCAGGGGGTAGCACGCGCGGGAGCCCCACCACCGGACGAGCAGGGGTGCGACGAGGGCCGCCACGAGGTGGAGGACGAGCAGTACCAGCACCTGCGCTCCCGATCCAGGTGGCCGACGCCCGTGCAGCGGCGGCCCCTAGCAGCGATCAGACGCCAGTTCGTCGCCCACCGGGCGGTTTTGCCGGAATTTCCGCGCTACCCCAGCCGACCTGGCATGGGGCGGTCCTGGCGCAGCTCGGTCAGCAGGTCGGCTCGGCCGAGTTGGCGCGCCACCCGGTCGACCACCCGCTCCGCGGCGGCAAGCGACCGCACCGAGAGCAGCCGACCACGACTCTCCCGGCGCAACACGAAGTAGTGGACGGCGGCGCGGACCTGCCCACGATCGGCGGCGCTGGCCTGGGCGGTGCACAGGACCAGCTCCCGCAGGCAGCGGGCGAGGCGTTCGGCGAGCTCGAACTCGGCGCCGTGCAGGCCGCAGCGCAGCGCGGCGAGGTGGCTGTCGACCTTGCGAATCAGCACGTCGGTGCCTGGTTCGACGGTGTGCTGCTCGCCGGCCATCAAACCCCCTCACCCCGGTTCGCGTTGGCAGTGAAGTTACTTTATGTTGCTCCTTACAAGCAAGCAGTTAAGTGAGACTTAACGTATTAAGCGCACGTTCCACGCTTTTTGCTTTTGCCCGGCACATTCCACCGCCGGCCGGTCGTCGTTGTCGTACCGGCGGGGCAGGATGGACCGGTGACCGGGGCAGACGCAGACGCCGGCGCGGTGCTCGCCGGGTTCGGCCCCGCCACCCGCGCCTGGTTCGAGGCGGCCTTCGCCGCCCCCACCGCCGCACAGACCGGAGCCTGGCGGTCGGTCGCCGCCGGCCGCAACGCCCTCGTGGTCGCACCCACCGGTTCCGGCAAGACGCTCGCGGCCTTCCTCTGGTCACTGGACCGGCTGGCCCGCGAGCCCGCACCGGCCGAGGCGCGGCAGCGGTGCCGGGTGCTCTACGTCAGCCCGCTCAAGGCCCTCGCCGTCGACGTGGAGCGCAACCTGCGCGCCCCACTGGCCGGCATCCGGCAGGCGGCCACCCGGCTGGGCGTCGCACCGCCCGACATCACCGTCGGCATGCGCACCGGCGACACGCCCGCCGACGAGCGTCGCGCCTTCGCCCGCACCCCACCGGACATCCTCATCACCACGCCCGAGTCGCTGTTCCTGCTCCTCACGTCCGCCGCCCGCGATTCGCTGCGCGGCGTCCAGACCGTGATCGTCGACGAGGTGCACGCGGTGGCCGGCAGCAAACGCGGCGCCCACCTCGCCCTCTCCCTCGAACGCCTCGACGAGCTGCTGCCCGCGCCGGCGCAGCGCATCGGCCTCTCCGCCACCGTCCGGCCGATCGACGCCTGCGCGCAGTTCCTCGGCGGCGCCCGCCCGGTCGACGTCGTGCAGCCGGCCACGCCGAAGACCATCGAGGTCAGCGTGCAGGTCCCGGTGGAGGACATGACCCGCCTGGACGAGCAGGAGCAGCCGCCGGAGGACGACCTGGGCGGCCCCGGGCCACGCCGCGCCTCGATCTGGCCGGCCGTCGAGGAGCGCGTCTTCACCCTCATCGGGCAGCACCGCTCGACAATCGTCTTCACCAACTCCCGCCGCAGCGCCGAGCGCCTCTGCGCCCGGCTCAACGAACTCGCGGCCGAAGCGGTGGCCGCCGCGTCGGACGACGGCGCGATCGGCGTACCGGAGGGGTTGTCGGCGGACGACGGCGGCCCGCAGCGGTGGGGTGACCCCGCCGGGCCGGTGCGCAACCGGCCGCCGGCCGAGGTGATGGCCCAGTCCGGCGCGGCCACCGGCGCGGCGCCGGTGATCGCCCGCGCCCACCACGGCAGCGTCTCCCGGGAGGAGCGCAAGCACATCGAGGAGGCGCTCAAGTCCGGTCAGCTCCCGGCGGTGGTGGCCACCTCAAGCCTGGAGCTGGGCATCGACATGGGCGCGGTCGACCTGGTGGTGCAGATCGAGGCCCCACCGAGCGTCGCCGCCGGGCTGCAACGGGTCGGCCGGGCCGGGCACCAGGTGGGCGCTGTCTCCCGGGGGGTGGTCTTCCCCAAGCACCGCGGTGACCTGCTCTCCTGCGCCGTGGTCGCCGAACGGATGACCGACGGCGCGATCGAGGAGCTGCACTACCCGCGCAACCCGCTGGACGTGCTGGCCCAGCAGATCGTCGCGATGGTGGCACTGGAGCCGTGGCCGCTCGGCGACCTGGCGGTGCTGGTCCGCCGGGCCGCGCCCTTCGCCGAGCTGCCCGACTCCGCGCTGCACGCCGTGTTGGACATGCTCTCCGGCCGTTACCCGTCCACCGCGTTCGCCGAGCTACGCCCCCGACTGGTCTGGGATCGGGCCACCGACCTGCTCACCGGCCGTCCCGGCGCGCAGCGACTGGCGGTGACCAGCGGCGGCACCATCCCGGACCGGGGGCTGTTCGGGGTGTTCCTGGCCGGTGCCGAACGGGCCGCCCGGGTCGGCGAGTTGGACGAGGAGATGGTCTACGAGTCCCGGGTCGGGGATGTCTTCCTGCTCGGCTCCTCCTCCTGGCGCATCGAGGAGATCACCCCGGACCGGGTGCTGGTCTCGCCCGCACCCGGGCAGGCCGCCCGGATGCCGTTCTGGAAGGGCGACCAGTTGGGCCGCCCGGTGGAGCTGGGCCGGGCCATCGGCGCCCGGGTGCGCACCCTGCTGCGACAGAGCGACGAGGCGGCGCTGGCCGCGTTGCGTGCCGGCGGTCTGGACGACTGGGCCGCCGGCAACCTGATGGCCTACCTGCGCGAGCAGCGGGAGGCCACCCGCTCGCTGCCCGACGACCGCACGGTCGTGGTCGAGCGGTTCCGCGACGAGCTGGGCGACTGGCGGCTCGCCGTACACAGCGTCCTCGGTGCCCGGGTCAACGGGCCGTGGGCCCTCGCCGTGGGCCGCCGGTTGGCCGAACGCTACGGGGTGGACGCCCAGGTGATGCCCTCCGACGACGGCATCGTGGTGCGCCTGCCGGACACCGCCGACGAGCCGCCCGGCGCCGACGTGGTGGTCTTCGAGCCCGACGAGATCACCCAGCTCGTGGAGGAGTCGGTCGGCACGTCCGCGCTGTTCGCGGCCCGCTTCCGTGAGTGCGCCGCCCGGTCCCTGCTGCTGCCCCGTCGCGACCCGCGCCGCCGCCAACCGCTCTGGCAGCAGCGGCAGCGCGCCGCGCAACTGCTCGACGTCGCCCGCGAGTACGCGGACTTCCCGGTCACCCTGGAGGCCGCCCGGGAGTGCCTCCAGGACGTCTTCGACCAGCCGGCGCTGGCCGGGCTGATGCGCGACCTGTCCACCCGCAAGGTGCGGCTGGTCGAGGTCGAGACGAGCGCCCCGTCCCCGTTCGCCCGGTCGCTGCTCTTCGGCTACGTCGGCGCGTTCCTCTACGAGGGCGACGCCCCCCTCGCCGAGCGGCGGGCCGCCGCGCTCGCCCTGGATTCCACCCTGCTCGGTGAGCTGCTCGGCCGGGTCGACCTGCGCGAATTGCTCGACCCGACGGTGCTCGCCGAGACCGACCGGCAGCTCCGGTGGCTGACCGAGCAGCGCCGCCCCCGCGACGCGGAGGACGTGGTCGAGCTGCTGCGGGTGCTCGGTGACCTGAGCGACGCCGAGTTGACCGAGCGGGGTGTGCCGGAGACCTGGCTGACCGAGCTGGAAGCGGCCCGCCGGGTGCTGCGGGTCCGCATCGCGGGCGAGCAGCGCTGGGTGGGTGTCGAGGACGCCGCCCGGCTGCGCGACGCCCTCGGCGTGGCGCTGCCGGTCGGGGTGGCCGAGGCGTACCTCGCCCCGGTGGTCGACCCGCTCGGTGACCTGGTGGCCCGTTACGCCCGCACCCACGGGCCGTTCGCCGCGGCCGGCTGCGCGGCCCGCTTCGGGCTGGGCGTGTTCGTCGTCGAGCAGGCGTTGCGCCGGCTCGGCGCCACCGGGCGGGTGGTCTCCGGGGAGTTCACCCCGGATTCGGCCGGCGCCCAGTGGTGCGACGCCGAGGTGCTGCGGATGCTGCGTCGGCGCTCGCTCGCGGCGCTGCGCCGGGAGATCGAGCCGGTGCCACCCCGGGCGCTCGCCACGTTCCTGCCCCGCTGGCAGCAGGTCGGCTCGTCCGCCCGGGGGGTGGAGGCGTTGGCCGCGACGGTGGAGCAGTTGCAGGGCGCGGCGGTGCCGGCGTCCGCGCTGGAGCGGCTGGTGCTGCCCGCACGGGTCGCCGACTACTCCCCCGCCCAACTCGACGAGCTGTGCGCCAGCGGGGAGGTGCTCTGGGCCGGGTCGGGGGCGATCTCCGGAGGCGACGGCTGGGTCACCCTGGCGTACGCGGACACCGCTCCGCTGCTGCTTCCGCCGCCCGACGAGGCGTTGACCCGTACCCCGCTGCACGACGCGGTGCTCGACGCGCTCGGCGACGGGCAGGCGCTGTTCTTCCGGCCGCTGGCCGACCGTGTCGGCTCGATCGACGACGCCGTCCTGACCGGGGTGATCTGGGACCTGGTCTGGGCCGGGCACCTCACCAACGACACCCTCGCCCCGCTGCGCGCGGTGCTCGGTGCCGGCGGCGCGCACCGCGCCCGGCCATCCGCGCCGCGCACCCGTTTCCGGCGCCCCGGCCGGGTGGCGCTGCCCAGCCGGGGTGGGCCTCCGACCGTCGCCGGCCGCTGGTCCCGCCTCCCGGAGCGGGACGTCGACCCGACCCGGCGTGCCGCGGCCCTCGCCGACGTGCTGCTGGAACGGCACGGGGTGGTCACCCGCGGCGCGGTGATGGCCGAGCAGGTGGTCGGCGGGTTCTCGGCGGTCTACCCGGTGCTGTCGGCGCTTGAGGAGCGCGGCGCGGCCCGCCGGGGTTACTTCGTCGAAGGGCTGGGCGCCGCGCAGTTCGCGGTGCCCGGTGCGGTGGACCGGCTGCGCGCACTTGCCGAACCGATGGACGGCACCCGGGGACGGGGCTCGCCGGCCACCGTTCTCGCCGCGACCGACCCGGCCAACCCGTACGGCGCGGCGCTGCCCTGGCCGGAACGGGTGGTCGACTCCGGCGACGGGGCCGCCCCGGCGACCGGACACCGGGCCGGCCGCAAGGCCGGTGCCCTTGTGGTGCAGGTCGGCGGTGACCTGGTGCTGTACGTGGAACGCGGCGGTCGGACGCTGCTGTCCTTCAGCGACGACACCGACACGCTCGCGGTGGCCGGCAAGGCCCTCGCCGACGCCGTCCACTCCGGCGCGTTGGGCGCGTTGTCGGTGGAGCGGGCCGACGGCGAGGCGGTGCACTCCTCGCCGCTGCGCGACGCGCTCACCGCCGCCGGCTTCCGGGCCACCCCCCGCGGCCTACGCCTACGCGGCTGATCCGTCCTCGGGGGCGGGCCGGCTGCCCGTCCCGCACCCGCACTTCGGCCCGGCTGGCTGGCGCGGGACACACGATTGAGCGTGACACGACGGGCCGGTGCGCTCAGCGAAGGCCGTTGAGCACCCTCTCGTAGCGGGGGCGGTCGACTGCCGGGGTCTTCGCCTCCAGGTAGTTGAGCACCACCGCGCCACGGCGGTACGACTGGCCGCCCCAGGTCTCCGCGATGTCACCGGCGCTTGTCTCGTCCGGGAAGACGTACACCGTGACGGCGTCGGTGGCGATCAGCTCGGAACAACCCAGGCCCAGCCCGTCCGGTCCACAGTCGACCGAGCGGTCCTTCGGGTGCGGCACCTTCAGGCCCGCGGCCCTGAACGCTTCCACGATCTGCTTCGCCCCGGGTGCCCCGACCGGGCGTTGGGGCAGCACCACCGGCGGTGGACTGGCCGGCCGGTGCTGCGTGGGCCCCTGCGGGGCAACGGAGGGCGGGGTCGGCGCACCGCCGGTGCTGGGCGGGGCCACCGAGGGCGTCGGCGCGCTCGGCGGAACGGCGGCCGTCGGGGCCAGGGCGGGCGACGCGGGCGAGGCGGACGAGGCGGTGGGAGCCGCGCTCGACGGGTCACCGTCGTCACCGCCGCAGCCGGCGCTGAGGGCGACGGCGACCAGCACGACCGCGACGGCAGGCAGGCTCCGATGTGTCACCAGGGCAGTCTCCCCCGGCGCCACCCGAGCGCGGGAGTGGCCGGTCGGCCAGCGCACTGTCCCATATTCGCCACCCACGTCGACCACCGTCGGCCGGTACGCTCCGGGGCCGACGAGCGGACGCGACGAAGGGCGGAGGCGGAACATGGACGGGTTCGAGGTGCGGGCGGCGCGACCTGCCGAGCGGGCCGCGATCGACGCGTTGCACGAGCGGGAGTGGGGTGGCCCGTACGTGGTCGCCCACGACACCCGGCACGACGTGCGTACCCTGCCGACGCTGGTGGCGGTCGACGACGCCGCGGCGGTGGTCGGCGCGCTCACCTACCGCGTCGACGAGGACGCCCTGGAGGTGGTCACCCTCGTCGCGGCCGTGCCCGGCGGGGGCGTCGGCACGGCCCTGCTGTCGGCGGCGACGTCGATCGCGACCGAGACCGGGCTGGCCCGGGTGTGGCTGATCACCTCGAACGACAACCTGCGGGCGCTGCGGTTCTACCAACGGCGCCGCATGCGTCTGGTCCACGTGGACCGGGGAGCGGTGGACCGCGCCCGCCAGCTCAAGCCGGAGATCCCGCTGGTGGGCGAGGACGGCATACCGCTGCACGACGAGCTGGTCCTGGAACGACGCATCGTCGTCGAGGGTTAGCCTGCGGGGATGCCCTGGATCTCGCTGACCACCGACTACGGCCTCACCGACGGCTTCGTGGCCGCCTGCCACGGGGTGATCGCCCGGCTCGCGCCGGCCGTCCGGGTCATCGACGTGACCCACCTGGTGCCACCGGCGGACGTGCGGCGGGGCGCCGCCGTGCTAGCGCAGACGGTGCCGCACCTGCCCGTGGGTGTGCACGTGGCGGTGGTCGACCCGGGGGTGGGGACCGCCCGGCGGGGCGTCGCGCTGGCCACCCCGGGTGGGTTGCTCGTCGGTCCGGACAACGGGCTGCTGCCGGACGCCGCCGCGGCTCTCGGCGGGGTGACCGCCGCGGTGCGGCTGATCGAGCCGAGCTGGCTGGCCGATCGGGTGTCCGCCACGTTCCACGGGCGCGACGTCTTCGCGCCGGTGGCGGCCCGGCTGGCGCTCGGCGCACCCCTGGCCGAGGCGGGGCCGCCTGTCGATCCGGCGGGCCTGGTCCGGCTGCCGCCGCCGACGCTCACCTCCGACGACGAGGGCTTCACCGCCGAAGTGTTGACAGTGGACCATTTCGGCAATGTCCAGTTGGCCGCGCCGGCGCACCTGCTCGACAGGCTGCCGGCGGCACTGCGGGTCGGGCCGCCCGGTGCGGAGCCGGCCCGACCAGCCGTCCGGGGACGAACGTTCGGCGACGCCCCGGCGAATGGCCTGGTGGTGTACGTCGACTCGGCCGAGCTGGTCGCGGTCGCGGTCAACGGTGGGCGGGCGGTGGACCTGCTGCGGGTGGCCCCGGGTGACGTCCTGCGGGTTTCCCGCTGATATTCGACTGTGGAATGCTGCCCCGGTGGGTGAACAAGTGGTTCCCGTGGGTTGTCCCTGCTGTGCCTCCCGGACCGGCGGGGGGACCTGCCCGGTCTGTTTCTGGACCGACGACGGCCAGACCGACGCCGACGCCGACGCGGTCCGGGGTGGCCCCAACGGCGACCTGAGCCTCTCGCACGCGAGACTCAACTACGCCGTCTACGGTGCCAGCCACCCGCGCTACCAGGACATGGTGCGCCCGGCCCGCCCCGACGAGCGCCCCTGAGAGCACCCGACGGGGCGAGCACGGGTCAGCAGACCGGCACGACGCCTCCGTACACCGTCGAGATGTACGCGTGGCTGACGTACTGGCCGGTGTCCAGCCGGTCCCAGCGGGTGGTGGTGCCGTAGGGCCCGGCCACGGACTGACCGGTGACGTAGCACTGGATCGGCACGTTGGCGAACCGGGCGGCGAGGCCACGGCTCGGGTACGACGTGCTGGCCCCGGTGCGGACGGTGAGCGGCCCGTCACCGACCACGCCGCGCAGCCCGCCACCGGTCCACAGGTAGGCGACGTCCACCCACGCGTTGGTGGTCAACTGGAGGCCGTCCCAGAAGGTGCCGTCGGCCAGGTCGACGGCGGCCGGGTTGAGCACCGTCCTCCCGAACTGGTCCCGCCCTCCGTTGAAGCCGGACTGATAGGCGGCCTGCGCCTCGGGTCGGCCCTGCCCCAGGATCTTCCAGTTCTCGCGCACCGCCGCCGGGTTCCAGTAGTCGTCGCGGGTGTTCCACGGGCCGACGTCCCAGACGGGGGCGTACTCGCAGCGGGAGCCGGTGCTGGTGCAGACCCGCACGGAGTAGTCGCCCGAGTTGAGCGGGGACAGGCTGCGCCGCGACGGTAGCGCCACGAAGTGGTCCCGGGGCTGCACGGTGCGGCCGTTGGCGGTCTGCTGGCCGACCAGGCCGATGCGGGTGGCGTACACCCGGTAGGTGAGGCCCGGCGTGGCCTCGGCGACGGCGGCGGCCGTGTCGGCGGTGAGCTGGACGGCGCGTACCGTCGCGGTGGCACCGCCGGTGGGCGCGGTGAGCACCACGCGGCTCTGCACCCGGCGCACCGTACTGTCGAAGGCCGCGCCGGCCGTGGCGGACCGCCACTCGGTCCAGCCGCTGGACCGCCAACCACGGACCTGGGCATCGACGGTGGCGCCCGCCGGCACATCGGCACTGACCTGGGCGCGGACCCGGTTGGCCGGCCGGCTGAGGGTCCGCGGAGCGCTCAGCAGCATCCCCTCCGCGACCGAGCTGTGCGGGCTGCGCGGGCTGCGTCCGGCGGACCGGGCCTCGCGCAGCCGCAGCCCGGCGCCGGTACGCCGGACGTTGACGTCGTCGCGGTCGACGACGGACAGGTCGGCGTTCCACCGCTCGCCGCCCGGTGCGGCGGCGGTGAAGGTGAGTGGGCTTCCGGCGGCGGATGCGGCCGGGACGGGGTTGGTGGTGAGTAGGAGCGTGGCGATGAGGGCGAGGGTGAGGGAGGCGACGAGGGAGAGGGATCGAGTACGACAATGCAGCCGTGACATAGGCATTCTCCTCAGAACCCCCTGACCCTCGCATGTCGGGAGATCAGGAGGAACCGCTGTACAAATAGCGACACATGCGAATCCTGCTCAAATGAGGGAGGATGAGAGGGTGCCCGAAGGCGACACCGTCTGGAACACCGCGCGGGTGCTGCACCGCGCCCTCGCCGGCGCGCGGATCACCGACAGTGATTTCCGGGTGCCGCAGCTGGCGACCACCGATCTCAGCGGCTGGACCGTCCGCGAGTCGGCAAGCCGGGGCAAACACCTGCTGCTGCGGCTCAGCGCCCCAACCCAGGCGCACTGGACCCTGCACTCGCACCTACGGATGGACGGCGCCTGGCGGGCGTACGCCCCGGGGGAACGCTGGACCGGCCGGCCCGCGCACCTGATCCGTGTGGTGCTGCGCAGCCCCGGCGCTGTCGCGGTCGGCTACCACCTGCACGAGCTGACCCTCGTGCCGAGCGCCGAGGAGGACCAACTGGTCGGCCACCTCGGCCCCGACCTGCTCGGCCCGGACTGGGACCCGGCCGAGGCGGTCCGCCGACTCGGCGACCACCCGGAGCAGACCATCGGCGAGGCGCTGCTCGACCAGCGCAACCTGGCCGGGGTGGGCAACCTCTACAAGTGCGAGGTGCTGTTCCTGCGCGGAGTGTCACCCTGGACGCCGGTCGGCGCGGTGCCCGACCTGCCCGGCCTGGTGGCCCTCGCGCAGCGGCTGCTCGCCGCCAACCGTGGCCGGTGGACGCAGAGCAGCACCGGTTCCCTGCACCGGGGCCAGACCAGCTACGTGTACGGTCGCCGCGCCCAGCCGTGCCGCCGCTGCGGCACCGCGATCCGCAAGGAGGAACTGGGCGAACGGGTCACCTACTGGTGCCCGGTCTGCCAGCCCGACCGTCCGGGCACCCCGGCATCCGGCTGACCAGGGCAGCCATCGGCCAAGGCCATCCCAGATACGGACGATTGGGTAATTCCTATCCGGCCGCCGGGGTCGCATGCTGCGGTTGAGTGCTCACCGCTCGTCAGCAGAGCGCCGAGGCAGCCACGCCGGGGTGGCGACCCTCGCGCCCCGACCCGGGGAGAGTCATGGCGTTGTTCCGCAGACTCCGCTCCACCTTCTTCGAACGGGCCACCCACGACACCGACGGCGCCGTCAACGGCGCAACGGTGACCGTGCCGGCCGCGCGTACCGCCGAGGAGACCGCCCCGGCGCCGAGCCTGGACCCCGCCGTGGCGCCCCGCTGCTTCGGCCCGGTGCCGAACTTCGCCCACAGCCCTCGCCCGACGCGCGACACCGGCGGGCGGGTGGTGCCCGGGACCGGGCTGCGCAAGTTCGTCGACCCACTGCCCGTTCCGGGCCAACGGAACGGCACCGACCTCGGCGGCCACCTGCCGGTGGCGACGCCGGACACGATCACCTATCCGGGCTGCGACTACTACGAGATCGTCGTGCAGGAGTACGCGCAACGGCTGCACCGGGACCTGCCAGCCACCCGGCTGCGCGGCTACCGGCAGCTCAACCTGGGCACCGACCCGGCGGGCCACAACACGGTGGCACCCCCGGACCGGCCCTGGCACCTCGGTCCGATGATCCTCGCCCGGCGGGGCCGACCGGTCCGGGTGAAGTTCATCAACCACCTCCCGACCGGCCGGGCCGGTGAGCTGTTCCTGCCGGTCGACGACACCGTCGAGGGGGCCGGCGTCGGCCCGCTCGACGGGCCGGCACCGTTCCCGCAGAACCGCGCGGTGCTGCACCTGGCCGGGGCGCAGACCGGCTGGAACAGCGCCGGCAACCCGCGGCAGTGGATCACTCCGGCCGGGGAGATCACCCCGTACCCGACCGGGGTGGGCGTGACAGACGTGCCGGACATGCCGCCGCCGGGCGCCGGGGCCACCACCCTGTACTACCCGAACGAGCAGAGCGGCCGGCTGCTGTGGTTCCACGACAACACCCTCGGCCTGGCCCGGCTCACCGTCTACGGCGGACAACTCGCGCTCTACCTGCTCACCGACCCGGCCGAGGAGCAGCTCGTCGCCGACGCGGTGCTGCCGGCCGACCAACTGCCGCTGGTGATCGAGGACAAGACGTTCGTGCCCGACGACGCCCAGCTCGCCGCCGAGGACCCGACCTGGGACCGGGAACGCTGGGGCGCCCGGGGCAGCCTCTGGCACCCGCACGTCTACCAGCCGCGGCAGAACCCGTACCGGTCCGGCGGACACAACCCCACCGGCCGGTGGGACTACGGCCCCTGGTCGCGTGATCCCGCCCCGGACAGCACCCGCGCCGACGGCTGCGTCGCCAACCCGCACCACGACCCGGTCGACGCACCGGACGAGCCGCAGATGCGCCCCGGCGTGCCGCACCCGTCCGCGGTGCCCGAGGCGTACGGAGACACCCCGCTCGTCAACGGCGTCGCCTACCCGTACCTGGAGGTGCGGCCGCGCGCGTACCGGTTCCGGATCCTCAACGCCTGCCTGGACCGCAGCCTCAACCTCCAGCTCTACCGGGCCTGCTCCGACGCGCCGATGTGGACGGCCGACGGGGCGCTCGCCGACGCCGAAGCCGGGGAGGTGCCGATGGTGCCTGCGGTGCGGGCGGCGGACCGGCCGCCGGGATGGCCGACCGACGGACGCGACGGCGGTGTGCCGGATCCGCGCGCCGCCGGGCCGGAGTTCGTCCAGATCGGCAACGAGGCCGGGCTGCTGCCCGCCCCGGTGGTGCTGCCGAACCGGCCGGTCGGCTACCGCTACGACCGGCTCGACCCGACGGTGCTGAACGTCGACGGGCACACCCTGCTGCTCGCCCCGGGTGAGCGGGCCGACGTGCTCGTCGACTTCTCCACAGTGCCGCCGGGCAGCACGCTGATCCTGTACAACGACGCCCCGGCGCCGCTGCCCGGCTTCGACCCCCGCTATGACCAGCACACCGACGCGCCGGACCGGACGGCCGAGGGTGGGCCGCCGGGCACCGAACCGGGGTACGGCCCGAACACCCGCACCCTGCTCCAGTTCCGGGTCGCGGGGGCCCCGACGCCGCCGTACGACCTGGGCCGGCTACGCGAACGGCTACCCGTGGCGTACGCGGCCAGTCAACGTCCGCCGATCGTGCCGCAGCCGGCGTACGACCAGGCGTTCGGCACCCACACCGCGTCGACGACGACGGTGCCGGTGCACGCCACCTCGGTGACGATCACACCGGCGGCCGGCTCCGGCCCGGTGCCGCTGCCGATCGCGGTCAAGGCCGTCCAGCAGGTCTTCGAACCCGACCACGGCCGGCTGGCCGGCCGACTCGGCGTCGGGCACCCGCACGCCGGGCCGCTCAACCCGACGACCCTGCCCCTCGGTCCGACCGACCCGGTCACCGAGGTGCTCTTCGCCACCGACCCCGCCGTGCCGCTGGGCTCCGCGACCGACGGCACCCAGCTCTGGCGGATCAGCGGCAACGGCCGGCAGACCGAACCGCTGCACTTCGGCGGCTGCGACGTGCAGGTGGTCAACCGGGTCGGTTGGGACGGCACGCTGCGGCTCCCGCACGGCACCGAGTTGGGCTGGAAGCAGATCGTCCGGGTCAACCCCCGGGAGGACGTGATCGTGGCATTGCGCCCGGTCGCCCCGGCGCTGCCGTTCAAGCTGGGCGACAGCGTCCGGTTGCTCGACCCGAGCCGCCCGGCCGGCGCCCGGACCGGGTCGACCCCGGTCAGCCCGGTCGACGGGCGACCCGCCACCGTGGTCAACCACCTGGTCAACCTCGGCTGGGAATACCGGTGGCACAGCCAACTCGCCGGCCACCGCGACGGCGGGATGACCCGGCCACTGGTGCTACGGGTGACGCCGAAGGCACCTACCGGGTTGACCGCCACGCCGGTGCCGGGCTCGGCCACCGCGCTACCCGCGATCGCGCTGGCCTGGACCAGCAACGGCGGCCGGCCACCGGCCACCAGTCACCTGCTGCAACGGGCCACGGACGCGACCTTCGACGGCGAGGTCACCACGATCACCGTCGCGGCGGCCGCCAGCAGGTACACGGACGCGTCAGTCACGCCCGGGGTGACCTACCACTACCGGATCCGGGCGGAGAACGCGGTCAGCTACTCGTCCTGGTCGAACGGGGTGCCCGCCTCGGTGCACCTGGCCGCGCCGAGCGGCCTGGTCGCCGCGCTGTCACCCGCCGCGCCGCTGCGGGTGGCCCTGCGCTGGACGAACCGCTCGTTCGCCACGGGCATCGACGTGCAGCGGGCCACCAACCCCACGTTCACCAGCGGGCCGGGCACCACGGCGATCGGCGCCGGCGACAATCACCTGGACGTCACGATCGCACCGGACACCACGTACTACTACCGGGTACGCACCACCTATCTGGGTGCCGCCTCGGCCTGGTCGACGGTCGCCACGGTGACCTCCCCGCCCGCTCCGGGCACCCCGAACGGGGTGAGCGCCACCGCGAGCGCGCCGGGGCCGGACACCGCGACTGTGGTCCTGGGATGGGCGGCGAGCACCCCCGCCGGCCCGGGGTCCGGGTTCATCGTGCAGCGGGCGCTGGACCCGGCGTTCGACCGGGAGGTGGCGACCTTCACGGTGACCGGTCGCGGCTTCAGCAACACGGGACTGGCCCGCGGCGTCACCTACCACTACCGGATCCGGTCGTTCAACGTCGTGGGCAGTTCGCCGTACACGGAGCCGATCCGGGTCACGACACCGCCGTGACCGGGCCGGGTGGGGTGCGTGGTGCGGCGGTGTGCGTCGCTCAGCGGGTCGGCGCGCGCAGCGGAGTGCCGACGGCGCGCAGCTCGGCCAGCGCCCCGGCCACCCCGTGCAGCAGGTCGGTCGCCTCGGTGAGCCGGTCGGCGGCCGGGTGGGCGGTCTCCGGTCGGGCGTCCTCGGCCAGGTAACCGGCGGCGGCCACCACCAGCCGTTCGTAGGCCGCGACCCCACTGTCCAACTGGGTGGTCAGCGCGGCGTGTGCCTCGGCCAGCGGCGGACGGGCGTCGGCCGGGGCCAGCCGCAGCGCGCGTTCGACGCTTGCCACCCGCGCGGCCAGGTCGCGCAGCGAACGGTCGGCGGCGGCGGCCTCCAGCACCGCCGGCTCGGCCAGCCCGGTGAGCCGGGGGGCCATACCGGCCAGGGTGAGCGCCGCCCGGTCCAGTCGGGCCCACTGCTCGCCCGCGCTGGTGCCGCGCAGGGCGATCCGGGAGCGGACCCGGCGGACCTCGGCCAGCACCCCCGGGCCGACCGGCAGCCGCTCGACGGCGGCGACCAGCCGGGCACGCGACCGGGCTGCCGCCTCCGCGGGGTCGAGGGCGGGCGGTGCCGGCTGGGCGGCGAGGGCACGCACGTCGATCCAGCGCCAGGCGGCGAGCGCCACCGCACTGCCCGCGGCGCCGGCCCAGGCCGCGTCGGGCAGACCGAGGCCGGCGTACGGGGTCAGCACCGCGGCCGCGCCGCCGAGCCCACCGGCCAGCACGCTCCACCGTCGGGCGGACCGGCGGAGCCGACCCAGTCTGCGGAAGTACCGTGTCCGCTCGTCTGCCACAGTGACCTCCTCGGTCCGGTCGTTCAGCCGGCGGCGGTCGGGTCGCCGGTGCCCCGCTCGCGGGCCATGCTGGCGCGCAGCTCGTCCAGCCGGGCCGCGGCCGTCGGGTCGGTGGCCGGGCTGGCCTTCTCGGCCTGCGGCACGGCCGGTCGTTGCGACGCGCCGCCGAGCTGCTCCCCTGCCATGCTGGACCGGATCTGCTCCAGCCGGGCCGAACCGGCTGAGTCGATCGTCGCCTTCTGGATCTCCAACATCCGGCCCTCGACGGAGTTGCCAGCCAGCTCGGCGCGACCCATCGCGTTGGCGTACCGCCGCTCGATGCGGTCACGCACCTCGTCAAGCGACGGGGTGTTGGTGGGCGCGGTCAGCGACGACATCGACTCCAGTGAGCGGGCCACCGACTCCTGCATCTTGGCCTGCTCCAGTTGGCTGAGCAGCTTGGTGCGCTCGGCGAGCTTCTGCTGGAGGATCATCGAGTTGTTCTCGACCGCACGGCGGGCCTGGGCGGCGGCGCCCAGCGCCTGGTCGTGCAGGGTCTTCAGGTCTTCGGTGGCCTGTTCGGCGGAGACCAACTGGGTGGCCAAGGTCTGCGCCGACTGTTCGAACCGCACGGCCTCGGCCTCGTCACCCTTGGCCCGCGCCTGGTCAGACAGCACCAGGGCCTGCCGGGCGTTGCCCTGCAACCGCTCGACCTCGGTCATCTGCCGGGACAGCTTCATCTCCAACTGACGCTGGTTGCCGATCACCGCGGCAGCCTGCTGGACCAGCGCCTGGTGCTGCCGCTGGGCATCCTCGATGGCCTGCTGGATCTGCACCTTGGGATCGGCATGCTCATCGATCTTCGCACCGAAGAGCGCCATCAGGTAGTTCCAACCCTTGACGAACGGGTTCGCCATCTCCGCGGTATCCCCTCAGTAGCGTCGCTCCACCACGGCCGGCCGGGCCGGATGGACCGACTGGCCGCCACCGGCCGATCTCCATCGTCCCAGCCGAACGCCAGCAAGGCATCCGTACCGGTCGGTCGACCGCACCGGCAGCTCCTGTGGGCCACCCTACGCGGCCGAAGCCAGCCCTCCCATGGTCAACCGGGCGGCGGGCTCAGGCCGCGCAGACCACGTCCCGGTCCCGCTCGGTCGGCCGGACACGCGTGCTGCGCAGCGTGGCCTTGAGCGGCGAGTCCTGGCGGACCGAGACGGCGACCTTGCCATCGGAGGTGACCTGGCGGACGCCCCGGCCGGTGCTCTTGGACACAGCCCCGGCCTCGGCCGGCTCGTCCTGCATCGAGACGAGCACGTCGGGCATCTGCTCGGCGAGTGCCACGGTGTCACTCACCTCACGGAGAAGCTCGGACAGACGGGCACCGAGGGCGTCACAGATCGCGGCGAGCAGCTCGCTTGACGGCTCCTTGTGCCCCCGCTCAATCTCGGAGAGGTAGCCGAGGCTGACGTTGGCGGCGGTGGAGACCTCACGCAGCGTGCGCTGCTGGCCCTGCCGGCGCGCCCGCAGTGCGTCACCGATCACCCGGCGTAGCAGGATCATCGCACCTCCCCCTGAGGGATACCTCGCGCCCGGCGCTGGGCGGCCGGTCGCGGCGGACCGCGCCGACCCCGAAACGTCGGAGCCTTCCCGCAACCGTACCCGTTACGAGCCCAGCCGACATCCCGCCCCGCCCGTCGGTTCGCCGGCGCCGGCTCACCGGCGGGCCGCGTCGGCCGTCCCCGCCCTGCCCCGGGCGCCCCCGGCGGTCTCTTCCGCGTCGTCGACCTCCCGGGCCTCGGGATCGTCGGTCGCGGGGGCCGGGTGGAGGCCAGGGTCGACATCGGGGTCCTGGACGTCGGCGTCGTGGATGCGCTCGGCGAGCAGCCGCAACGCCTCGACCACCGCCGCCGCGCGGACGTGGTCCCGCCCGCCGTCCAGGTCGAGCTGGCGGACCTCCCCGCCGTTGGGGCCGGCGACCGCCACGTAGACCAGGCCGACGGGCTTGCCGTCCTGCGGTTCGGGACCGGCGACGCCGGTGGTGGCCACCCCCCAGTCCGCGCCGCAGCGCTGACGACCGCCCTCGGCGAGGGCCGCCGCCACGTCCGGGTCCACCGGGCCCCGCTCGGCCAGCAGGTCGGCGGATACGCCCGCCAGGGTGCTCTTCAACTCGGTGGCGTAGACCACGAGGCCGCCCCGGTAGATTCCGCTGACGCCGGCGATGTCGACGATCGACGCGGCGAGCGATCCGCCGGTGAGCGATTCGACAGTGGCCAGGGTCTCGTGCCGCTGCGCCAACCGGTGCACCACGCCCGCCGCCGCACTGCCCGCCATGGCATCGTCCGCCGCAGCGCCGTCCGCCGGCCGCTCGACACCCGTATTCCGCTGCATGAACCCGTCCTTCCCCACCCAACGGCCCCCAACCCTGCCGCCGTGGTCGCATCGATCATGAAGTTGGCCTCGCGACACGCCGCACCGGGTGCCGACAACCTCATGATCAACGCCAGCCACGGGGACGGCAGCGCTCGGGGTGGGTTTCAGCGGGGGCGGCGGAGGCGGAGAGCCTGGGCCACGTAGTCGAAGCCGGTGGCGACCGTGACCAGCACGGCGGCCCCCATGATCCACGGGCCGACGGCGACGAGGGCAGCGGGCATCGGCCAGAGATACCAGGCGATGGCGAGGATCTGGAGCGCAGTCTTGACCTTGCCGCCTCGACTGGCGGCGATCACGCCGTGCCGGATCACCCAGAACCGCAGCCCGGTGATGCCCAGCTCGCGGACGAGGATCAGCGCGGTCACCCACCAGGGCAACGTGTCGTACCAGGACAGCAACACCAGGGCGGCACCGGTGAGCGCCTTGTCGGCGATCGGGTCGGCCACCTTGCCGACCGACGTGACAAGCCCGAACCGCCGGGCGATCCAGCCATCCACCAGGTCGGTCGCCGACGCCACCGCGAAGATCAGGCACGCCGCCATCCGCCAGCCGGAGTGGGTCATCCCGGACATGATCACCGAGGCGGCGAAGACCGGCACCAGCGCGAGCCGCAGGGCGGTCAGCGCGTTTGCCGCGTTGAGGACGGGCACCACGGCGACCACCCGGGCCGGCGTCGACTCCGCCGCCCCGGTCACCGCCGCACCCCGCTCGGCCCGCCCTGGCGTTCCCGGCACCGCACCACTGGGCTCCCCCGCTCCGCTCGGGCCCACCGTCACCGTGCCGCGCCGGGCGCCGCCGAGATCATCTCATCCGGCACCGCCAGCAGGTCCACCCCTTCGGTGCCGGTCACCGTCGCGCGCACCAGGTCACCCGGGCGCAGCGCGGCGAGGTCCACCCCACCCTCGGCCGGGGCGACCAGGGTGGTGGAACCGTCCACCTCCGGCGCCTGGTGCGCCGCCCGACCCTCCACCACGCCGTCCTCGATCGAGTCGACGAGCACCTCGACGGTCGAGCCGAGCCGGTCCTCGGCCCGCTGCGAGCACAGCTCGTCGGCGAGCGCGCTCAGCCGGTCGTAGCGCCGCTTGATCGTCGCGGCGGAGACCTTGCCGGGCAGGCCGGCGGCCTCGGTGCCGTCCTCGTCGCTGTAGTCGAACATCCCGATCGCGTCCAGCCGGGCCTCGGTCAGGAACCGGACCAGCTCGTCGACATCGGCGCGGGTCTCGCCGGGGAAACCGACGATGAAGTTGCTCCGGGCGCCCGCGTCCGGTGCCAACGCACGGGCACCCGCGAGCAGCTCCAGGAAACGGTCGGTGGACCCGAAACGCCGCATCCGGCGCAGCACCGGCTCACTGGAGTGCTGGAACGACAGGTCGAAGTACGGGGCCACACCCGGGGTGTTGGCGATCGCCTCGACCAGCCCGGGTCGGGTCTCCGCCGGCTGGAGGTAGCTCGCCCGCACCCGCACGATGCCGGTCACCGCCGCGAGCTGCGGCAGCAGCTTCTCCAACGCGCGGGGATCGCCGAGATCCTTGCCGTACGAGGTGGAGTTCTCGCTGACCAGCACCAGCTCCCGTACGCCGGACTTGGCCAGCCACTCCGCCTCGGCGAGCAGCTCGTCGGGCGTACGCGAGACGAACGCCCCCCGGAAGGCGGGAATGGCACAGAACGCGCAGCGCCGGTCGCAGCCGCTGGCGAGCTTCAGCGAGGCCACCGGGCCGGTGTCCAGTCGGCGGCGCAGGATCTGCCGCAGGTGCGCCGGGGTGTGCTCGTCGGTGTCGGTGGTGGTGCGGGTCACGGTGCCGTGTCCGGGGAGCGAGACGCCGCTGTCGCGCCGCTTCACCGGGGTCAACGGCAGCAGCTCGCGCCGGTCCCGGGGGGTGTGCGCGGTGATCTGCTCACCGGCGACGACAGCGTTCAGCCGGGCGGCGATGTCCGGGTAGTCGTCGAAGCTCAACACCGCCTGCGCCTCGGGCAGGCTGTCGGCCAGCTCCCGGCCGTACCGCTCGGCCATGCAGCCCGCCGCGACCACCTTGGCGCCGGTGCCGGCGGCCGCGAGCAGCGTCTGGATGGAATCCTGCTTGGCCTTCTCCACGAAGCCGCAGGTGTTGACGACCACCACGTCGGCGCCCTCGCCGTCGGTGGTCACCTGCCAGCCGTCGGCGTGCAGCCGTGCGGCCAGCTCCTCCGAGTCGACCTCGTTGCGGGCACAGCCCAGGGTCAGCAGGGCGACGCGACGGCCCTCGGCGTTGTCAGAGGGAGAAGGAGAGGTGGCAGACACCATCCGAGGGTACCGGGCCGTCCGGAGAAGCCCACGCACGCGGGGCTGCGGTGACGGCCGGACGGGCGCCTTCGCGCCGAATCGGCCCCCGGTCCCCCGCCGACTCTCAGCGAGCCACGGCACCCATGCGGGTCAACGCATCGAGCAGGAAGACCTCGGTGCCGGCCAGGCCGGTGGAGCAGAAGACCGAGATCTGGTCCGCGCTGGTCCGGCCGGGGACGGCCCCGGCCAGGATGGCGCCCAGGTCCCGCAACCGCCCGGCGTACGGCGGCGTGGCCGCGAGCATCGGTGGCTGGTAGTCCGCCGCCTGGGCCGGCGAGTCGGTGACCAGCAGGTCGGCGGCGTCCAGCAGGTCGGTGCCGAACTCGCTGCGGTCACGCTGCTTGAAGCCGACGGCGTTGAGGTGCGTGCCGGGGCTGAGGTCGGCGGCGCGGAGCACCGGGGTCGGGCTGGTCGTCGCGAGCACCACGATGTCCCGCCCGGCGACGGCCGAGCCCGGGTCGGGCACGGTTCGGGCGGACACGCCCAGCTCGGCGCGGATCCGCGCGGCGAGGGCGTCCCGGCGGGCGGTGGAGCGGCTGTGCACCACCACCTCGCGCAACGGGCGGACCGCGGCGGCGGCCCAGACCTGGGTCCAGGCCTGCCGGCCGGAGCCGACCACGCCGAGGGTGGCCGCGTCCGGGCGGGCCAGCGCGTCGACCGCCAGGCCACCCAACCCTCCGGTACGCCGGGAACCCAGCTCCTCGCCCACCGCGACCGCCCGGATCGCCCCGGTGCCCGCGTCGTGCAGCACCACCACCTGCTCGCTCTGCGGGTGGCCGAAGGTGTCGTAGGAGCGGAAGCCGTACCATTCGCCGACCAGGTGCCCGGCGGTGAGCACCAGCCGCCCACCGCTGAGCGGGGCCGCGGCCCGGGGCGGGGCCACGAGACGTCCCTCGTACGCGGCCAGAAGGGCGGTCCGCATGACGTCGACGGTGGTGGCGGCGTCCAGCGCGGCGGAGACCTCGGGGTCGGCATAGATCAGCGTCATGGTGGTCATCCTGCAAGTTGGAGTCAAGTGCAGGTCAAGACGGGGTGGCTGGAGTCACGTGCCCGTCGATGCGCGACCCGTCCATCCCGACGGGCGACCGGTGCTAGCGTCGGCGTCGGTGGCCCGGTCGCCCGCGGCCACCCCGGACGAGTGGTGGGCGTACCCGGTCAGGCCAAGACGCCCCGCGACGTGCAGACCCGACTCGTCCCGGCCCCGGCGGCCCGGGCACTCCCGCGTGAGGTGAACGATGGCCTGGCTGGTGTTGGTGATCTCCGGACTGCTGGAGACGGCCTGGGCGGTCGCCCTGGACCGCAGTGCCGGCTTCAGCCGGCTGATCCCGTCAGTGGTGTTCGCGGTGACGCTTGCCCTGAGCATGGCCGGCCTGGCGTACGCGCTGCGGGAGATCCCGGTCGGCACCGGTTACGCGGTCTGGGTCGGCATCGGCGCGGTCGGCACCGCGCTGATCGGGATGCTGGCGCTCGGCGAGTCGGCGAGCCTGCCCCGCATCCTGTGCCTGCTGCTGGTGGTCTCCGGCGTCATCGGCCTGAAGGTCTTCCACTGAGCGGCCGTGGGGGCGGGGTGCCGCCGGTCAGTCCACGTCGCCGCGCAGGCCGCCGAGGACCTCCTCCAGCTCGTCCGGCTTGACCAGCACGTCACGCGCCTTCGACCCCTCCGACGGCCCGACCACCCCACGGGTCTCCATCAGGTCCATCAGTCGGCCCGCCTTCGCGAAACCGACCCGCAGCTTGCGCTGGAGCATCGAGGTCGAGCCGAACTGCGAGGTCACCACCAACTCCACCGCCTGCACCAGCAGGTCGAGATCGTCACCGATGTCCTCGTCGATCTTCTTCTTGCTCTCCTGCGCGGGGGCCAGCACGTCCTTGCGGAACTCCGGTTCGCGCTGGTCCTTGCAGAACTTCACGACGTCGGCGATCTCCCGCTCGGTGACCCAGGCGCCCTGGATGCGTACCGGCTTGGAGGCGCCCATCGGCAGGAAGAGCCCGTCACCGCGGCCGAGCAGCTTCTCCGCGCCCGGCTGGTCCAGGATGACCCGGGAGTCGGCGAGCGAGGAGGTGGCGAACGCCAGCCGGGACGGCACGTTCGCCTTGATCAGACCGGTCACCACGTCGACCGAGGGCCGTTGGGTGGCCAGGACCAGGTGGATGCCGGCCGCGCGGGCGAGCTGTGTGATCCGGACGACCGAGTCCTCCACGTCGCGAGGCGCGACCATCATCAGGTCGGCCAACTCGTCCACGATCACCAACAGGTACGGGTACGGGCGCATCTCCCGTTCGCTGCCCGGCGGGGCCTTGATCTCGCCGTTGCGGACCTTGCGATTGAAGTCGTCGATGTGCCGGACCCCGTTGGCGGCGAGGTCGTCGTAGCGCATGTCCATCTCGCGGACCACCCAGTCCAGCGAGTCGGCTGCCTTCTTGGCATTCGTCACGATCGGGGTCACCAGGTGCGGGATGCCCTCGTAGCCGGTCATCTCGACCCGCTTCGGGTCGATCAGCAGCAGTCGCACCTCGTCCGGGGTGGCCCGGGTGAGGATGGACACCAGCAGGGTGTTGAGACAGGACGACTTGCCCGCGCCGGTGGCCCCGGCGATGAGGATGTGCGGCATCTTCGCCAGGTTGGCCACCACGTAGCCGCCCTCGATGTCCTTGCCGAGCGCCACCACCATCGGATGGTGGTCGCTTGTCGCCGCACGTGAGCGCAGCACGTCGCCGAGGGCGACGTTCTCCGGATCGGTGTTCGGGATCTCCACGCCGACCGCGCTCTTGCCCGGGATCGGGCTGAGGATCCGCACGTCCGGCGACTTCACCGCGTACGCGATGTTGCGGGACAGCTGGGTGATCCGCTCGACCTTGACGCCGTGGCCCAACTCGACCTCGTACCGGGTGACCGTCGGGCCACGGGTGAAGCCGGTGACCGCGGCGTCCACGTCGAACTGGTCGAACACGCCGGTCAGCGCCGCGATCACCTCGTCGTTGGCTTTGCTGCGGGTCTTCGCGGCGGCACCGGCGCTGAGCATGTTGGCCGGTGGCAGGGTGTAGTCCCCGGCCAGTCCGGTCAACGCGAGCTGCTCGGCCCGCGTCGGCACGGGCGAGTGCTCCGGCGGCTCGACCGGCGGCCGGCGGCTCGCCGGCACCTTCGCCGGAGACTTGCGCGGCAGCACCATGGTCTCCTGGAGGTCCACGCCGGCCAGGTCCTCGAAGTCGTCCGGGTCCACCGGCGGAGGCGTCCGCTTCGCCGGCCGCCTACGCGCACGCTGGGCGGCCGGCTCGTCGGCTTCCTCGGCGGCCTCCTCCGGTGCGGCGACCAGCCCGCCGGCCAACAGGCCCAGCCGCTCCGGGATCTTGTTGATCGGTGTCGCCGTCACCACGAGCAGGCCGAAGAGCAGCAGCAGGATCAGCAGCGGCACCGCCACCCAGGCGGTGACCGCGCGCTCCAGCAGCCCGCCGATGCCCGCACCGACCAACCCGCCCGCGAAGTCCCGCTGTAGCGGGTTGGCCGGGGCCTGACCGATGTGGAGCAGCGCCGCGGTCGAGACGAGCAGTGAACTCCAGCCGATCAACCCGCGGCCCCGGTGCTCCGGATCGGCCGGCTGACGCATCAACCGCCAGGCCCCGATCATCAACAGCACCGGTACGACCACCGAGATCGCGCCCAGGAACAACCGGATCGAGTCGGCCAGTCGCGCGCCCACCGGGCCCGCTCCGGAAAGCCAGAGCGCCACGGCGGTGAGCAGGGCGAACCCGAACATCAGCAGCCCGGCGCCGTCCCGGCGGTGCTCCGGGTCGAG
The DNA here is from genome assembly GCF_040639415.1 of Micromonospora sp. NPDC023888. Classification (NCBI taxonomy): domain Bacteria; kingdom Bacillati; phylum Actinomycetota; class Actinomycetes; order Micromonosporales; family Micromonosporaceae; genus Micromonospora; species Micromonospora sp. NPDC023888. The sequence continues at coordinate 139,446 of NZ_JBEZZW010000001.1, read as the reverse complement.
GTCGCGGGCGGAGGCGGCCTGCCGACCGGCGGCCCGCACCGCCCAGCCCATCCCGTGTGCCACGCCCATCCACAGTGCGCCCACCGCACGGCCCACGTAGACAGCCGCGCCGGGCCGGGCCGGCACTGTACGACGCCGGACCGGCGCCCGGGTCTTCTTCGCCGGTTGACGGGCACGACTGTTGGTGCCACCGCGCGGCGACGCGCCGCGTCGCCGGCTCGCCTGAGAGGTACGGCCCGCCATAGAGTCACGGTAACGGTGGGGCCGGGCAGATCCCCGCTTTTCCGGGTCGTGTCCGCGCGTCGCAACACGGGCCCCGCCGCCAGTCGTGATATCCGCCTCAGAAGGGATGCCCCATGGCGTCGCCGGGAACCGAGGGCGATCCGGACGATCCGCTGGCCGGGCACCCGGGCACGCTGCGCCCACTGAGCGGTGAACTCGTCGCCGCGGTGCTCGCCGCCCGTGGCCGGTCCGTCGGCCTGACCCCGGACGGCGAACTGGTGGGTCGCTTCGACGACAACATGATCTGGTTCCTCCGCCTCGGTGGGGACGGCGAGCTGCTCCAGGTCCGCACGATGGTCGCCCCCACCTTCGGAATCGAGCAGGTGCCCGCCCTGTACGCGTTCTGCAACTCGTGGAACCACGACCGGCTCTGGCCCAAGGCGTTCGTGCACGTCGACGACGACGGTCGGGCCCGGGTCTACGGCGAGGTGGTCACCGACCTGGAACGCGGCGTGACCCCGCACCAGCTCGACCACCTGCTCGACTGTGGCATCTCCACCGGCTGCCAGCTCGCCGTGGCGGTCCGTCGCCTGCCCGGCGCGGTGCCGTCGTGACCGGGCGGGACGAGTTCACCGGCAGTCGCACCGACCGGGCGGGCCACCGCGACGCCCCACCCACCGGTCCCGTCGACGGGGTCGGCGGGAGCACCCTGGCGGCCGCGCTCTCCGACGCCCGGGACCTGCCCGACGGCCCGGCCCGACAGGTGGCTCTGGAGCGGCTCGCCGAACGCGCCGACGCCACCGGCGACGTCCGGTCCGGGATGGACGCACGGTTCGCGCTGATCGAGGCGTACCTGCTGCACGGGGAGCGGTGGCGTCTGGTCGAGCCGGTCCGGCGGTGCCGGGCCGCCGCCGACCACCGGCCCGAGTTGCTCACCGACGTCGAGTGCGGGCTGCTGCTGCGCTACCAGCGGTACGCGGTGGAGGCACTGCTGGGCACCCCTCGGGTCGGGCTGGACCAGACCCGGTCCCTGCTGCACGACCTGGCCCACCGGGTCGGCGCGGATGGTCCGGACGCGCCAACCGTCGCGGAGCTGCACTGTCGGATCGCCGACCACCTGGGCGACGAACCCACCGCCCGCCACTGGTACGAGCGGTGGTCCGGCCGGCCGCCCGGCCCGGCCGGCGGCTGCCCGGGTTGCGCCCCGGCCCGCCGCGCGGAACTGCTGGCCGGGTGGGGCGAGTGGCGAGCCGCGCTCACCGAGCTGCCGGAGACCGACGGCGACCCGCAGGCCTGCACCGACCAGCCCGAACGGAATCTCGTCGCCAGTCTGCTGCCCGCTCTACGGGCCGGCGAGCCACAGCGGGCCGCGGCCGCACACGTGCGGGCGTACTGCCGGCACCGGCACGAGCCCGCCGCGTTCCCGCACCTCGCCGCGCACCTGCGGTTCTGTGCCCTGGGCGGGCACCTGGCACGCGGGCTGACCATCCTGGTCGAGCAACTGCCCCGCTTGGACCGGCCGACCGACGACCTCGCCGCCATGGAGTTCGCCGCGGCCGGGGCGCTGGTCTGCGGTCTGGCCGTGACGGCCGGGCTGGGCGGGCGAACGGTGCCACGGCCGGCGTACGGCGAGCGGCCCGCCACCGACCTGGACGTGGCCACCCTCGGCGCGCTGCTGCTCGGCGTGGCCAACGACCTGGCTGGCAGCTTCGACGCCCGCAACGGCACCGGCCACCACTCCGGGCGGATGGCCGCCTGGCTCGCCGAGCGACCGCTCGCGACACCGGTCCCGCTACCCGCCGACGACGAGCCGGACGGGTACGTCGAGTTCGACGCCGACGGGTCCGACGAGGAGACCGGGTCGGTCGGGGGCGAGCTGATGGCGCTGACCCTCGACATGATCACCGCCGCGCTGGACCGGCGCGGCGACCGGTACCTGGTGGAGGAGGATGACCGGGTCGTCGGCCGGTGGGGTGGCGTGGTGATCCAGTTCCGGCGGACCGGCGAACGCGGTGAGGTGCTGCACACCCGGGCCATGGCCGCCCGCCGGCTGCCGGCGACCCGCCGCGCCGAGGCGTACGCCTTCTGCAACGCCTGGAACCACGACCGGTTGCTACCCAAGGCGTACGTGCACGACATCGGCGGGGAGTTGGTGCTGGCCGGGGACGCCGCCACCGACCTGACCCACGGCGTGGCCCCGGCGCAGCTGACGGTGCTTGTGGACGCCGCCATCGCCACCGGCGTCGCCTACGCCGAGGCGGTCGCCGCGCTCCCCTGAGTCGTGCACAGGGCGACTGGTTGCTCCCGGGGGCGCGACTGTGTGAGATCCGACAGGATGCAACCGGACGCGGCACCTAGATGTGCTACAGGCATCACCCACCGCGCACCCCGGGAGTCATCAATGAACCGGCTGTTCGCCTCCGGCCTCGCCGCCGCCGCCGCCCTGCTCCTGGTGCCCACCCTCGCCGGGCCGGCCGTCGCCGCGCCGGCCGCGTCGCCGAGCGCGACCGCAGCGCCCACGATCAGCGCCCGGGGCGACCTCGTCTTCCTCGGCGGGGACCCCTGGTCGCCGTCCAGCCCCCTGGCCGTCATCGTCAAAAATCTGGGCAGCACGGCGGCGAAGGGTTTCTTCCTGCTGCGCCTGCCGGCCTCCGTCGACCTGACCTCGGGCGGGGACTGCCGGGCCGTCCAGGGCACGCCGCGCACCTGGCTGTGCGGCGGCGCGGAACTGCCCGCCGCAGGTGAGCGGGTGTACCGGCTGGCGGTGACGTCGTCGACTCCGGAGCCGGTCTTCGGGCTCCAGGAGTGGGGTTCCGTCGCCGGCCGGGACGCCGCCGGGGTCACCGAACAGTTCTTCGACTTCCGGATCAACTGGCCGGATAGCACCTCCCTGCGGTTGCGGCCCACCGCCGCCCCGGTCGTCAACGGGATGACGACGGTGCGGGTGCGGGTCACGAACACCGGCACCTTCGACATCAGCGGTTACTCGCTCGCCATCACCACGCCGGCCGGGGTGCGGGTGACAGCGCCGGCGTGCTCGAACAGTGGCCGGATGGACGGCGTGGGCTGCGAGATCGTGCGGCAAGACGTGCTCGCCGACGGCGCCACCGACACCTTCGAGGTACGGCTGACGGTCACCGGAGGCGCGAAGAGCGTGCACCTGGCGCTCTCCCCGGCCAGCCGCTACACCAACAAGGACACCGCGCTGACGCTGCGCCTGAGCGGATCGGGCGGATCCGGTGCCGCCACCACGCCGCCGCCGGCCGGTCCGACGGCCACGCCGAGCCCGACCGCCACGCCGAGCCCGACGGCCACCCCGAGCCCGACCGCCCCGACGGCCACGCCGAGCCCGTCCACTCCGAACGCCGCGCGACTACCCCGCACCGGCGTGTCCGGCAGAACGTACGGCCTCGCCGGAGCGGTGCTGCTGGCCGTCGGGGTCGGGCTGCTGGTGCGGTGGCGGCGACGGATGGTCCGGGACTGAGCGGCAACACCCGGGTACGGGCCGGGCCGGCCACCGACAGCCACGGGGGATGTCGGCGACCGGCCCGGTCAGCGGTTTGTGTCAGACCTCGACGACGGTGGGCACGATCATCGGGCGACGACGGTACTTGTCGTTGACCCACCGCCCCACGGTGCGCCGGACGATCTGCTGGAGCTGGTGCGGGTCGGTGATGCCGTCCGCCGCGGCCCGGTTGAGCGCCTCGGTGACAAGCGGGACCACCGGGTTGAACGCCTCCGGGTCCTCGGAGAAACCCTTCGCGGAGAGCGTCGGGCCGGCGACCACCTTGCCGGTGACCGAGTCCACGACCACGGTGGTGGCGATGAAGCCGCCGTCACCGAGGATCCGCCGCTCCGTGAGCAGCGACTCGCTGACGTCACCGACGGCGAGGCCGTCCACGTAGACGTACCGGCTCTTCACGTGACCGACCAGGGTGGCGCGACCCTCGACCAGGTCGACCACGTCGCCGTCCTCGCAGATCACCACCCGGTCGGCGGCGACCCCGGACTCGATGCCGAGCCGGGCGTGGGCGCGCAGGTGCCGCCACTCGCCGTGCACGGGCATCAGGTTGCTGGGCCGGACCACGTTGAGCAGGTAGAGCAGCTCCCCGGCGGGGGCGTGCCCGGAGACGTGCACCTTCGCCACGTCCTTGTGGACGACCACCGCGCCGGCCCGGGCGAGCCGGTTGATCACCCGGTAGACCGAGGTCTCGTTGCCGGGCACCAGCGAGGAGGCCAGCACGACGGTGTCGCCGGGGGCGATGGTGATGTGCCGGTGGTCGCCGCTGGCCATCCGGCCCAGCGCGCTCATCGGCTCACCCTGCGAGCCGGTGGACATCAGCACGATCTCGTCCGGCGGCAGCGTGGTCGCCTCGTCGATGCTGATGACCAGACCGTTCGGGATGTTGAGCAGACCGAGGTCCCGGGCGATACCCATGTTGCGAACCATGGACCGGCCGATCAGCGCGACCTTGCGGCCGTGCTCCGCGGCGGAGTCGAAGACCTGCTGGACGCGGTGCACGTGCGAGGCGAACGAGGCCACGATGATGCGGCCCTTGGCCTTCGCGAAGATCGAGTCGAGCACCGGCCCGATTTCCCGCTCCGGGGTGACGAAGCCGGGGATCTCCGCGTTCGTGGAGTCGGACAGCAGCAGGTCGACGCCCTCGGCGCCGAGCCGGGCGAAGCCGGCCAGGTCGGTGATCCGGCCGTCCAGCGGTAGCTGGTCCATCTTGAAGTCGCCGGTGTGCAGCACCAGGCCGGCGGGGGTGCGGATCGCCACCGCGAGGGCGTCCGGGATCGAGTGGTTGACCGCGAAGAACTCACACTCGAACGGGCCGAGCCGCTCCCGGCCGCCCTCCCGCACGGTGAGCGTGTACGGCTGGATCCGCCGCTCGGCCAACTTGGCCTCGACCAGTGCGAGGGTGAACTGTGAGCCGACCAGCGGGATGTCGGGTTTGTGGGCGAGCAGGTACGGCACCGCGCCGATGTGGTCCTCGTGGCCGTGGGTCAGCACGATCGCCTGGACGTCGGCGAGCCGGTCCAGGATCGGGCCGAAGTCGGGCAGGATGAGATCCACGCCCGGTTGCTCGACGTCGGGGAAGAGCACCCCGCAGTCGACGATCAGCAACTTGCCGTCGTACTCGAAGACGGTCATGTTCCGACCGATGGCGCCGAGCCCGCCGAGCGGGATGATCCGCAGGCCGCCTTCCGGCAGCGGCGGGGGTAGTTCCGCCTCGTTGTGCGCCTCGGTCACGCGTCCACCTCATTCTGCGACGCCGTCACTCGGCGCCCATCGTGTCGTTCGTTCATTCGGGCAGCTCCAGGCCCGCTGCCGCGAAGTCCGCGCGCAGCTGGGCGATCTCGTCGGTGGTGGCGTCCACGAGCGGGGGGCGCACCGGGCCGGCCGGCAGGCCCAGTGATGCCAGGCCCGCCTTCACCAGGATGGCTCCCTGGGTACGGAAGATGCCGGTGAACAGCGGCAGCAGCCGCCGGTGCAGGGCAAGCGCGGCCGGCATGTCCCCCGCGTCGTACGCCTCGATCATCTGTGCGGTCAGTGCCCCGGTGAAGTGCGTCGAGGTGCCGACCACGCCCACGCTGCCAACGGCCAGCGCCGGCAGGGTGAGGGCGTCCTCGCCGCAGTAGAAGGCGAGGGGGGCCCGGCTGGTCACCCAGCCGGTGGCGATCAGGTCGCTCTTGGCGTCCTTGACCGCGACGATCCGGCCGTGCTCGGCGAGCCGGACCAGCGTCTCGGTGTCGATCGGCACGCCGGAGCGGTGGGGGATGTCGTACAGCATCACGGGGAGGCCGGTGGCGTCGGCGACGGCGGTGAAGTGCCGCAGCAACCCGCTCTGCGGCGGCTTGTTGTAGTAGGGGGTTACCACCAGCAGGCCGTGTGCACCCGCCTTCTCGGCGGCGGCGGCCAGCTCGATGGTGTGCCGGGTGTCGTTGGTGCCGACCCCGGCGACCACCTTGGCACGGTCACCGACGGCCTCCACCACGGCCCGGATCAGGTGCTCCTTCTCCGCGTCGGTGGTGGTCGGCGACTCACCGGTGGTGCCGTTGACCACCAGCGCGTCGTTGCCCTGCTCGTCGACCAGGTGGCTCGCCAGCCGGGCGGCGCCGTCGAGATCGAGGGAACCGTCGGGGGTGAACGGGGTCACCATGGCGGTGAGCAGCCGGCCGAAGGGGCGGGACGCCGGTCGGGCCGCGGCGTCGAGGTGGTCGTGCGTCATACCCTCCAACCTAGCGGACGACCTGCCGGGGCCCGCCGGGGAAGGGCTCAGGACGCCTCGTGCGGGCTGGCCGCCACCTCGGTGCCGTCCGGCAGCGTGGAGATCACGAAGTCGGCGAACACGTTCGGGGCGACCCCCTGGAGCTGACGCAGGCACTCCACGGCCAGCTCACGGATCTCCACATCGGCGTGCTCGGTGGCCCGCATCGCGATGAAGTGCCGCCAGGCCCGGTAGTTGCCGGTGACCACGATCCGGGTCTCGGTGGCGTTGGGCAGCACCGCCCGGGCCGCCTGCCGGGCCTGCTTGCGGCGCAGCGTCGGGTTCGGCTCGTCGGAGAAGCGCTGCTCGAGGCCCTCAAGCAGCTCGGTGTACGCCTGCACGCTCGCCTCGGCGGCCGCCACGAACTTCTTGTGCAGCTCCGGGTCGTCGGCGATGACCGCCGGCTCGACCATGGCCGCGTCCCGTTCCGGGACGTAGCGCTGGGACAACTGGGAGTACGAGAAGTGCCGGTGCCGGATCAACTCGTGGGTGAAGGAGCGGGACACCCCGGTGAAGTAGAAGGTGACCGACCCGTGCTCCAGCACCGACAGGTGCCCGACGTCGAGGATGTGCGCCAGATAACCGGCGTTGGTGGCGGTCGCCGGGTTCGGCTTCTTCCAGGACTGGTAACAGGCCCGGCCGGCGAATTCGGCGAGCGCCTGGCCACCCTCCGCATCCGTCGACCACGGCACATCGTCCGGGGCCGCGAACTGGGTCCACGCGATCAACTTGACCTGGGGCTGCACCATCTCCGGCATTCCTGGGACTGTAGTGGCCGTCGGTCCCGAGCCCAACTCGGGCTCGCGGTGCAGAAACCGCCCAGCTACCACCAAATCAGCGACGCCTTTCCAACACCGGCGACCATAGGTGTCCAAGATCTCGACGACGCAGCGCCGGCCCCTGACCCCTCTCCGATTGCCTGTAGAGCTGCCCCGAATCTGGGGCAGGCGTCCCCCGGGAGGCAGGCATCCCCGGGAGGCAGGCGTCCCCCGGGCGGCAGGCATCCCCGGGAGGCAGGCATCCCCGGGAGGCAGGCATCCCCGGGAGGCAGGCATCCCCGGGAGGCAGGCATCTCAGAGAGCAGGCCCGACCCGGGGGCGGGCCTCGCACAGGAGGCGGGTCCGTGGCCGCGCCCCACAACTGGGGCAGCTCTACAGGGACACGGCAAGGTCCTGCCCTGCCGCCGGAGGAGCCGTGCTGGCTCCACGACGTCGGTTGACGCCCTTCGGGAGCCCGGAGGGGCGGGCGGGTCAGACGTAGAGCGAGGTGAACGGCGCCCAGGGCAGGTTGCGCAGCACCGAGAAGGCCAGCCACACGCCCAGGAACCCGACGGTGACCTTCGAGCTGATCCGCAGCTCCGGCAGTCGCCAACCGAACGCCTGGTTGCCCGCCCAGGCCACGAAGAGGTACGCGAGGAACGGCAGCGCGAAGATGAAGAGGAAATGGTGCCGGGCAGCGGCCGGCAGGTCGCCGTGCAGCACGTACCAGAGTGCACGGGTGCCGCCACAGCCTGGGCAGTCCAGCCCGGTGGTCAGCTTGAGCAGGCAGGTGGGCGCGGCGTCCGGGGCGGCGTGGGCCGGGTTGCTGAGCAGCGCGTAACCCATTCCCGCGGCGACGCAGCCAACGGCGGCCAGCGGCACCGCCCAGCGCGGTGAACGCTCGTAGAGGCGCACCACGAACCGGGTGAGCCGGTCCGGCTCGGGCGCCGGGTAGCCACCCGGTGGGGTCGCCGGCCAACCACCCGGACCGACGCCAGACGGACCGACGCCGGCCGGGCCAACCGGCACGGTGTGCACCGCCCCGGGGGCGGGCTGCGGCTGGTCGACCGGACCGGGAGCGCTCGTCACGCGCTCACGGTACACCGGACACGCCGGCCAACGCGGCGGTGAGCGGACCGGCCAGGTCGCCGGCCAGCGGCGGCGCCACCGCGCCCAGGCCGAGCCAGCCGGCGAGCCGGTGCAGCTCGGCGGCGAGCGCCACCGCCGTCTCCGCCGGGTCCGCGCCGGGCTCGATCCAGGCGGCCGGCACCAGCAGCACCCCGGCCTTGCGGTCGGCCTTCAGGTCGACCCGGGCGGTGAACCGGTCGCCCTGCAGGAAGGGCAACACGTAATAGCCGTAGACCCGCTGTGGCGCGGGGACATAGATCTCGATCCGGTAGGTGAAGCCGAACAGCCGCTCGGTGCGGGCCCGTTCCCAGATCAGCGGGTCGAAGGGGCTGACCAGTGTGTTGCCGCGGATCCAACGGGGCAGCCGGGCGGACGCGTGCAGCCAGGCCGGCTGACGCCAGCCCGCCACGGTGACCGGCACCAGCTCACCGGCCTCGGCCAGCTCGGCGACGGCCTGCCGGGCACCGGCCAGCGGCAGCCGGAAGTAGTCGCGCAACTCCGGCTCGGCGGCCACCCCGAGCGACCGAGCGGCGAGGGCCACCAGCGTGCGGTACGCCTCGGCGTCGGTCGGGGTGGGCGCGGCAAGCACCGCCGCGGGCAGCACCCGCTCGGGCAGGTCGTAGCGGCGGGCGAAGGAGGTGCTGCGCTCCGCGGCGGTCACCTCGCCAGCCCAGAAGAGGAACTCCAGCGCCCGCTTGACCGCCGACCAGTTCCACCCCCAGTTGCCGGTCTCCCGCGGCGCGTCGTGCTCGATCTCGGCGGCGGTCAGCGGGCCGCGGGCGGCCACCTCGTCGCGAACCCAGGCGACCAGCTCCGGCTGCTCCTGGGCGATCCGCCGCATGCCGCCCCAGGATTCACTCTGCGCCCGAGCCATCCGCCAGCGCAGCATCGGGTGCAGCTCGACCGGCACCAGCGACGCCTCGTGGCCCCAGTATTCGAACAGCTCCCGCGGGCGCCGGTAGGCGGCCTGGTCGAGAAGCGTGGTCGGGTAGGGCCCGAGCCGGCTGTAGAGCGGCAGGTAGTGCGCGCGTTGCAGCACGTTCACCGAGTCCATCTGGATCAGGTTGACCCGGTCGAGCACCCGACGCAGGTGCCGGCGGGTGGGCACGCCGGCAGGCGCCGGGTCGGCGAAGCCCTGGGCGGCGAGCGCCACCCGACGGGCCTGGGCGAGCGAGAGTGATTCCGGTGCGGCCATCGTCGGCGACCTTAATTCATCGGTACGACGCCGGTGCGGGAAGCTGGACGCGACGACCAACGGGGCATAGAACGGTGCAATGCTGACCATCCGTCGGGAGGAGCCGGACGACGCCGAAGCGGTCGCCCGGGTGCACGTGCACGGCTGGCAGGCGGGCTACGCCGGCTTCATGCCGGACGAGGTGCTGGACCGGCTGAACGTGGCGGCCTGGGCGCAGCGTCGCCGCGACATCGGCACCGCCGACCCGGAGCATCCGTTCACCACCCTGCTGGGCGAGGTGGACGGGCTGGTCGTCGGCTTCACCACCTTCGGGCCGTACCGCCGCAACCAGGACCGGGACGACCTGGACCCGACTGTCGGCGAGGTGGTGGCCCTGTACGTGGAGCCGGCGTACTGGGGGGACGGGAGCGCCACCGCGCTCCTGGCCGCCGCTCGGGCCGGGCTCGCCGAGCGGGGCTTACGCGGGTACCGGGCGTGGGTGCTGGCGGACAACCACCGGGCCCGCCGGTTCTGCGCGCGGGCCGGGCTGTCAGCGGACGGTGAGCGGTCGACCTACCATGTGCCGCTCGCCGGTGGGCAGCCCCCGGTCAGTCTGGTCGAGCTGCGGTACGCCGGGCTCCTCGACAACTGACCCGGGCGGGGTCAGCCAGCCGCGGATCGGCAGGAAGGCGAGCAGCGCCAGGCTGATCCACACGTAGGCGTTGCTGCCCAGGAAGCCGTCGAGGCCGGTGAAGTCCTTCTCCCACAGCCAGACGGTCCGGCTGATCAGCAGCGCGTACCCGATGGTCGCGGCGACGAGCAGGACCCGCCGACGGCGGCCGTCCGGCGCGGCCATGGCGTTGTCGACAAGCAGGATCAGCGCGGGCAGCAGCCAGACCAGGTGGTGCACCCAGGTGACCGGGCTGACCAGGCACATCACCGCGCCGGTCAACGCCAGACCGGTCGCCTCGTCACCGGCGGCGACGGCGGCCCGGGACCGCCAGGCCCAGAGCGCCAGGGTGCCGAGCACCAGCAGCAGCCACAGCAGGGTGCTCGGGTGCTCCGGGTCGAGTCGGGCGGCCACCCCGCGCAGCGACTGGTTGGAGACGAAGGCGAGCTCCCCCACCCGTCCGGTGTTCCACAGCGCCTCGGTCCAGAACTCCCGGGACGCGTCCGGGAAGAGCGCAGCGGCCAGCAGCGACACCCCGGCGGCCGTCCCGCAGGCGGTGAGCGCCGCCCGCCATCGCCCGGTCACCAGGAGGTAGACGATGAAGACGCCAGGGGTCAGTTTGATCGCGGTGGCCAGCCCGATGCCCACCCCGGCCCACCGGTTGCCGGCCGGCAGCAGCCGCAGCAGATCCACCGCCACAAGGAAGAGCAGCAGCGTGTTGACCTGGCCGAAGTTGACCGTCTCCCGCATCGGCTCGAACGCGGCGACCAGGCAGAGCGCCACCGCGAGGGCGAACCACCGGGTCCAGCCGGCCCGGCGGGCGATCGGGTCGACAAGCCACCAGATCAGCACCGTGGTGGTGGCCACGCTGGCGAGCACGCTCACCACTATCGCGGCCGACCACGGCAGGTACGCCATCGGCAGCATCACCAGCGCGGCGAACGGCGGATAGGTGAAGCCGTACTGGGTGCCCGGCTTGAGGTAGTCGTAGATCTCCCCGCCGTCGTGCACCCACCAGGTCAACGCGCCGTAGTAGACCTTCAGGTCGAAGAAGCCGTGCCGCACCGCGGCGACGGCGAGGAACGCGGTGACCGCCGCGGCGAGCACCACGACCCCGACGACCTGCCCGGTCGTCCTCCTGGCACCCTGCGCCACCGTCGCCTCCCTCGCCCTGCGTAGGCTTCCGTCCCATGGCTCTCGGGTACGTCCGCCCGGCGCGTCCTGAGGACGCCGGCGAGATCGCACGCATCCAACTCGCGACCTGGCGGGTCGCGTACCGCCGGATCCTGCCTCGGCACGTGCTCGACAACCTGGACGAGGCGTTCCTCGCCCGGCGGTGGAACGCCGCGGTGCTGGAGCCGCCCTCGGGCGCGCACCGGGTGCTGGTCGCCGTCGAACAGGCCGAGCAATCGTATCTGGTGGGGTTCGCCGCCTCCGGGCCGGCCGACGCCGAGGCGCTGGCCCCGGGCGAGCCGGCCGACGCGCTCGGCGCGGACGTGGCCGCCGTGACCGATCTGCTGGTGGAGCCACGTTGGGGTCGGCGCGGGCACGGCAGCCGGCTGCTCGCCGCCACCGTCGACCTGTGGCGGGAGGACGGCCTGAGCCGGGCGGTGGCCTGGGCGTTCGAGGGTGACGAGGCGACCCGGAAGTTTCTCACCAGCACCGGTTGGGAGCCCGACGGCGCGGCCCGGGCGCTCGACGTCGACGACATGCTCGTGCCCCAGGTGCGCCTGCACGTGGGCGTACCCGCGGAGAAGGTTCCGGCCGACGACGAGCCCGCCGGCTGACGCGCGCTGACGCCCGGACCCGGACGCCGGCCCGGGCCGGCGCGTCCGGCCAGAGTTGAGCGGCTGATGTCGGACCGGTCCCCTACCGTCAGGCGCATGAGCTCAGCCACCCTCCGTCACCAACCGTCACCAGGAGGGCGAGAACCATGCGGACAGCACACCCCGCGGCCGGGCGTCGAGAGTGGATCGGGTTGGCGGTGCTTGCCCTGCCCACCCTGCTGCTGGCGCTCGACCTGAGCGTGCTCTACCTGGCCCTGCCGAGCCTCAGCGCGGACCTCGGCGCCGACAGCACCCAGCAGTTGTGGATCACCGACGCGTACGGCTTCCTGGTCGCCGGTTTCCTGGTCACGATGGGCACCCTGGGCGACCGGGTGGGCCGTCGACGCCTGTTGCTGATCGGGGCCGCTGCGTTCGCCGTGGTCTCGGTGGTGGCCGCCTACGCGCCGAACCCGCCGCTGCTGATCGCCGCGCGGGCGCTGCTCGGCGTCGCCGGGGCCACGCTGATGCCCTCCACACTGGCCCTGATCAGCAACATGTTCCAGGTCCCGGCTCAGCGCGCGGTCGCGGTCGGGGTCTGGATGAGCTGCTTCATGGGCGGGATGGCGGTCGGCCCGGTGATCGGCGGGGTGCTCCTCGAGAATTTCTGGTGGGGCTCGGCGTTCCTGCTGGGCGTGCCGGTGATGGCGGTGTTGCTGGTGACCGCGCCGCTGCTGCTTCCGGAGTTCCGCGACCCCCAGCCCGGTCGACTGGACCTGGTTAGCGTCGCGTTGTCGCTCGCCACCATCCTGCCGGTGGTCTACGGCCTCAAGGAGCTGGCCCGGCACGGTTGGCGCCCGCTGCCCGCGCTGGCGATCGTGACCGGCCTGCTGGTCGGGGTGGCCTTCGTCCGGCGGCAGCGCCGGCTGCCTCACCCACTGCTGGACGTGGGCCTCTTCGGTAACCGCACGTTCACCGCCGCGCTGCTGGTGTTCCTGCTCAACGGTCTGTTGATGGGCGGCACCTTCCTGCTCGTCAGCCAATGGCTGCAACTGGTCGAAGGGCTGTCCCCGCTGCGCGCCGGGCTGCTGCTGGTGCCGCAGGCGGTGGCGATGATCGGTGCGACCACAGTGGCACCGTTGCTGGCCCGCCGGTTCCGGCCCGGGCACGTGATGGCCGTCGGGCAACTGGTCACGGCGGCGGGCTTCCTGCTACTCACCGGAGTGGAAGGCGACAACGCCCTCCTCGTCGTCCTGGTCGCCTTCGTCGTCGCCTCGGTCGGGATCGCATTGCCGTCGGCTCTGGTCACCGACCTGATCGTGGGGTCGGCGCCTCCTGAACGGGCCGGCTCGGCAGCGTCGATCTCCGAGACCAGCGGCGAGTTGGGCATCGCTCTGGGGGTGGCGGTCCTGGGCAGCGTGGGCGCCGCCGTCTACCGTGCCGAGCTGGGCCCGGAGCTGCCCGCGGGGCTGCCCGCCGAGGCGGCGGCGCGGGCCCGCGACGGGCTGGCCGGCGCGGTGACGGTCGCCGGTGAGCTACCAAGCGGGGTGGGCGGCCCACTTGTCGACGCCGCCCGGGCGGCCTACACGAGCGGTCTGGTCGCGACGGCTACCGTCGGTGCCGTCCTGCTGCTCGGGCTCGCCGTGGTCGCCGCGTTGGCGTTCCGGTCGGTGCCGCCCTACGCGCCGGTCGCTGCCGAGCCGGCCCAGCCCGAGGAGACAGCGCCGGCCGCCGGCCAGCACTGATGCGCCCTCATGCCGCGACCAGGTTTCGCCCCGCACGGGCCCGGGGCGGTCAGTCGAGAAGCGCGTCCAGGGCGACGGTGAGGCCGGGGCGTTTGCGCACCGCGCGGACGGCCAGCAGCACACCCGGCATGAACGACACCCGGTCGTACGAGTCGTGCCGGATGGTGAGCGTCTCGCCGGTGGTGCCGAACAGCACCTCCTGGTGGGCGACGAGCCCGGTGGCGCGTACCGCGTGGATGCGTACCCCGTCGATCTGGGCGCCGCGCGCACCCGGCACCTCGTCCTTGGTGGCGTCCGGGACCGGCCCCAGCCCGGCCTCGGCGCGGGCCCGGGCGATCTGCCGGGCGGTGTGGGTGGCGGTGCCGCTCGGCGCGTCCAGCTTGCGCGGGTGGTGCTGCTCGATGATCTCGACGGACTCGAAGTACCGGGCGGCCCGCGCGGCGAACTGCATCATCAGCACCGCGCCGATACCGAAGTTCGGGGCGATGACCACGCCCACCCCGGGCTTGTCGGCCAGCCAGCCGCGCACCTGCTCCAGCCGCTCGGCGGTGAAGCCGGTGGTGCCGACGACGGCGCTGATGCCCTGCGAGATGCACCACCGGAGGTTGTCCATGACGACGTCCGGCGTGGTGAAGTCGACGACCACGTCGGCACCGGAGGCGGCGGAGAGGTCGTCACCCTGGTCGATCGCCGCGACCAGGTCGAGGTCGGCGGCCGCGTCGACCGCCTTGCAGACCTCGATGCCCATCCGGCCCCGGGCACCCAGCACACCGACCCGGAGCGGCTCGGCCGGGGTCTTTCCCTGCTCGTCAGTCACGGGGCACAACCTATCCCAATCGGGACGGGCCCTCCCGGCCGGATCCGCTGTGCTCCACCGGCCGGGACGCCCGACCGGGTCGCCTCGACCGGGCCGGGCGGCAGACCTCAGACGGTGAAGTCGCCAGCGCCGAACGGGCCGACCACGGCCAGCGACATGGGCCGGCTGAGCAGCTCGGCGGCGAGGACGTTGACGTCCTGCACGGTGACCTCGTCGACCCGGCGGAGCAGCTCGTCGACAGGCATCAGGTCGCCGTAGAGCAGCTCGCCCTTGGCCAGTCGGCTCATCCGGGAACCGGTGTCCTCCAGGCCGAGCACGAACGAGCCCTTGCTCATCCCCTTGCCCCGGGCCACCTCGGCCTCGGTCAGCCCGTCGGCGGCCACCCGGGCCAACTCGGCGCGGGTCAGGGCCAGCACCTCGTCCACCTTTCCCGGCGCGCAGCCGGCGTAGACGGCGAACAGGCCGGTGTCGGCGTACTGGCTGGCGTAGGAGTAGACCGAGTACGCCAGGCCGCGCTGCTCGCGGATCTCCTGGAACAGGCGGCTGGACATGCCGCCGCCGAGCACGTTGTTGAGCACCCCGAGCGCGAAGCGCCGGTCGTCGAGGCGGTCGATGCCGGGGCAGCCGAGGATGACGTGCGCCTGCTCGGTCTCCTTCGGCTCCACCAGGGTGGTCGCCGGCTTGGTGCGTACCGCCGGGGTGGCCGACCGGTGCGGTGCCGGCGTGGCCGGGTCGCTGTCCAGCGGGGTGCCCCGCACCGCCTGGCGGACCATCTTGACCACAGTGGCGTGGTCGAGGTTGCCGGCGGCGGCGATGACGATCTGCGGGGCGGTGTAGCGGCCCCGGTAGAAGCTCTGGATCTGCTTGCGGGTCATCGGCGTGACGGTCTCGGCGGTGCCGGAGATCAGCCGACCCAGGGGGTGGTCGCCGTAGACGGCCTGGACGAAGAGGTCGTGCACCTCGTCACCGGGCTCGTCGTCGTGCATGGCGATCTCTTCGAGGATCACGCCACGCTCGGTTTCGACGTCCGCCGGCTCCAGCAGCGAGTCGGCGACCAGGTCGCACATGACGTCGATCGCCAGGGGCAGATCCTCGTCCAGCACCCGCGCGTAGTAGCAGGTGTATTCCTTCGTGGTGAACGCGTTCGTCTCACCACCCACCGCCTCGATCTGCGAGGAGATCTCCAGCGCGGTGCGCTTGTGGGTGCCCTTGAACAGCAGGTGTTCGAGGAAGTGCGCGGCACCGGCCTGCGGACCGGTCTCGTCGCGAGAACCGACCGCCACCCAGACGCCGAACGAGACGCTGCGCATCGTCGGGATCGCCTCGGTGAGGACGCGCAGGCCGCTGGGCAGCACGGTACGTCGTACCGTGCCGCCCAGCGGGTCGTCGCTCAGCGTTCGGGTCACCGCGCGGGCGGTGCCGCCGGAGCGGCCCGCCCCGGTGTCCCGAGAGGCCACCCCCCGTCGATCCGGTGGAAACGGCGCACTGAAGGCCCGACTCACGTGGTGCTCCCGGTTCGACGAGGGGTGGGTGATGCGTTGTACGACGGTCAGCTGTGCCGGGTCCGGCGGCGCGGACGCTCGCCGCCCTCGCCACCCTCGCCGCCGCCACCGTTGCCGCCCTCGCCGCCGCGCTCCGGGCCACGCCCGCCACGGTCGCCGCCACGCTCGCGGTCGCCACGGTCACGCGGAGCCCGGTCGCCCCGGTCCCGACCAGCCGGCCGGTCGCCAGCGGCGGCCTCACCGGCGGCCGGAGCCTCGGTGCCCTCCGGGCGGACCTTGTCCAGGTAGATCTTGCCGCGGGCATCGATGTCCGCGATCTCGACCTCGACCCGGTCACCGACGTTGAGGAAGTCCTCCACGCGCTCGACCCGCTTGCCGTCGCCCACCTTGGAGATGTGCAGCAGGCCGTCACGGCCCGGCAGCAGCGAGATGAACGCACCGAACGCGGCGGTCTTGACCACCGTGCCGAGGAACCGCTCGCCCTGCTTCGGCAGCGTCGGGTTGGCGATGCCGTTGATCCGGTCGACGGCCGCCTGGGCCGACGGGCCGTTGGTGGCGCCGACGTAGATCGTGCCGTCGTCCTCGATGGAGATCTCGGCGCCGGTCTCGTCCTGGATCGCGTTGATGGTCTGCCCCTTCGGGCCGATCACCATGCCGATCTTGTCCACCGGAATCTTGACGGTGGTGACCCGCGGCGCGTAGTCCGACATCTCGGCCGGAGCCTCGATCGCGGCCTTCATGACGCCGAGGATGACCTGCCGGGCCTCGTTCGCCTGCTGCAACGCGGCGGCCAGCACGTCCGACGGGATGCCGTTGAGCTTGGTGTCGAGCTGGAGCGCGGTGACGAACTCCGGCGTGCCGGCGACCTTGAAGTCCATGTCACCGAACGCGTCCTCGGCACCGAGGATGTCGGTGAGCGTCACGTACTGGGTCTTGCCGTCCACCTCGTCGGAGATGAGCCCCATCGCGATGCCGGCGACCGGCGCCTTCAGCGGGACACCCGCGGAGAGCAGGCCCAGCGTCGACGCGCAGACCGAACCCATCGAGGTGGAGCCGTTGGAGCCGAGCGCCTCCGACACCTGCCGGATGGCGTACGGGAACTCCTCGCGCGACGGCAGCACCGGGATCAGCGCACGCTCGGCGAGAGCGCCGTGGCCGATCTCGCGACGCTTCGGCGAGCCGACCCGGCCGGTCTCACCGGTCGAGTACGGCGGGAAGTTGTAGTTGTGCATGTAGCGCTTGCGGTTCTCGGGGGACAGCGTGTCCACCATCTGCTCCATGCGGAGCATGTTCAGCGTGGTGACGCCCAGGATCTGGGTCTCGCCCCGCTCGAACAGCGCCGAACCGTGCACCCGGGGCAGCACGCCGACCTCGGCGGTCAGCGCCCGGATGTCGCGCGGGCCACGCCCGTCCATGCGGACCTGCTCACGCAGCACGCGGTTGCGCACCTCGGACTTGGTGAGCGACCGGAAGGCAGCGCTGAGCTCCTTCTCCCGACCCTCGAACCGCGCGCCCAGCTCCTCGGCGACCCGGGCCTTGACCCGGTCCAGGGCTTCCTCGCGGTCGGCCTTGCCGGCGATGGTGATCGCCTCGGCGACCTCACCGCGAGCCAGCTCGGAGACGGCGTCGTACACGTCGTCCTGGTAGTCCAGGAAGACCGGGAACTCGGTGACCGGCTTGGCGGCGACCTCGGCCAGCTCGCTCTGCGCGCGGCACAGCTCACGGATCGCCGGCTTGGCGGCCTCCAGGCCGCTGGCGACGATCTCCTCGGTCGGGGCGGTGGCGCCGGCCGAGATGAGGGCGACGGCGTTCGGGGTGGCCTCGGCCTCGACCATCATGATCGCGACGTCGCCGTCGTCGAGCGTGCGGCCGGCCACGACCATGTCGAAGGTGGCGCGAGCCAGCTCCTCCAGGGTCGGGAAGGCGACCCACTGGCCGTCGATGTGGGCGACGCGGGTCGCCCCGATCGGGCCGGAGAACGGCAGGCCGGAGAGCTTGGTCGACATCGAGGCGGCGTTGATCGCCACGACGTCGTACGGGTGCTGCGGGTCGAGCGCGAGGATGGTCTCGACGACCTGGACCTCGTTGCGCAGGCCCTTCACGAAGGACGGGCGCAGCGGCCGGTCGATCAGCCGGCAGGTGAGGATCGCGTCCTCGCTGGGCCGACCCTCACGGCGGAAGAACGAGCCGGGGATGCGGCCCGCGGCGTACATCCGCTCCTCGACGTCGACGGTGAGCGGGAAGAAGTCGAACTGCTCCTTCGGGTGCTTACCGGCGGTCGTGGCGGAGAGAACGACCGTCTCGCCCAGCTGGGCGATGACGGAACCGGCGGCCTGGCGAGCCAGCCGGCCGGTGGAGAAGGTGATCTCGCGGGTGCCGAAGGACCCGTTGTCGATCACGGCGGTGCGGGATTCGGTGCCGAGTTTGGTCTCGGTCATGTGCTGTCGTGCTCCTTCGCGTCGTGGGCCCACGACATCGGGAAGCTGCTCAGCCGGCCGGTCTTCGATCGAAGCGCCCGGGTGGCCGGCTTGATGCCGGGGTTCCCGGGGGCCACTACCGGAGACCGGTACGCTGACCGGCTCCCTCTCGGGTGGTCGCGCGGCCCGTGTTTCCTCAGGTGGGACGCGGTACGGGGGAGCGGCCGGTCGGCCACTCCCCCGTCACGTCACCGGCGCAGGCCGAGCCGCTCGATGAGCGACCGGTAGCGGGCAATGTCCTTCTTCTGGACGTAGTTGAGCAGCCGACGGCGACGGCCGACCAGCAGCAGCAGCCCACGGCGGCTGTGGTGGTCGTGCTTGTGCACCTTCAGGTGCTCGGTCAGCTCGGCGATCCGCTTGGTGAGGACCGCGACCTGGACCTCCGGCGAACCGGTGTCGCCCTCGGCGGTCGCGTACTCCGCGCGGATGCTGGCCTTGGCTTCCTGGTCGAGCGCCATGTTCTCCCTGTTTCGATGGGTTGATCAAGTAGGTGTCCGTCGTCCCGATGGACCGGGAACGGACCGGTACCTCGCACCCGCGGCGTCGAGCAGGCACGCGAGGCCCCACGCCGGTCACCCGACGTCTCGGCAAGACTACCAGCACTCGCCGGTAACACCCGGCGAAGGGCCTCGGCGGCCGCACCACGACGCTCAGGCCAGCGCGCGCCGGGTGCGTTCGACGTCCTGGTTCATCTGGGCGATCAGCGGCTCGATCGAGTCGTACTTGATCTGACCGCGCAGGTGCGCCACGAAGTCCAGGGCCAGCCGCTCGCCGTACAGGTCACCGGTGAAGTCCAGCGCGTACGCCTCCACCCGCCGCTCCCGCCCGGAGAACGTCGGGTTGGTGCCCACCGACACGGCCGCCATCAGCGGCTCGTGCTGCCCGCGACGGATCAGCCGGGCCGCGTACACCCCGTCGGCCGGGACCGCCGCGTACCGGTGGCAGAGCAGGTTGGCGGTGGGGAAGCCCAGCTCCCGCCCCCGTTGGTCGCCGCGGACCACCACACCTTCCAACCGGTGCGGGCGGCCGAGCGCGGCGGCGGCCGCGCCGACGTCGCCCGCGTCGACGCAGGAGCGGATGTACGTGGAGGAGAAGACGGTGCCGTCCTCGGCGACGAGCGGGCTGCCCTCCACCCCGAAGCCGAAGGTCTGACCGAGCCGCTCCAGCAGCGCCACGTCGCCGGCTGCCCGGTGCCCGAACCGGAAGTTGCCGCCGACCACCACCAACGCGCAGTGCAGGTGCTCGACCAGGACGTCGTGGACGAACTGCTCGGCCGGCAGCCGGGAGAACTCCGGTGTGAACGGCACCACGCAGAGCACGTCCACGCCGAGTTGCTCGATCAGTTCCGCCTTACGGGCCTGCTCGGTGAGCACCGCCGGATGTGAGCCGGGGCGGACCACCTCGGCCGGGTGCGGGTCGAAGGTGAGCACCACCGACTGCACGCCCAACTCCCGGGCGCGGGCCACGGTGTGCCCGATGGTCGCCTGGTGCCCCTTGTGCACGCCGTCGAAGACGCCGATGGTGACGACCGAGCGTCCCCACCCACCGGGCGCCGCGTCGTACCCCCGCCACCGCTGCATGCCGTTCCCTCCTGCTGTCCCGCCGGCCGGCGGGTCGACACCGCCGGCCACGGGCCGGCGGACCTGCGTCCCGCCGTCAGGCCGGGGCGAGCACGATCTCCGCGCGGGCCCGGCCGTCCCGCTCGCTGACGATAGCGATCAGGCCGCCCGCCGGCCCGAACACGGCGTACGGCCCGGTGCGGCCGGTCGGGTCGAGCGGCCCACCGTGGGCCAGCACCCGGGCCTCGTCGGGCGTGGCCTCCCGGCGCGGGAAGAACCTGTCGGCCGCCGCGTCCAACGGCAGGTTCACCACGTCCGGGGCGCGCTGCTCCAACTCGTCGAGGGTCGCCGCCTCGGCGAGGGTGAAGCCACCCACAGCGGTCCGCCGCAGGGCCGTCAGGTGGCCGCCGACGCCGAGCGCCAGGCCCGCGTCCCGGGCGATGGCCCGGATGTACGTGCCGGAGGAGCAGGTCACGTCCACGTCCACGTCCACCACGTCCGGCTCGGTGCGGCGGATCGCCAGCACCTCCAACCGGGAGATGGTGACCCGCCGCGCCGGCAGCTCGACGCTCTCCCCGTCGCGGACCCGCTTGTACGCCCGCTGCCCATCGACCTTGATGGCGCTGACCGCGCTCGGCACCTGGTCGACCTCGCCACTGAGCGCCGCCAGCGCCGACCGGATCGCGTCGTCGGTCACCAACCCGGCCGGCGTCGTGGCGACCACGTCGCCCTCGGCGTCGTCGGTGACGGTGGCCTGACCGAGCCGGATGGTCCCCGTGTAGCTCTTGCCCGCGCCGATCACGTAGGTCAGCAGCCGGGTGGCCCGGCCCACGCCGATCACCAGCACCCCGGTGGCCATCGGGTCGAGGGTGCCGCCGTGCCCGACCCGGCGGGTCTTCGCCAGCCGGCGGATCCGCGCCACCACGTCGTGCGACGTCATGCCGCCGGGCTTGTCGACCACGATCAGACCATCGGTGCTCACGACGCCCAAGCCTGCCAGATGGGAACGCCGGTCAGCGGACGGCCCCGGGCACCGCCCACCTGCCGCTGCGCAGACGCAGCAGCAGGGCGACCAGTCGGATCATCACGAACAGGGTGAGCCCGGCCCAGATGCCGCCCAGCCCGAGGTTCAGCGCGTACGCCAGCCAGATGGCCGGCAGGAAACCGCCGAGCGCCGCCACGATGGTGAGGTTGCGCAGGTAACGCACGTCGCCCGCGCCGATCAGCACGCCGTCGAGGGCGAACACCACCCCGGCCAGCGGCAGCATGGCGACGAACCACGGCCAGGCCACCATGGCCTGCTCGCGTACCTGATCGTCGGAGCTGAACCAGGACGGTACGACGCCCGCGCCGGCGGCGACGAGCAGCGCGAAGCCGACGCCGCAGATGCCGCCGAGCAGCCCGATCCGGCGGGCGAGAGCCCGGGCGCCCGCGTCGTCGCCGGCGCCGAGCGCGGCGCCGACCAGGGACTGGGCGGCGATGGCCAGCGCGTCGAGCACCAACGCGGTGAAGAACCAGAGTTGTAGGGCGATCTGGTGGGCGCCGACGGCGGCGGCACCGAAGCGGGCGGCGACGGCGGTCGCGGAGAGGAAGCTGGCCTGGAACGCCAGCCCACGGATCAGCAGGTCGCGGCTGAGCACCAACTGCTGGCGGATCACCCGCGGCCGGGGCCGCAGCGACACCCGCTCGGCGACAAGCGCCGCGGCGAAGAGCCCCCCGCAGAGCGTCTGCGCGACGGTGTTCGCCACCGCGGAGCCGATCAGCCCCAGGCCGGCCGGGTAGACAAGCAGCGGGCAGAGCAGCGCGGAGAGCACGTTGGGGCCGAGCACGAAGAACAACGGGCGGCGGGTGTCCTGCACACCGCGCAACCAACCGTTGCCGGCGGCGGCGAGCAGCAGGCCGGGGGCGCCGAGGGCCGCGATCCGCAGCCAGTGCGCGGCGGCGTCGGCCACGTCGCCAGCGCCGCCGGCGAGGGTACGCGCGAGCGCGCCACCGCCGAACTGCATGCCGATCGCGATCAGCAGACCGACACCGAACGCCAGCCAGGACGACTGGACTCCCTCGGCTATCGCGGCTGCCCGGTCACCCGCGCCGAAGCGACGGGCCGCCCGCCCGGTGGTGCCGTACGCGACAACGGTGCCGACCCATGCGGTGAGCGTCATCACCGTGCCGCCGACGGCGAGCGCGGCGAGCGGCACCCGGCCGAGGTGGCCGACCACTGCGGTGTCGACAAGCACGTAGAGCGGCTCGGCGGCAAGCACCACGAGGGCCGGCAGGGCGAGACTGGCGATCCGCCGGGGCGAGGCGGTTCGCTGGGCGGCGGTGGTGGCGGTCTGGCTCATCGCCGCCGATCCTGGCACGACTGCGGTAAGGATCGCAATCCAGCCGGCAGCTTACTCAGCCGGTGGGCCGCGCTCGGGTTCGTCGCGAATCGGACCCCTTGCTTGACCGCTTTGGAGCTGATGTCGTGAACGAATCAGGTCGCGATGTCGCAAGCGATTCAGCTCCAGAGGCGTGCGGGAGCGGGAGCGCCCGACCAACCCGGGCCGCGCCGCCTGACGGCCCGGCCCCGGTGACCGCAGCGTGCCTACTTGACCGCAGCGTGCCCACCTGGCCGCTTCGCCACCGACCGGTCGGCCCCGACCGTGGTCGACGGCGACGTCACCGCTGGCCGGGTTGGATCACTGACGGGTGTCCATCGAGGTCTGCAGAGCGCGGCGGGCCTGCTCGCGGGCGTCGTCAGTGGTTTCGGGCTTGGGCTTGTTCGGCATGGTGGTGGTCCTTCCAGGGAGCGAGCCACCGGCGCGCGGCGGCCCTCGCGGGCGGTCGTGCTGCGCGCCCCACGACGGTCCGGGATTACCGGAGCAGCCGACTGGGCAGCGTGAGCCCGGGTCGATCCGACCCTGGAGGGAGGCAGCACGAGGTGTGGCGCCACCACCCATGACCTGCACCGCTACGCGGTACCCGGCCGTCTCCCAAGTTATCGTTCAGGTCCATATGCTGCTCTCGGTTCCCGCCATTTGGACAAGCGGCGACCCGGCTCAACGGGCCAGGAAGTGCCAGCCCAGCCACCACCAGAACCCGAACAGACCGATCCGGCCCACCGGCACCGAGCCGACCTCGTAGCGCATCACGTACGCGCAGACCTCGCCCAGGGTGGGGATCCGGGAACCCTCCCGCCGGGCCATCCACTCGACCACCGCGAAGAGGACCAACGCGGTGAGGAAACCGCTGATGGCGAGCACCCGCATCATCGCCGCACCAGCCCCCAGAAGGCGGCCAGCCAGGCGAACCACGCCGCCGACCGGGTCAGCTCATCCTCCAGGAGAGGGTCGGCCAGCCGGGAGAAGGTGGGAAAGTCGTCACCGACGGCCAGCACGAAGGTCACCCCCTCGAAGACCCCGAAGACCACCACCGGCACCGCCCACCAGACCGCCCCCGAGCCCAGCCGGCGCGGTGCCGGACGGCGCGACACCCGATTGCTCAGACCGAGCCAGATCAGCACCCCGCCGGTGCCGATGGTGAACAGATTCGCCTCGGTGGAGAACGACGCGAACCGACCACCGACGAGCGACAGACAGACGAGGACGGGAACGGAGACGGCGGGCCGGTCCCAGGCACGGGGGGCCTCCACGGTGAGGTCGTGCGGCTGCTCCATCCCGCAATTCTTCCCGGTCTCACCGAGCGCGGGAAGACCAACACTCCCCGGAGTTGACAGTGATCCTCGGTCCGGTCAATCGATGACCGCGAACGTCGACGTCAGGCACCGGGGCCGAGCAACGCCCCGTCCAGTTGGTCGCGGATCGACTCGACCACCTGCTCGACGGTGCCCCGGCCGGTGAATCCCGCCGCGAACCGGTGGCCGCCACCACCGAGCGTGACCGCGACCCGGCTGACGTCCACAGCGCCCTTGCTGCGCATCGACACCGCCCACTCGCCGGGCGTGGTCTGCTTGAGCACGCAGCTCACATCCGCCTCGGCGGTGCACCGCACCGAGTCGATGAGCGCCTCCAGCACGTACGGCCGCTGATCGTGCCGGGCCAGGTCCTCAAGGGTGGCGAAGGTCCAGACGAACCCTCGGCCGCCGGCAGCCGCCGGCTCCAGCCGTGCCCGGCCGAGCACCTCACCGAAGAGACGCACCGCGCCGAAGGGCCGGGTGTCGAAGACCCGGCGGGAGATGTCCCCGGGCGAGATGCCTGTCGCCAGCAATCGGGCAGCAAGCTCGTGTACGGCCGGAGTGGTCGCGGCGAACCGGAACGAGCCGGTGTCCGTGGTCAGCGCCACGTAGAGGCACTCCGCGATGGCCGGGTCCAGCACGACGCCGAGCCGGGTCAGCAGCTCCTCCGCCACCACCGACGTGGCCGCGGCGCCCGGGTCCACCAGACTGACCGTGCCGAAGCCCTCATTCGAAGCGTGGTGATCGAGCACCAGCGCCGCACCCGCCGACGACAACCGCCCGGCCAGCTCACCGAGGCGCGACTGGCTCGCCGCGTCGAAGCAGATCACCAGGTCGGGTGCCGGGTCGGCGACGTCCGCCGGGACCAGCAGGTCCAATCCGGGTAGCCCTCGGAACGGCTCGGGCACCTCCGGCGGCCCGGGGAACGTCGCCTGCACCTCGCGGACGCCGATCTGCCGCAGCCCCAGGCCGAAGCCGAGCATGCTGCCCAGCGCGTCACCGTCCGGGTTGATGTGGCAGATCAGCAGCACCCGGCCACCCGGCGGGACAGCCCGCACCAGCGCCTCGGCCGCGGCCCAGTCCATCTCGGCCGGGCCGACCCCGGCCGCCCCGGCGAGCGGGACGCTGGCGGTGCTCGTCACCGCGCTTCCCCACCCCGCGCGGCGTCCCTGACGTCGGTGGACGCATCGGTCTCGTCCGCCTCGTCGCCCTCGTCCGTCTCGTCGTCAACCCGGTACGGCTGCGCCTCACCCGCGTACTTCGCCTGGGCGGCGAGCCGCTGCACCTCCGCGTCGGCGTTACGGGCGGCGGCGAGCAGGTCGTCGATGTGCTTGACCTGGTCCTGCACGTCGTCGAGGACGAACGTGAGAGTCGGCGAGTGCCGCAACCCGAGCGCCTTGCCGACAGTGCTGCGCAGCAGCCCCTTGGCGCTCTCCAGCGCCGCGGCGGTGTCCGCCTGGGCCACCGCGTCACCGAGCACGGTGTAGAAGACCGTCGCGTCGCGCAGGTCAGCGGTGATCCGGGCGTCGGTGATGGTGATCATCCCGAGCCGCGGGTCCTTGATCTGGCTCCGCACCACCGACGCGACCAGCTCACGCACCCGTTCCGCGTGCCGGCGTACCTTGGCCGGATCAGACATCTCGCCACCTCCACGGCGTCCTGCTCCCGGTCGACCCGGCGACCCGGGGGTCGCCGGCCGACCGGCCAACATCTCGAACACTACCTTCGCGGCCGCACCGGTCGCCCGGCACAGCCGGCTCCGGGGTCAGTCGTCGTCCACGCCGTACAGCCGGCGCCGAACCGACAACAGCTCGACCTCGGGGCGACCGGCCACCAGGCGCTCACAGGAGTCGAGCACCTCGCGGACGTGCGCCGTCTCGGCGGCCACCACGGCCACCGCGAGCTGCGCTCGACCATGCAGGTCGAGCGCACCCACCTCGGCGGCCGACACCTCGAAGCGGCGCAGTGCCGCCACGATCGGCCGTACATATGATCTCTTGGCTTTGAGCGACCGGGAGTCGCCCGGCAGCAGCAGGTCGAAGACCGCGGTTCCGGTGAACATCGCCCCGGACGATACCGCCAACCCGCCCCGCATGATCAAGGGGTTTACGCCGAACGGCGTAAACCCCTTGATCAGCGTGTCACTGCCGGATCAGGCGCGAACCTTCTCCCGCATCTCGAAGGTCTCGATGACGTCGCCGACCTGGACGTTGTTGTAACCACCCAGGGTCAGACCACACTCGAAGCCCTCGCGGACCTCCGTTGCGTCGTCCTTGAACCGCTTGAGCGAGGTGATCGTGAGGTTGTCCGCCACGACCGTCCCGTCCCGAAGCAGGCGAGCCTTCGCGTTGCGCCGGATGATGCCCGACCGGACGATGCAACCGGAGATGTTGCCGATCTTGGACGAGCGGAACACGTCGCGGATCTCCGCGGTGCCCAGCTCGGCCTCCTCGTACTCCGGCTTGAGCAGGCCCTTGAGCGCTGCCTCGATCTCCTCGATGGCCTGGTAGATGACGGTGTAGTACCGGATCTCCACGCCCTCGCGGTCGGCCATCTCACGGACCTTGTTCGAGGCCCGCACGTTGAAGCCGATGATCGTGACCGGCTCGGACGAGGCACTCGCGAGCATGACGTTGCTCTCGGTGATCGCGCCGACGCCCCGGTCGAGGACCTTGAGCTGGACCTCCTCGGGGATGTCGAGGTTGAACAGCGCGTCCTCCAGGGCCTCCACGGAACCGGAGACATCACCCTTGAGGATGAGGTTGAGCGACGTCTTCTCGCCCTCCTTGAGCTGCTCCATGAGCGTCTCAAGAGTGGCCCGACCACGGGAGTTGGCGAATGCCGCCGCCCGCCGCCGCGCCTGCCGCTGCTCGGCGATCTGCCGCACCGTGCGGTCGTCCGCCGCGGCGAGGAACGTGTCACCCGCGCCGGGCGGCGCGGTCAGACCCAGAACCATGACCGGACGCGCCGGCCCAGCCTCGGAGAGCTGGTTGCCGTTCTCGTCGAGCATGGCCCGGACCCGGCCGTGCGCCCCACCGGCGACGATCGAGTCGCCCGCCCGCAGGGTGCCCTTCTGCACGAGCACCGTCGCCACCGCACCGCGACCCTTGTCCAGGTGCGCCTCGATGGCCACACCCTGCGCCGGCCCGTCGATCGGAGCGGTCAGCTCCAGCGACGCGTCGGCGGTCAGCAGGACCGCCTCGAGCAGCTCCTCGATGCCGATGCCCGGCTTGGCTGCCACGTTGACGAACATGGTCTCGCCGCCGTACTCCTCGGCGACCAGGCCGTACTCGGTCAGCTGCTGGCGGACCTTGTCCGGGTTGGCCTCCGGCTTGTCGACCTTGTTGACCGCGACCACGATCGGCACGTCGGCCGCCTTGGCGTGGTTCAACGCCTCGATGGTCTGCGGCATCACGCCGTCGTCGGCCGCCACCACCAGGATCACGATGTCCGTCACCTGGGCACCACGGGCACGCATGGCGGTGAACGCCTCGTGACCGGGGGTGTCGATGAAGGTCACCGCGCGGTCCACACCATCGTGCGGAACGTGCACCTGGTACGCACCGATGTGCTGGGTGATGCCACCCGCCTCACCGGCCACGACGTTCGCCTTACGGATCGCGTCGAGCAGCTTGGTCTTACCGTGGTCGACGTGACCCATGACGGTCACCACCGGCGCACGGCTGACCAGACGCTCCTCGGCCACCTCCGCGTCGAGGTCGATGTTGAACTGCGCGAGCAGCTCGCGGTCCTCGTCCTCCGGGCTGACGATCTGGATGTCGAAGCCCAGGTGCTCACCCAGCAACTGCAGGGTGTCGTCAGAGCAGGACTGGGTCGCGGTGACCATCTCGCCCAGGTTGAACATCTCCTGGACCAGCGAACCCGGGTTGGCGTTGATCTTGTCGGCGAAGTCCGACAGCGAGGCGCCACGGGAGAGCCTGACGACCTGACCCTGACCCCGGGGAGCACCCGAGCTCATGGTCGGAGCCGACAGGTTGTCGAACTCCTGTCTGCGCTGCTTCTTGGACTTGCGACCGCGCGTCGGCCGGCCACCCGGACGCCCGAAGGCACCCGCGGCGCCGCCGCCACGGCCACGACCACCGGCACCCGGACGACCGCCGCCACCGGAGGGAGCACCCGGACGGAAACCGCCACCGGGAGCACCGCCACCGCCGCCGGGACCGCCACGGTAGCCACCGCCACCGCCGGCACCCGCGCCGCCACCAGGGCCGCCGCGGTAACCGCCACCGCCACCGGCGCCACCGCCGGGACCGCCACGGAAGCCACCGCCGCCGCCACCGGGACGACCGGCGCCACCGCCACCGGGGCGACCAGCGCCACCGGGACCGGGACGACCGGCAGCCGGACGCTGGCTCGGCATGGACGCCGGGCTGGGCCGCGGCGGCATGGAGTTCGGGCTCGGCCGCGGCGGCATGCCCGCCGGGCTGTTGGGCCGGGGACCACCCGCACCGGCGGCCGGGGGCCGCTGCTGCTGGCCACCCTGGATGCCGAACGGGTTGTTACCGGCGCCGCGCGCCGGTGGGCGACCACCGGGTCGGGCACCCGGACCCGGAGCCGGCGTGCTCGGACGAGCGGCCGGCGAACCGGGACGGGGTGGCATCGCGGCGGGACCCGGCCGAGGACCGGGACGGTTGCCGCCGTCGGCCGGAGGCTCCCGGCGAACGGGGTTGTCCCGCTGCTGCTGGCGGGCGGCCTGTGCGGCCTTGACCGCGGCCTCCTGCTCAGCCTTCAGCGCGGCGGCACGCGCCTCGGCGGCCGCCACCTCGATGTCGTGGGCACTCGCCGGCTTGGCGACCGGAGCCGCCGGCTGCGGCGCACCAGGCACCGGGCCCTTCGGCTTCGGGCCGGGCGCCGGCGCGGCCGGCCGCCGAGGCGGCATCGGCTTGGCCGAGACCCGGGGCGCGCCCGGGGTCGGGGACAGCGTCGGGGTCGGGTTCGAAGCCGGCGTCGGCGCGGGCGCCGACGGGGCGGCCGGTGCCGGAGCACCGGCGGACGCGACGAATGCGTTACGCAGCCGCCGGGCGACGGGCGCCTCGACGGTGCTGGACGCGGACTTCACGAACTCGCCCATTTCCTTCAGCTTGGCGAGAACGGTCTTACTCTCGACCCCGAGCTCTTTTGCAAGCTCGTGTACGCGGGCCTTGCCTGCCACTGCACTCCTCACTCCGAGGTCGTGCGGGCAGCACCCGCAGCGACCTCACTCGTGCACTTGAAGCCTGGTCATTTCAGGGACTTCATCGTGTGCTCATGTCGGTCGTCCTACCCTGCTAGCGACCCTCGCCCGGTCGGGCTGACCGGACGTAGTGGTTGGCGCATCGACGTGCTCCGCCAGCACACCGTGGTCAAGGACCTCGGTGATGCGCAGCGCACGCCCGAAGGCGCGGCGGCGCACCGCCAGCGCGAAGCAGGCCGGATCCGGGTGCATGTTCGCTCCCCGACCCGGCAGCCTGCGGCGCGGATCAGGCCGGAGACTGAAACCAGCCTCGTCCCGGACCGCGACAATCCGCAGCAATTCGCTGGCCGGCGCACGTTGCCGGCAACCCACACAGGTGCGTTCCGGCGTTGCGCGTCGTACCACTGGAAGAAGTCTACCCCTAGCTGCCCGAGATCGCGCTGCCCGGCTCCCGCACGTGATCAGCTCCCGCACGCGCGGCCGGGGCGGTCTGCTCCGCATCGGACCGAATGTCGATCCGCCAACCGGTCAATCGCGCCGCGAGTCGGGCATTCTGCCCCTCCCGACCGATCGCGAGGGAGAGCTGGAAGTCGGGAACGGTCACCCGGGCGGCTCGACCGGCCAGGTCGACCACCTCGACCCGCAGCGCCTTGGCCGGCGACAGCGCGTTACCGACGAAGGTGGCCGGGTCGTCCGACCAGTCGATGATGTCGATCTTCTCACCGTGCAGCTCGCTCATCACGGCCCGCACCCGCTGACCCATCGGGCCGATGCAGGCGCCCTTGGCGTTCACCCCGGGGGTGGTGGAGCGTACGGCGATCTTCGTGCGGTGACCTGCCTCACGGGCGATCGCGCCGATCTCCACAGTGCCGTCGGCGATCTCCGGCACCTCAAGCGCGAACAGCTTCTTGACAAGCGCCGGGTGCGACCGGGACAGGGTGATCTGCGGCCCGCGCATGCCCTTGGCGACGTGCACCACCACGCAGCGCACCCGCTCGCCGTGCGCGTACCGCTCGCCGGGCACCTGCTCGGACTGCGGCAGCACGCCCTCCAGCTTGCCGAGGTCGACGCTGACGATGCCCTTCTCGGTACGCGTCTCGTGCGCCTGCACCACGCCGGTGACCAGGTCACCCTCGCGGCCCACGTACTCACCGAAGTGCACCTCGTCGGTGGCCTCCCGCAGGCGCTGGAGGATCACCTGCTTGGCGGTCATGGCGGCGATCCGGCCGAAGTCGTGCGGGGTGTCGTCCCACTCCCGCACCAGGCTGCCGTCGGCGTCCATCTCCTGCGCGTACACCAGGGCGGCGCCCGACCTACGGTCGATCTCCACCCGGGCGTGCGGCTCGGCGCCGTCGGTGTGCCGGTAGGCGGTCAGCAACGCGGTCTCGATCGCCGCGAGAATCGTGTCGAACGGGATCTCCCGCTCGCGCTCGAGTGCGCGCAGCGCCGCGAGGTCGATGTTCACCTCTCCTCGTCCTCCACATCATCTTCGTCGTCGATGTCGTCTGAATCGTCGATCTCGTCTGAGTCGTCAGCGTCGTCGAACTCCTCGTCCGGCTCGCCGAGTTCGGCGAGCCGGGTGAACTCGACCTGCACCCGGCCGGGGCCGAGCTGGGCGTACGCCCAGGAGCCACGGCCGTCCTCGGTCTCCAGGTGCACGCCCTCGTCGTCGGCCGCGATGATCCGGCCGGTCAACTGGCGGTCACCGGTGGGCTGCTCGCCACGCTGACCGGGCAACGCGGCCGCGCCCCGGGCGGTGACCTTGACCAGCCGGCCCACGTTGCGCCGCCAGTGGCGGGGCAGGGTGAGTGGCCGGTCGACGCCCGGCGAGCTGACCTCGAGCTGGTACTCGCCGGCGACGATGTCGCCACCGGTCTCCTCGGCGGCGTCCAGCGCGGCCGAGACCGCGCGGGAGACGTCCGCGACGGCGTCCAGGTCGATCCCGCCGTCGCGGTCCACCATCACCCGCACCACGTGCCGGCGACCGGCCCGGGAGACCGACAGGTCCTCCAGGTCGTAGCCGGCGTCGTTGACCACGGGCTCGATCACGGCCCGCAACCGCGTGCGTCGCGCTGCGAGATCACCACCGCGGGGACCCGCGGCATCGCGGGGTCGCCCAGTCGACCTGGTGGCACGGCCACGCTGCGTCATCTCCGCACCCTCTCCCTGGTCGACGGTGATCGGTCGTCCCGACATGCCGGCGCACCACCGGAGCGGACGCGCCGGTGGCTGCGCAGAGCGTAACGCGCCTGCCCGTCGGTGGACCGGGCGGCGCACCGACGTCGGTGGCCCCCGGACCGACGGGGATGGTGTTGACTTGCCGGGTGGGGACCGGCAGAACGACACAGCGCTACCAGGCATCCAGACATTCCCGGCGAAAGCTCCTGCGGGCCGGGGCGCTGCTGGCACTCGGCGGTGCCGCGGCGCCGCTGACCGGCTGTGATCTTTTCGACCGTGACGATCAGCCAGCGCCACCACCGGACCCGCTGCGGCCGATGGTGGACGAGGCACTCGGGCTCGCCGCCGCGTACCAGGCCCAGGTGGCCGCGCGTCCCGAGCTGGCCGACCGGCTCGGCCCGATCGCCGAGGCGCACACCGCGCACGCCACCGAGCTGGCGCGGGTGATCGGCGTCGCCCTGCCCACCGCGGTCGCCGCTCCGGCGATCGACCCGGTGAACACGCTGGCCCCCCTGCGCGCCCTGGAGAAGGCCGCCCAGCAGTCCGCCACCGCCGCCTGCGCCGCGGCCAGCGCGGAGCGGGCAGCGCTGCTCGGGTCGATCGCCGCCGCCCGAGCCACCCACCAGGAGGCCCTGAAGTGAGGCAGCCGTCCGCCGAGGAGGCGCTCGCCGCCGCCCTGTCCGCCGAGTACGCGGCCATCTACGCCTACGGGCGGATCGGCGTCCGACTCACCGGGGCGGCGCGGGAGGCCGCACACCAGGCCGAGGCCGCGCACCGCAGCCGGCGCGACGCGCTTGTGGTGCAACTGAGCGCCACCGGTGGCGCCGTGCCGCCGGACCGTGCCGGCTACGCGCTGCCGTTCCCGGTCACCGACCGGGTCAGCGCCCTGCGGCTCGCCGCCGAGGTGGAGGAGCGCACTGCCGCGCACTGGCGGGCGGCTCTGGCGTCCACCACCGGCGCCGACCGGGACCAGGCGTTGGCCGCCCTCGTCGAGTACGCGGTGCGGGCCACCCGGTGGCGGAAGACGGCCGGCGTGACCCCGCTGACTGTCCCGTTTCCCGGTCGGCCGACCTGAACCGTTCCACCCCGGTTGCGGTACGCATACCAGGTATGCATACTCCGTTGCCATGTCCATCCGTCACGGGTTGCTCGCCCTGCTCGAACGCGGCCAGATGTACGGCTACCAGCTACGCGCCGCGTTCGAGGAGTCGACCGGCTCGACCTGGCCGCTGAACATCGGGCAGGTGTACACCACGCTGTCCCGGCTGGAACGCGACGGTCTGGTGCGCCCGCTGCCGGAGAGCGAGGCCGGGCAGCGCCCGTACGAGATCACCGACGCCGGCCGGGCGGATCTGGCGCTCTGGTTCGCCACCCCGGTCAGCCGCAACGACCGACCCCGTGACGAGTTGGCGATCAAGCTGGCGCTGGCGCTGACCACCCCCGGGGTGGACGTCCGCTCGGTGGTGCAGGCCCAGCGCAGCGCGACGATGCGGGCTCTGCAGGAGCTGACCCGGTTGAAGTACGGCAGCAACCGGCCGGAGGACCTCCCCTGGCGCCTCGTGCTGGACTCGATGGTGTTTCAGGCCGAGGCCGAGGTCCGCTGGCTGGACCACTGCGAGACCAGTCTGGTGCGCCACCAGCCCAGCGGCCCGGCACCTCCCCCGCCCCCACCGGGTGACGCCGACGCGCGGGACGCGGCGCGGTGGGCCGGCGAGGAGGCGCGACGGTGAGCGGATCGGACGACGCGGTGCTGGAACTACGCGCCGTCCACCGCACTCACGGCGCCGGACCGGCGGCGGTGCACGCGTTGCGCGGGGTCAGCCTGGTCGTCCGGCCCGGCGAGCTGGTCGCCGTGATGGGCCCGTCCGGCTCCGGCAAGTCGACGTTGCTGGCCCTCGCCGGCGGGCTGGACCGCCCGACCGGCGGGGAGGTCCGGGTGGAGGGGCAACCGCTGGGGGCGCTGGACCGTCGCGGGCTGGCCCAGCTACGCCGCCGCCGGATCGGCTACATCTTCCAGCAACTCAACCTGCTCGGCAGCCTGAGCGCGCTGGAGAACGTGGCACTTCCCCTGGAACTCGACGGCGCCAGCGGACGCCGGGCCCGGACGCTGGCCATGGCCGCGCTCACCGAGGTGGGTCTACCCGCGCTGGGTGACCGCTTCCCCGACCAGCTCTCCGGCGGGCAGCAGCAGCGGGTGGCCATCGCCCGCGCTCTTGTGGGCGAACGCCGACTGGTGCTCGCCGACGAACCCACCGGGGCCCTGGACTCGCAGACCGGCGAGGCGGTGCTGCACCTCCTGCGCCGCCGGATCGACGCGGGGGCCGCCGGAGTGCTCGTCACCCACGAGGCCCGACATGCCGGCTGGGCCGACCGGGTGGTGTTCCTGCGCGACGGCGTACTCGTCGACACGACGGCACCGCTGGGCAGCGTCGAGCAACTGCTGTCCGGAAGCGATCGGTGACCGTTCGCCGCACCAGGCCGGCGTCGGCCCGGTTCGACACCCCCGCGACACGAACGGTCGCGCCACCGGTCCGGGCCGGTCGGCGGCGCCTCGCCGAGCTGACCGGCTCCTGGCGCACGGCGTTGCGGATCGCCCGGCGGGAGTCCCGCCGGGCCCGACGCCGGACCGCCCTGGTGCTCGCGATGATCGCCCTGCCGGTGGCCGCGCTGGCCTTCCTGGCCGCCAGCTACGACATGGCCGCGCTGACTCCGCAGGAACAGGTGGACCGCCGGCTCGGCGTGGCCGACGCGGAACTGCGCTGGATCGCCGACACCCCGGTACGACAGCACGAGTGGGGTGCCAGCGGGTACCCGCTGGACGGCGAACAACCACCCAGCACCCGAGTCACCTCCGCCCAGGTGAGGGCACTGCTCGGGCCGGGCAGCCGGGTCACCGAGGTGCGCACCGGCATCCCGCTGACCCTGCGGGGCCCACACCGTGACGAGGACGTGGAAGGGCGGGTGCTGGACCTCGGCGACCCGTTGGCCCGTGGGCTTGTGCGATTCCGGGCGGGCCGGGCGCCCGAGCAGCCCGGCGAGGTCGCGGTGAGCCCGGCGGCGCTGCGCCGCCTGGACCTGCGCCTTGGTCGCGCCGTGGCCCTCGCCGACGGGAGCAGGGCGTACACCGTGGTGGGGGTGGTCGAGTTTCCCGACAACCTCGACGCGGTGGTGGCGCTGCATCCGGGTGCGGCGCCGCGGGCCAACCCCGAGCCGGAGAGCGACTGGCTGGCGGACGTGCCGGGCACCATCGATGCCGCACAGGTGTCCCGGCTCAACGAGCAGGGGGTGGTGGTCGCCACCCGCTCACCGGCCGACCCGGCCGGCGAACGGAAGCGCAGGTGGCTGGGTTCCGTCGACCCGAGCGGCACCAACGACCTGAGCACCGGCGTACTGATCGCCGGTCTCGGGCTGCTGGAGGTCGTGCTGCTTGTCGGACCGGCCTTCGCGGTCGGCGTCCGTCGCCGACGGCGGGATCTGGCGCTCGTCGCGGTGGCCGGCGGGGATGCCGCCCAGCTTCGTCGGGTCGTGCTGGCGGACGGCGTGGTGCTTGGTGTGCTGGGCGCCGCCACCGGCCTGCTGGTCGGCGTCGGCGCGGCGTTCGCCGGTCGTCCGCTTGTGGAGCAGTACGTCTTCAACGCCCGCTTCGGTGGGTACCGGTGCTGGCCGCTCGCGCTGGTGCTGCTCGGTGGGGTCGCGGTGCTGGCCGGGGTGCTCGCCGCGCTGGCACCGGCCTGGACCGCCGCGCGGCAGGACGTCAGCGCCGGCCTCGCCGGGCGGCGCACCCCACCGGTGTCCCGGACCCGGTGGTTGGCCGTCGGGTTGGCGCTGGTGGGCGGCGGAGCCGGGTTGGCGGCGGTCGGGGCCGCCCGCACCTCCCCCCCGGTGATCCTCACCGGCCTGATCCTCGGCGAGTTGGGCCTGGTGTGCTGCACGCCCACCCTGATCGGCGCGCTCGCCCGGCTCGGCCGCGTGTTGCCGTTGGCACCGCGAATCGCGTTGCGCGACGCCAGCCGCAACCGCGCGTCCGCCGCGCCCGCCATCTGCGCCGTGATGGCAGCGGTCGCCAGCAGTGTGGCGCTCGGCGGATTCCTGGCCAGCGACGACGCCCGGTACTCGCGCGCCTACCGGCCGATGCTGCCGACCGGCCACGTGCTTGTCTACGCGGGCGAGTCGGCTCGGCAGCCCACCCTGGAGCAGATCGCCGCCGCGGCCCGGGAACAGCTTGGCCCCGGCGAGGTCGCCCCGATCAACACGGTGAGTTGCGGGGACGGTACGGGTTACTGCGACGTCGCCCCGACGCTCCCGCCCGCGCAGGTCTGCCCCTGGCAGCCCGGGGACGACCTCTCCGACGCGCAGCGCCGGCAGGCTCGGGCCGACCCGCGCTGCCGGAACAGCGCGATGACCTCGGCCGACGGCTACGTGCAGACCGGAGTGGATGACGGGACCGCACTGCCGCTGCTCACCGGCGCGGACCCGGCGACGACCGCCGCCGCCACCGCCGTGCTGCGCGCCGGGGGCGTGGTGGTGACCGACCCGCGCTACCTGCACGACGGCCTGGTGACCGTGCGCGTGAACCAGGTGGATCCCGGGACCGACCGGCCGCGCGCCGCAGCCGACTTCCCCGGGTACGCGTTGGAGAACGTGGTCAGCCAACCCCAGCTACTGCTCTCCGCGTCCGCGGCCCGGCACCTCGGCCTGACCTGGTCACCGAACGGTTGGGTGATCGGCACCTCCACCCCGCCGGACCGACATCAGCGGGAACGGTTCGCCACCGCGCTGCGGCCCTTCGGCACGTTCTCGTTGTCGGTGGAGTACGGCGGCGGTCCGCAGGACATCTCACCGCTGCTGCTGCTGCTCGCGGCAGCGGCCGGAGTGATCACGATGGGTGCCGCGGGGATCGCCACCGCGCTCGCCGCCGCCGAGGGACGCGCCGAACTGACCACCCTCGCGGCCGTCGGCGCGGCACCGGCGGTACGCCGGATGCTGGCAATCTGCCAGGCGGGGGTGATCGCCGGTCTGGGCTCGGTGCTCGGCATCGTGGCCGGGCTGGGCACCGCCGCGATCGTGCTGTTCTCGGCGAACCGGCAGTACGCCAACGACTGGCCGGTACCCGACCGGTATCCGTATCTGGTGCCGTGGCCCGCGCTCGGGGTCCTGGTCCTGGTGCCGATCGTGGCGATGCTCGGGGCGGGCCTGTTCACCCGCGCCCGGCTGCCGATCGAACGGCGGCTGGACTGACTGTGACGTGACCGCCCGGTCGGCGAGCCGGGCGCGTACGGGGGGTGCCGGCGGGGCCGGGCAGCCGGCACACTGATCCGCGTGTCAGTGCTCGGAACCCTCACCCGTCGAGTCGGTCACCATCGCTGGTTCGGCGCCGCCGCACGTCTGCTGGTCCCCGCCGACCGGATGGTCGGTCGACTCACCCGGGGGCGCGTGGTCGCGCTCGGGCTGATCCCGTCCCTGGTGATCACGACGACCGGCCGCCGCTCGGGCAAGCCACGCAGCAATCCGCTGCTCTACGTGCCCGACGGCGACGCCTTCGTGGTGATCGGCTCCAACTGGGGGCAGACCCACCATCCCGGCTGGGCGATGAACCTGCTCGCCGATCCCGCCGCGGAGGTACAGGTGAAGGGCCGCCGGGTGCCGGTGCGGGCCGAGCGGGCGTCCGGCGCCGAACGGGACCGGCTGTGGGAGTTGTTGGTCACCGAGTGGCCCGCGTACCGCACCTACGTGCGACGGGCCGGCGGCCGGGAGATCCACATCTTCCGGCTCGTGCCGACCGGGCGCGGCGTGCCGGCCGGTCCCCCGTCGGCTGGCTAGGCTGACGCTCAGTCGCGAACGAAGGCGGGTCCCGTGGACGCGAGCAGTGAGCCGGTGTCGCGAGACGCGCGGACAGCGGCGGCCCCGCGAGCCTGGCGGTCGCGCACCGTGGCGGCCGGGTGAACGCAGGCGGCGAGCAGGCCGAGGTCGGCCGGGGCCTCGACGATCGACGGTGGGCGGTCGCGGAGCGGGTCGCCGAGGCGGTCCGCCGACGCTTCCCGGCCGATGTGCTCGCGGTGGCGGTGCACGGGCCGCTGGCGCACGGTGACGACGACGGCGGCGGGGACCACGAGGCGGGCCTGCTGGTGGTCACCTACCGGCCCGGTGCCGGTCCGCGACCGGCGACCCGGCGCGTGGACGGAGTGCTCGTCGACCTGACCGTGGCCGCCGCCGAGGACTACCTGACGCAGGCCCGGGTGATCTCTCCGCTCTGGCCGCTGACCGCCGACCGGTACGTCACCACCCAGCCGTTGCACGATCCGACCGGCTGGTTGCGGACGCTGCGCGACGAGCATCTCGGCCGACTGGCGCGGGCCCGGCCGGGCGAATTCAGCACCGCGGCACGGCAGGCCTGGTATCGGGGCAGCGCGGCGCACGCTCGGGCCGCCCGGCTCGCGGAGTGGTACGAGACCGACCAGGCCCTGCTGATGCTCGGCGAGGCCCGGCTGGTGGCGGCCACGGTGACGGGCCTGCTGAGCCGCACCTACTACCGGGATCCCGGCGACGCGGTACGACGTACCGGGTTGGCCGGCGCGGACATGACCGAGGTGGGTGTGGTGCTCGGTCGCCAGGCCGAGGAGCTGGCCGCCCGTGGTCGGGCGGTCGACGGCACAGTCGACGACCTGCTCAGCGGTTGACGGGCGTCACAGCCCGCCCGGCACACCGATCAGCGTGCCGACCAGGTACGTGGCGCCGGCGGCCGCGGCACCCAGCAGCAGTTGACGCAGCCCGCTGGTCCACCATGGGCGTTGGGTGAAGCGGGCCACCACGGCTCCGGCGGCGAACAGCCCCAGCCCGCCGACGCCGAGTGCCAGCCACAGCTCGGTGGCGCCGAACAGGTAGCTCAGTAGCGGCACCAGCGCGCCCACCGAGAAGAACAGGAACGACGAGATCGCCGCGGCCCACGGGCTGGGCTGGTCGTCGGGGTCGACGCCCAACTCCTCGCGGACGTGCACCCGCAGAGCCTCCTCCGGGTCGCGCCGCACCGCTTCGGCGACCTGGGTCGCCAGGTCCCGGGGAAGACCCCGGGCCACCCAGGCGTCGGCCAACTCCCGGGCCTCCGCCTCGGGGTGCCGTTCCAGCTCGCGCCGCTCCTTGGCCACCTCGGCGGCGACCTGCTCGTTGGCGGAACGGACACTCGTGTATTCGCCGAGCCCCATCGAGATGGCGCCGGCCACCAGGCCGGCGGAGCCGGTCAGCACGATGCTGCGGGGTGACACCCCGCCGCCGCCGACACCGGCGATCAGGGCGATGTTGGTGACCAGACCGTCCATCGCGCCGAAGACGGCCGGGCGCAGCCACCCGCCGGAGACGTCCGCGTGGTGCGCCTCGCGCAACGCCGCAGGGGTGTCGGTCACGGCAGGGTCAGGATCTCGTGGCCGTCCTCGGTCACCACGATCGTGTGCTCGAACTGGGCCGTCCACTTCCGGTCCTTCGTGACCACTGTCCACCCGTCGTCCCACATGTCGTACTGGTAGGTGCCCAGCGTGATCATCGGCTCGATGGTGAACGTCATGCCCGGCTCCATGATGTCGGTGGGCCGTGGGCTGTCGTAGTGCGGCACGTAGAGCCCGCTGTGGAAGGCCTCGCCGATGCCGTGGCCGGTGAAGTCGCGGACCACGCCGTAGCCGAACCGCTTGGCGTACGACTCGATGACCCGGCCCACCACGTTGATCTGCCGGCCCGGGGCGACCGCGCGGATGCCGCGCATCATCGCCTCGTGGGTCCGCTCGACCAGCAGCCGGGCCTCCTCGCTGACCGCGCCGACGCAGAAGGTGGCGTCGGTGTCGCCGTGCACCCCACCGATGTACGCGGTGACGTCGACGTTGATGATGTCGCCGTCCTGCAGCACGGTGGAGTCGGGGATGCCGTGGCAGATGACCTCGTTGAGGCTGGTGCAGCAGGACTTCGGGAAGCCCTTGTAGCCCAACGTCGACGGGTACGCGCCGTGGTCGCAGAGGAACTCGTGCACCACCCGGTCGATCTCGTCGGTGGTCACGCCGGGCTTGCAGTGCTCGCCGGCGAGCTGGGTCGCCTGGGCGGCGAGCCGGCTGGCGATCCGCATCTTCTCGATGGTCTCCGGCGTCTGCACGTGCGAGCCGCGCCACTGGACGGGGCGCTTCTTGCCCACGTACTCCGGTCGGGCGATCTGGGATGGCACCTGACGCATCGGGGAGAGCGTGCCTGGTGTCAGCGGCGGACGGACGGTCATGCCGCCAGCCTATCGCCGGGGTCGCTGGTGACCCGCGCCACGGGCGCTCCGAGGGGGTTGTTGCCCCACCAGATCGGCTGTGCCATGGTGTCCACGTGGATCAAGGGGGAGCACCACCCGTCTTCTCCGCCAGCGCGGAGATCGACGGTGACCACCTCCACGTGGTGGTGGCCGGTGAGGTCGACATGGCCACCGCCGACACCATGCTCCAGACCGCGCTGCGCGAGCCCGCCGAGCGGATCACCCTCGACCTGAGCGCCGTCACCTTCTTCGACTCGGCCGCCATCCACGCCCTGGTCCGGCTCGCCCAGCAGTTTCCGGGCGCACTCACCGTCCTGGCGTCGCGGCAGGTCCGCCGGGTGCTGGAGATCTCCGGCCTGGGCGAGCAGAGCTGGCTCCGACCAACCTGAGACGACGACCCGGCCGCCGCCGGGCGCCCGGTCAGCCCCGCAACTCCCGGCGCAACGTCACCTCGGTGCCCTCGTCGGTACGCCGCACCGACAGCTCGCCCAACGCCCTGATCAGCGCCAGGCCACGCCCCCGGAACCCGGAGCCGGTCGACTCACGCCACTGCCCGCTGTCGCGCACGGTGGCCGTCACCGTCCGATCCTCGATGGCCACCTCCACGCTGATCACGGCCTCGGCGGGGTGGACCGGATGCTCGATGGCGTTGGCCGCGGCTTCGGAGACCGCCACCGTCAGGTCGAACAGGTCCGTCTCGTCGACCGCGTGCGCCACGAGGAAGTCCTCCAGGCGCTTGCGCAGCACGCTGAGCCGGGTCGGGTCCGCCGGCAGCCGCAACGCGAAACGGTTCAGCTCGGCCGCTTCGAGGGCGAGGACCGCCACGTCGTCGCCGCGTGGACGCCCGTCGACCCGCTCGACGACCGCGTCGATCAGGTCCGCCACGTGCTCACTCGGGGTCGCCGC
The DNA here is from genome assembly GCF_040639415.1 of Micromonospora sp. NPDC023888. Lineage (NCBI taxonomy): Bacteria > Bacillati > Actinomycetota > Actinomycetes > Micromonosporales > Micromonosporaceae > Micromonospora > Micromonospora sp. NPDC023888. Next base: position 99,133 of record NZ_JBEZZW010000001.1, on the reverse strand, counting down.
GTCGAGGCACAACTGGGCCAGCGCGGCATCGATGCCGAGCTGCCGGTCCTCGATCAACCCGTCGGTGTAGAGCAACAGCCGGCTGCCCGGCGCCAACTCGCCCTCGACCGCCTCGTACGTCGCCCCGGGGATCGCGCCGACCGGTGGGCCGAGCGCACGGTCGTGCAGGAACGACACCTCACCCTCCCTGATCAGCAGCGGGGACGGGTGACCGGCGCTCGCGTACCGCAGCCGGCCGGTGCGCGGGTTGAACAGCAGACAGACCACCGTGGCGAAGGAGCGGCCGTCGGTGGATCCGACCAGCCGGTTGAGCCGGGTCAACGACTCGCCCGGGTCGTAGCCCTCCAGCAGGTACGCCCGCAAAGCGTTGCGGAGCTGACCCATCGCCGCGGCGGCCTGGACGCCCTTGCCGACCACGTCGCCGATGACAAGCACCAGGTCGTCGTCCTCGACGTTTATCGCGTCGTACCAGTCACCGCCGACCTCGACGTCGGCGGTACCGGGCAGGTACCGGCTGGCCACCACCGCTCCGGGCAACTGCGGCAGCGACCGGGGCAGCAGGCTGTGCTGCAGGGTGGTCGCGATGCGGTGTTCGGCTTCGTAGAGCTGGGCGTTCTCCAGGCGCACCCCGACCAGCCGGGCCAACTGCGTCAACGCGGCCTCGTCGGCCTGCGCGCCGTCGCCGGCCGGACGCCAGACCCGCAGTTCGCCGAGCGGCTCGCCGGCGGTGCCGGTCAGCTCGGTCACGAACGACGGGTCGGTGGTGGTGGCGTCGCCGTTGTCCGCCTCGGACCGCGCCCCGGTGGCGGTGACCACCACCCGCGCGGCCTCGACGAGACTCAGCGCGTGCCGGGCGGCGACCTGGAGCACCTCGGCGGTGGACCGGGCGGTGTTCACGGCCACCGCCGCGTCGGCAAGCGCCCGGAGCCGACGGATGATCTGACCACGGAGCTGGCCCAGCTCGACGTTGGCCCGGACCCGGGCGATCAGCTCCTGGCTGGAGAACGGTTTGGTGAGGTAGTCGTCGGCACCGGCGGAGAGGCCGGCGACGGCCTCCGCGGAGCCGGCTCGGGCGGAGAGCAACACGATCGGCACATGACGGGTACGCGGGTCCGCCCGCAACGCGCTGACCAGCCCGAATCCGTCCAGTCGGGGCATCATCACGTCGCTGAGCACCAGGTCGAAGCCGCCCTCACGGGCCAGCGGCAGGGCAACCAGCCCGTCGTTGGCGGTGACCACCTCCCAGGTCGGGGAGAGCAGTCTGGTGACGTGCTCACGCAGGTCCACGTTGTCGTCGACGACCAGGATCCGGCCGGCCGGAACGGTGTCCGTCGGCCGGCCGTCGAACCCGGGTGTCGGCGCGACGCCGGTCCACAACGCGGTCTCCGCCACGTAGAGCCGGGCCTGTTCGAGCTCGCCCGGGGGCAACGGGTCGAAAGCCGCGACCCGGTCCGCGGGCAGGTGTGCCGAACCGAACGGAACGGTCACCGTGAAGGTGCTGCCCTCGTCGACCTGACTGGTCAGCCCGACCGAGCCGCCGTGCATCTCGACAAGTTCCCGGACCAGCGCCAGGCCGATCCCGGTGCCCTCGTGGGTACGGGCGCGCACCCCCGGCACCCGGTGGAACCGCTCGAAGACGTACGGCAGCTCGTCCGGCAGGATGCCGACGCCGGTGTCGGTCACCTCCAGGCGGGCCATGCCGTCGACGGCCCGGACCCGCACCCGGATCTCACCGTCGAAGGTGAACTTCACCGCGTTCGACACCAGATTGAGGACGATCTTTTCCCACATGTCCCGGTCGAGGAAGACCGGAGCCGGCAACGGTGGGCAGTCCACCACCAGCCGCAACCCGGCCCGTTCGGTCGCCGAACGGAAGGTGCTGGCCAGTCGGGCGGTGTAGCTGGCGAGGTCGGTGGGCTGGTAGCGGGCGGCGAGCCGCCCGGACTCCAGTCGGGAGAAGTCGAGCACGGTGTTCACCAGTTTGAGCAGGCGCAGCGCGTTGCGGTGCATCATGGTGAGTCGGTCGGTGTCGGCCGCCGGCAGGGCCGGGTCGGCAAGCATGTCCTCCAGCGGCCCGAGCACCAGGGTCAGCGGGGTGCGGAACTCGTGGCTGACGTTGGCGAAGAAGTTCGTCTTCGCCAGATCCAGCGCCGCCAGCTCGGCGGCGCGGGCCCGCTCCTGCTCGTACGCCCGCTGGGTGCCGGCCGCACGGGAGATCTGGGCGGCGACCAGCTCCAGGAAGTTGCGGTAGTCGTCGCTGAGCGGAAGCTGGCGGGCCACCCCGACGACAAGCGCGCCGACCGTCTGGTTGGTCGCCCTGAGGGGCAGCACGAGAGCCTGGTCGGCGGCGTCGACCGGTGGCGGATTGAGCAGATCGGCCACGTCGACTGTCGCGGGCGCGGTGCCGGCGGCGATCCGGGCCAGCAGGTCGGCGGTGTTGCCGACGACGGCCGGGGCGGTGCCGGTGGAGCCGGCCAGGGAGAGACGACCGCTCCCGTCGGCCAGGTAGATCAAGGCGAAGGGCACATCCGCCCGGTGCCGGCCGAGCACCCCGGCGGCGGTCCGACCGAGTTCGGTCGCGCTGCCCGTCTCGGTCAACTCGGCGCCCAGCTCGGCAAGTGCCCGCAGCCGGCGCTCGCCGAGCACCCGGCCGGTGGTCTCGTTGACGACGCAGTAGACGCCACTCACCGAGCCGTCCTCACCGCGGATCGGGTCGTACGAGACGTTGAAGTAGGTCTGCTCGACAAAGCCGTGCCGGTCGAGCAGGAACGGGTGGTCGTCGCCCCGGTAGGAGCGCCCGGTGCTCCGCACGCCGTCGAGCAGCGGGCCGAGCACCGCCCAGGTCTCCGCCCAGTGGTGACGGGCCGGTTGGCCGAGCACGTGTGGATGTTTGCTGCCGATCGTCGGTCGGTAGGCGTCGTTGTAGAAGGCGAGCTGCTCGTCGCCCCAGAACATCACGATCTGCGCGCTGGAGGCGAGCATCATGCCGACCGCGTTGGAGAGCGCCAGCGGCCAACGGCCGGGCTCGCCGAGCGGGCCGGTGGACCAGTCGAAGCGACTCAGCCGCTCACCCATCTCACCACCGGCCGCGAACGCCGCCGCCAGCATCGGAGGAGCCTCTGGGCCGGGCGCGACGGACTGCCCGATGTCCGCACCCCCCTGGGCCGAGCTCATACACCCTCCCGCTCCGGCCGGCACCCCGCGACCGTTGATCTTCACCCGCCGTGCTTCGACTTGTACCCCAGCGGACCAGCAACGTAACGCAAGACGACGGTTGGGCGCTGTTGACGTCCGCCCGAGCCGTCGGGGACTGGACAGTACGGGCGCGCGCCGGCGTCGAACGGCGGTCGTCAGCGCCCCTGACGAGTCAGAAGATTGGCAGCCCGTCGATGCTCGCCGCGTTCCTGGTGGCCCGGTAGACCGCCAGATCGTCGGCGGTACGACGGGAGTGTGAGGTGAGTAACAGGTCTCGTTCGGCGCGGAAGTCCATCAATGGCACCGCGAAGCCGCAGGAGTCGCTGATCCGTTCCACCTCGACGATGATCACCGCTCGGACGCCGTGCACGCCCGGCGGCGCGGGAAACTCGGCGAGCCGGTCGGCGAAGCCGTCCTCGGTCACCGCGACGCTGCGGCCCTGGCCCTGCAACCGGACGATCTTCGGTGGCCCGTCGAAGGCGCAGAACATCAGCGTGATCCGGCCGTTGTCCCGCAGGTGGGCGATGGTCTCCGCCCCGCTGCCGTGATAGTCGAGGTAGGCCACCCGGTGCGGGCCGAGGATCACGAACGTGCCCCGCATGCCCTTCGGGGAGACGTTGACATGCCCATCCGCGCCGGACGGCGCGGTGGCCACGAAGAAGACCGGCTGGTCCGCGATGAAGTCACGTAGCCGACCGTCGATCTCCGGATAGACCTTGCCCATGCGGCGATCCTCCCATCGGCCCCACCGCCCGTCGGGGCGACCTACGTCACACCGCTGCCCACGTGCTCGGCGGCGGCCCGGACCAGCGCCGTGATCGGCCGAGGCTCCTCGTCGTTCTCCGGATGCCACTGCACGCCGAGCACGAACGGCAGCGCCGGGTCCTCGACGGCCTCGATCACCCCGTCCTCCGCCCACCCGGTGACCGCGAGTCGACCGGGATCGGCGACCGCCTGGTGGTGGTACGAGTTGACCCGGTCCACCCCCGCCAGCACCGACGCGGCCAGGCTCCCCGGCACGAACCGCGCCGGATGGGTTCCGTAGACGCCGGGCGCCGGCCGGTGCCCCTCGTGACCGACCACGTCGGGCAGGTGCTGGTGCAGGGTGCCGCCGTAGGCGACGGCAAGCAACTGCATCCCCCGGCACACGCCGAGCACCGGCAACTCGGCGGCGAGCGCGGCGGCCAACAGCACCAGCTCACCGGCGTCCCGGTCCGGCCGATCCTCGGTACGCGGGTCGGGCCGCTGGCCGTACCGCCCCGGCCCCACGTCCGCGCCACCGGCCAGCAGCAGCCCGTCGAGGACGGCCACCACGTCCGCGTCCACGTCGTCCGGCGGCAGGACCACCGCGCGGCCACCAGCGGCCGTCACCGCCCGCGCGTACGCCTCCGGCACCAGCACGGCCCGTACGCCCCGCCAGGCCGCCCAGTCGACGGGCTCGACGTACGCGCTGATCCCGATCAGCGGCCTCCGCCGGCCCGGCGCCGCTCGCGACCGCGAGGCTCGCACGGCGGGCGCGCTCACAGCGGCGTGACGTACGCGCCGGTGATGCCGCCGTCGACGACGAACTGCGCGGCGGTCATGAACGAGGCGTCGTCGCTGGCCAGGAACGCCACCGCGGCGGCGATCTCCTCGGGTTGCCCGAAGCGTCCCATCGGCACGTGCACGAGCCGGCGGGCGGCCCGCTCCGGGTCGGCCGCGAACAGCTCCAGCAGCAACGGGGTGGCCACCGGGCCGGGACAGAGCGCGTTGACCCGGATGCCCTCGCGGGCGAACTGCACGCCCAGCTCCCGGGTCATCGCCAGCACCCCGCCCTTGCTCGCGGTGTACGCGATCTGCGACGTCGCCGCGCCCATCAGCGCCACGAACGACGCCGTGTTGATGATCGAACCCTTGCCCTGGCGGCGCATGTGTGGGATCGCGTACTTGCAGCAGAGGTAGACGCTCGTGGTGTTGACCCGGAGCACCCGCTCCCACGCGTCGAGGCCGGTGTCCAGGATGGAGTCGTCGTCGGGCGGGGAGATGCCGGCGTTGTTGAACGCGATGTCCACCCGGCCGTGCCGGTCGGCCACCCCGTCGAACAGGTCGCGGACCGCCGACTCGTCGGCCACGTCGGTGGGCACGAACTCGCCGCCGCACTCCTCGGCGGCCCTCGTGCCGGCCGCCGCGTCGATGTCCACGCAGACCACCCGGGCCCCCTCGGCGGCGAACCGCCGCACGGTGGCCAACCCGATGCCGCTGCCCGCTCCGGTGACCACTGCCACCCGGTCCTGCAACCGACCCTGCACAGGCGTCACTCCTCTGTCGCGATGAACACGTTCTTGACGTCGGTGAACGAGTGCAGCGCGTCCGGGCCCAGCTCACGGCCGAGCCCGGAACGCTTCATCCCACCGAACGGGGTCCAGTAGCGCACCGACGAGTGCGAGTTGACGCTGAGGTTGCCCGAGTCGACGGCACGGGCCAGTCGGAGGGCGCGACCCACGTCCCGGGTCCAGATCGAGCCGGAGAGCCCGTACTCGGTGTCGTTGGCGAGCCGGACCGCGTCGGCCTCGTCGTCGAACGGCAGCACCGAGACCACCGGGCCGAAGATCTCCTCCCGCCAGTGCCGGTCGGCCGGGGAGTCGGCCAGCAGCACGGTGGGCGCGTGCCAGAAGCCGGGGCCGTCGGGGCAGGAGCCGGTGAAGGCGACCTGCGCGTCGGGCAGGTAGCCGGCGACCCGGTCCCGCTGGGCGGCGGAGATCAGCGGCCCCATCTCGGCGGTCTCCCGGGACGGGTCCTCCACCCGCACGGCGCGTACCGCCGGTTCGAGCAGGGCCAGGAAACGGTCGTACACCTGGCGCTGGACCAGGATCCGCGACCGCGCGCAGCAGTCCTGGCCGGCGTTGTCGAAGACCGCGCCCGGCGCGGTCGCGGCGGCGCGTTCCAGGTCGGCGTCGGCGAACACGATGTTCGCGCTCTTGCCGCCCAGTTCCAGGGTGAGTCGCTTCACCTGGGCCGCGCAGCCGGCCATGATCCGGGCACCGACCTCGGTGGAGCCGGTGAAGCAGATCTTGCGGACCGCCGGGTGGCTGACGAACCTCTCCCCCACCACCGCACCCGCGCCCGGCACGACGGTGAACACGTCCTCGGGCAGGCCCGCCTCGTGGGCCAGCTCGGCCAGCCGCAGCGCGGTGAGCGGGGTCAACTCGGCGGGCTTGAGCACCACTGTGTTGCCGGCGGCGAGGGCCGGGACGAACCCCCAGGCGGCGATCGGCATCGGGAAGTTCCACGGCACGATCACGCCGACCACGCCGAGTGGCTCGTGGAAGGTGACGTCCAACCCGCCTGGCACCGGGATCTGCCGCCCGGTCAGCCGCTCGGGCGCCCCGGCGTAGTAGTCCAGGACGTCGCGGACGTTGCCGGCCTCCCACCGGGCGTTGCCGATGGTGTGACCGGAGTTGCGCACCTCCAGCGCGGCCAACTCCTCCAGGTGGGCGTCGACGACGGCGGCGAACCGCCGCAGGAGTCGCGCCCGATCCCCCGGCGCCACGCCCCGCCAGGTCTCAAAGGCGCGGGCGGCCCGCGAGATGGCGGCGTCGACCTCGCCGACGGAGGCCCCCGGAACCTCCCGCACGGTCTCCCCGTTGGCCGGATCCAGCAGAACCGTCACGTGCCCGCCCACCCTTCCTCCGCGCGATCGCGCGGTGTCGGCCCCGACTCGCCGGTCAACGACACGATCGCCGGTGCGGTGGGGTACGGGCTTCAGAGGCGTTCGAAACCACGGGTCAGCTCCCAGTCCGTCACGGCGGCGTCGAAGGCCGCCAGTTCCACCCTCGCCTGGTTGGCGTAGTGGGCCACCACCTCGGCGCCGAACGCGTCCCGGGCCACAGTGGATTCCTCCCAGAGGGCCAGGGCGTCGCGCAGCGTCCCCGGGACGCGCTCGGCCTCCGGGTCGTCGTACGCGTTGCCGGTGCACTCCGCGCCCAGTTCCAGCTCCCCGTCGATGCCGTGCAGCGCGCCGGCGACCAGCCCGGCGATCGCCAGGTACGGGTTGACGTCGGCGCCGGGCACCCGGTTTTCCACACGCATGCCCTGCCCGTGCCCGACGACCCGCAGCGCGCAGGTGCGGTTGTCCACGCCCCAGCGCAGCGCCGTCGGGGCGAACGAGCCGGGTTGGTAGCGCTTGTAGGAGTTGATGTTGGGGGCGAACAGCAGGCTGAACTCCCGCATGGTGGCGAGCAGCCCGGCGAGCACCCGTTGCCCGGTCTGGGACAGGTGCGCGGGCCCGTCGCCGAGCATCGCCGAGGCCCCGCTGGTGTCGCGCAACGAGAAGTGGATGTGGCAGGAGTTGCCCTCCCGCTCGTTCGGCTTGGCCATGAAGGTGATCGCCATCCCCTCCTGGGCGGCGATCTCCTTGGCGCCGTTCTTGTAGATGACGTGGTGGTCGGCGCAGGCGACGGCCTCGTCATAGCGGAAGGCGATCTCGTGCTGGCCGAGGTTGCACTCACCCTTGGCGCTCTCCGGCGTGAGCCCGGCGCCGGCCATCTCGGTGCGGATCCGGCGCAGCAGCGGCTCCACCCGGGCGGTGCCGAGCAGCGAGTAGTCCACGTTGTACTGGTTGGCCGGGGTGAGGTCGCGGTAGCCGCGCCGCCAGGCATCCTCGTACGAGTCGCGGAACAGCACGAACTCCAGCTCGGTGCCGGCGTACGCGGTCAGCCCGTGCTCGGCCAGCCGGTCCAGTTGCCGGCGCAGGATCTGTCGGGGTGAGGCGACCACGTCGCCGGAGCCGTCGAGCCAGGTCAGGTCGGCCAGCAGCAACGCGGAGCCCGGCTGCCAGGGCATCCGGCGCAGCGTGGCGAAGTCCGGCACCATGGCGAAGTCGCCGTAGCCGCGTTCCCAGCTCGACATCGCGTACCCGTCGACGGTGTTCATGTCGACGTCGACGGCGAGCAGGTAGTTGCAGCCCTCGCTGCCGTTGGTCACCACCTGGTCGAGGAAGAAGGGCGCGTGGAACCGCTTGCCCTGCAACCGACCCTGCATGTCGACCAGAGCCAGCACCACCGTGTCGATCTCACCGTCGGCGACGGCGACCCGCAGTTGTTCAAGCGTGAACGGAGCTTTCGTCATGCGCGGGCCTCCATCACCAAGGTCTACTGGCAAACCGGATCACCGTCAATGCCCCCGATGGCGACTGTGGCAAACCCGGCGGGACGGGCGCGCCGCCCGTCCCGCCGGACGCGGGTCAGGCCGGGCCGTCGACCGGTGCCCGCTCGTCCGCCGGCGCACGTTCCTCGACGGTACGGACCGGACCGGTGAACCACCTGCGGGCCGAGGCGTACCACCAGACGGCGACCACCAGCAGCACCCCGCCGACGGCGAGCGGCGCGTAGTTCACCGCCGACCAGGTGAAGTCGTCGTCGCCGGGCACCCCGGCGGGCACGATCGGCAGCACGAAGTAGACGGCGATGATCGCGATCTCGACCACCGCGATCCAGCCGAGGATCTTGTATTTCGGCCCGAGCGTCCACGGGCCGGGCACGAACCGGTCGCCCAGGCGCAGCCGCAGCGCGATCGGGATGAGGAACGACAGGTAGAGCCCGAGGACCGCGACGGAGACCACCGCGTAGAAGGCGATCGGGATGCCGGCGGAGCTCTCGTAGAGCGCCGGCAGGGTCAGCACCAGGCCGGCCACTGTGGCGCCGATGATCGCGTTGACCGGGGTGCCGTTTCGGTCGACCCGCGACCAGAGCCGCCATCCGGGTACGGCACGGTCCCGGCTGAACGCGTACGCCATGCGGCTCATCGACGTCACGCAGCTCATGCCGCAGAAGAACTGCCCGATGGTGGAGATGATGATGACGATCTTGAAGAAGACCGGGGTCAGCGCGGACTCGAAGATGGCGCCGGAGAACCCGCCCGCCGCGTTGACCGCTTCGACGTCGGTGGCCGCGAAGAGGAACGCCAGCAGCAGGATCCAGCCACCGACCGCCGAATAGAAGATCGACTGCCAGAGCCCCCGCGCGGCGGCCTGGGACGCGCCCCGGGTCTCCTCGGAGACGTGCGCGCAGGCGTCGAAGCCGGTGATCGTGTACTGGGTCAGCAGGAAGCCCAGCGGCAGCACGTAGAACCAGAACGTGAGCCCACCGATGTCCCCGTCGCCGAAGCCGGAGTTGTTGAACCGCTCGGTGAACACGAACTGGAAACTCTGGTGGTTGTCGGGCACGAGGACCAGGATGGCCACCACGACGGCCGCGCCGGCCACGTGCCACCAGACCGAGACGTTCTGGAGTACGTCGATGATCCGGTGCCCGAAGATGTTGATCAGGCCGTGCAGGATCAGGATGATCACGAACAGCACGAACGCCTGCCGCAGCGTCCCGGCCCAGCCGTCGAAGAGCGCCGACAGGGTGAGGTTGAGAAACGTCGCGCAGCCGTAGTCGACCGAGGCGGTGACCGCCACCAGACCGATCAGGTTCAGCCAGCCGGTGAACCAGCCGTGCACCGGGCGACCCATGGTGGCCGCCCACCAGTAGATCCCGCCCGCCGTCGGGTACGCCGACACCAGCTCCGCCATGCAGAAGCCGATGATCAGGATGAACAGCGAGATCAGCGGCCAACCCCAGGAGATGGCGACCGGCCCGCCGTTGTTCCACGCCTGGCCGAAGGTGGTGAAGCAGCCGGCCAGGATCGAGATGATCGAGAACGAGATGGCGAAGTTGGAGAAGCCACTCCACTTGCGGCGCAGCTCCTGTTTGTAGCCGAGTTCGGCGAGCCGTCGGGCGTCGTCGTCCATCGGTTGCTCGGCGGTCGGCACGGGCGTCGTGGCCACTGCACACCTCCCTGAGGTGGTTCCGCGTGCGAGTGCGCAAAGTGTCGTCCCGGCTGATCAAGGCGGTCAATACGTCGTCGGTGGGAATCTCACCGCCGCAGGGCTAATTGCGTTGCCGTCGGGCCACCCCGGCCGGCATCCTTGACCCCGTGACCAGGCCCGATCCTCGGGCCACTCCCCGGGCGCTCGGACCGCCCGGACCGCGGCGCGGGGCACGCCTCTCTCTCACGTACGGCTCATCGCCGTACCCGAAAAGTGCCCCGCGCCCACTCCAACGCCCGCCGGCCCTGGTCCACGGCGACCCCCGACGGCGACGGGCCCACCCGAGAGGGCACGGAGCCGGAACGGTCAGGTCAGGAGGAGGCCGGTCACCCAGAGGGCGGCGACGGTCAGACCGGCCAGGAACTCCACGAGCATCGACAGGCCGACCGCCTTGATGGCCTGCACGGTGGACGGCCAGGCGAGCCGGTTGCTGCCCAGCCGCAGGCGCTCCGCCGCCCACACCCCGGCGACGAAGCCGAGCACCAGCCCGACGACTGGCACCACGAAGAACCCGATGACGCCGAGCACCCCGCCGGCGAGCAGCGTGGACATCGGCACGCCCGTGTTCTTCAGGTTCCGGCCCGGCCACGCGTACTTGATCACGGCGCCGCCCGCCGCGACGACCGTGGCGGCGGCGAACACCGCCCAACCACCCGTCCCGGCACCGCCGAAGATCGCCCAGACCAGCACGCCGCCCCAGCACAGCGGCAACGCCGGCAGACCGGGCACCACCACGCCGGCCAGTCCGGCCAGGATGGCCAGCCCGGCCACCACCGTCACCGCCGTCTGCGAATCCGTCAGGTCCACGCCGTCACCTTCCCTCGCCGCCATCCGACCGAACCGAGCCAACCGGACCAGAAGGGCCGCCGCGCACACCGTCCCGCGGGCGGTGCGGTTGCGCGCCCGCACGAGCCGTCGGCGACCCGATCCCCGCTCACGCCGCCCCGTCGCGCAGTCGCGCGGTGATCGCGTCGGCCGGGACCGGGGCGCCGAAGTACCGGCCCTGCCCGGTGTCGCACCGCAGCGCCCGCAGCCGTTCGGCCTGCACCCCGGTCTCGACCGCCTCGGCGGTGACCCACAGCTCCAGGGCGTGCGCCAAGCGGACCAACGCGTCGACGATCCGTTCGTCGCGGTGGTCGGCCACGACGTCGGTGCCGTCGGCGCGGATCCCCTCGACGAAAGGGCCGGCGAGCTTCAGCGAGTGGATCGGCAGCCGCCGCAGGTACGCGAGGTTGGAGTAACCGGTGCCGAAGTCGTCCACGGCCAGCCGGACGCCGAGCGCGGCGAGCCGATGCAGGCTGCGCAGGGGCTCACCGGCGCTGCCCATCACGGCGCTCTCGGTCAGCTCCAACTGGAGCAGGTCGGCGGGCAGTCCGCTGGTGTGCAGCACGTCCGCCACCGTGTCCACGATGGCCGGGTCGTCGGCCTGCCGCGCGGCCAGGTTGACGCTCACCACCAGCCGGGCGTCGGGAAACTCCCGCCACCACCGCTCGGCGTCGTGACAGGCCCGCCGCAGCACCCACTCGCCGAGCCGGACGATCAGGCCGGTCTCCTCGGCCAGGCCGATGAACCGGTCCGGCAGGATCAGGCCCAACTCCGGGTGCTCCCACCGGACCAACGCCTCCACCGCGAGCATGGTGCCCTCCAGCAGCGACACGATCGGCTGGTAGTGCAGCACGAACTCGCCCCGGTCAAGTGCGGCCGGCAACCCGGCGACAAGTGCCGACCGGGCGATGTCGCGGGCGCTGCGCTCCGGGTCGTAGACCGCCCAGCGGCCCCGGCCCTCCCCCTTCGCCCAGTAGAGCGTGGTGTCCGCCGCCTTCATCAGCTCGGACGGGCTGGTCTCCGCCGCCGGGCACTGCACGATGCCCACGCTTGCCGACACGGCCAACTGGTGGTCACCGACGTGCACTGGGGCGGCGACGGCGGCCAACGCGGACTCCGCGACGGCCACCGCGTCGTCGATGTCGTCCCCGCCGTCGACCAGGATCACGAACTCGTCGCCACCCATCCGGGCGACCAGGTGGCCGTGGTCGGCCACGCACGCGGCCAGCCTGCGGCCGATCATCACCAGCAGCCGGTCGCCGAGGTCGTGGCCGAGACTGTCGTTGATCGCCTTGAAACCGTCCAGGTCGAGGAAGCACACCCCGACCCGCTGGCCGGCGCCCGCGGCGTCGAGGACCCGGCCCAGCGTCTCGAAGAACAACGTCCGGTTGGGCAGCCCGGTCAGTGGGTCGTGCAGCGCCTGGAAGCGCAGCCGCTGCTGGAGTTCGTACCGCTGGGTGATGTCCTCGATCATCGCTACGGTGAACCGGGGTCGCCCGTCGCCGTGTCGGATCAGCGAGACGGCCAGGTCCGTCCAGACCACACTGCCGTCCTTCCGGTGGTAGCGCTTCTCCACCCGGGCGACGTCGTGCTTGCCGTCGATCAGCTCCTGGTAGAGCTCCCACATCCCGGCGGCGTCGTCGGCGTGGAACAGCGCCGCCACGGCACTGCCGCGCAACTCCTCGATCGAGTAGCCGAGCATGTCGGCGAACGCCTGGTTGACGTCGATGATCTGGCCGTCCACGCCGGCGATGCCGATGCCGATCGCGGCACCTGTGAAGACCGCCCGGAAGCGTGCCTCGCTGTCGCGCAGCGCCTGCTCCACCTGGTCACGTGCCTGCCAGGCAGACCTGGCGATCTGCTCCTGCTGGCGGAAGGTGCGGTCGCGCAGCGCGCGTGCGAACCCCGCCGCCAGCCCGCCCTGCATCGCCGCGACCCGCTCCGCCAGGTCCGCCGGCCGGTCGACGGCGGGGAGCACCCGGTCCGGGAAATCCGTGCCGAGGGCCCGCAGCGTCCAGTCCAGGGCCTGCGGTGCGGTGAAGTGCGCCTCGACGAGCGCCCGCCCGACCGCCTCGGCCGGGCCGGCACTGAACGGTTCCGCACGCACCGCCTGCGCCAGTCGGATCGTGTGCGCCAGCAGCAGCCGCTCGGTCTCCGCCACGCTCAGCGGCACGAAACCGAGGCGGCGGATCGCGCGGGCCCAGTCGGCGGCGTACCCCTGGGCGTCGGCCCGGTCGACGGGGTCCCCGACGGCGGACACGTCGATCAGCCGGCAGGCTGGTCGTACCGGGCCACGCCGCCGAAGGCGCCGAACCGCTCCGGGTGCTCGTCCACGTCGGACGGCGAGTCGGGACGCCAGAGCGGCATGTGCACCACGCCCGGTTCGAGGACCGTCCAGTTGCCGAAGAAGCCGGTGACCTGCGCCCGGGAGCGCAGGGTGATCTCGGTGTCCGTCCGTGCGGAGAGCCGCTGGGCGTCCAGCATCTCCTGCGGCTGGTCCTCGAACGTGGAGTGCGAGATGACCAGGAAGCTGCCCGGCGCGGCGACGGCCCGCAGCGCGGCCAGGATCTCCTCCGGCCGGTCGCCGTCCGGGATGAAGTGCACCACCCCGGCGAGCAGGATGCCCATCGGCCGACTGAAGTCGATCAGCCCGAGCCGCCGGGTCTCGGCGAGGATCCGCTCCGGCTCCCGCAGGTCGGCGTGGATGACACCGGTCAGCTCGTTGCCGGCGAGCAACTCCCGGCTGTGCGCGACCGCCACCGGGTCGATGTCGACGTACACCACCCGGGCCTTCGGGTTGACCGCCTGGGCAACCTCGTGCACGTTGCCCACCGTGGGAATTCCGGAGCCGATGTCGAGGAACTGGTCGATGCCGGCATCGAGGAGCACCCGGACGGCCCGCCGCAGGAACTCCCGGCCGGAGCGCATGGTGGCGGCGAGATTCGGCGTCATGCTGGCGATCTGCTCGGCCAGTTGCCGGTCGATCTCGAAGTTGTGCGCCCCGCCCAGGAAATAGTCGTACACCCGGGCCGCGCTCGGCCTGGTCAGATCGATCTCGGTCGGCAGTCCGTCCGGCATCAGCGTGCTCCCCAGTTCATCGCCGCGGCGCGGGACAGCACCGGCGTCGACGGCGTGCGCGAGCACCGGCCGACCCGCGGGTCGTGTGGTGTGGACCACTCTAGGCGGCTGACTCCAGCAACAGCGAGATGCCTTGACCGACGCCGATGCACATGGTGGCGAGCGCCAGGCGTCCGCCGCGACGGCGCAACTCCAGGGCGGCCGTCAGCGCCAGCCGCGCGCCGCTGGCGCCGAGCGGGTGGCCCAACGCGATGGCCCCACCGTTCGGGTTGACGTGGTCGGCGTCCACGGGCAGACCCAGCTCCCGCAACACCGCCACGGACTGCGCGGCGAACGCCTCGTTCAACTCCACCACGTCCACCGCGCCGACCTCGACGCCCACCCGGTCGAGCAGCTTGCGGGTGGCCGGCACCGGGCCGATCCCCATGATCCGGGGCGGCACGCCGGCCACCGCCGCACCGCCGATCCGGGCCAGCGGGGTGAGGCCGTACCGGTGCACCGCCGCCTCGCTCGCCACCAGCAGCGCGACCGCGCCGTCGTTGACGCCCGAGGAGTTGCCCGCGGTGACCGTGCCGCCGTCGCGGAACGGGGTGGGCAGCGCGGCCAACTTCGCAAGCGTGGTCTCCCGGGGGTGCTCGTCGACCTCGACCAGCCGCGTCTCGCGCCGACCAGCCGGCACGGACACCGCCACGATCTCCTCGGCGAACCGGCCGTCGGCCTGCGCCTTGGCCGCACGCTGCTGGGAGCGGTACGCGAAGGCGTCCTGCTCGGCCCGGCTGACGTTGTACTCGGCGGCCACGTTCTCCGCCGTCTCCGGCATCGAGTCGACGCCCCACCCGTCGCGCATCAACGGGTTGACCAGCCGCCAGCCCAGGGTGGTGTCGTACACCTCGGCCGAGCGGGAGTACGCCGACGTCGCCTTCGGCATGACGAACGGCGCCCGGCTCATGCTCTCCACCCCGCCGGCGATCATCAACTCCGCGTCCCCGGCCACGATGGCTCGGGCGGCGGTGGCCAGGGCGTCCAGGCCCGAGCCGCAGAGCCGGTTGACGGTGCTGCCCGGCACCTCCTCGGGCAGGCCGGCCAGCAGCGCCGCCATCCGGGCCACGTTGCGGTTGTCCTCGCCGGCCTGGTTGGCGCAGCCGAGCACGACGTCGTCCACCCGCGCCCAGTCCACCGACGGGTGGCGGGCGACCAGTTCACGGATCACGTGGGCGGCCAGGTCGTCGGGGCGGACGCCGGCCAGCGCGCCGGCGTACCGGCCGATCGGGGTACGGACACCGGCCACCAGGTATGCCACGGTCATCGCGAGTCCTTCGGGGGTGGGAAGGGCGGGGGTGCGGGCGTCCGCCGGGTCGCAGGGGACTCCCGAGCCGCCAGGATATCCACGCTCCCAGCGGATAGGTTGGCGGCATGGCTCGGGCCCAGTTCAGCGCAGAGACCAACAGTGGTGGGGGTTTCGTCCGCCAGCCCAACCGGTTCACCGGTCGGGTCACCGCCGACTCGACCTCCCCACCCGGCGGCGGCCCGGACGAGCAGGACCGCTGGCCGCTGGAGGCCGGCCGGTACCGGCTGATCTGGTGCCGGGCCTGCCCGTGGGCGCACCGGGCGAGGATCGTGCGCGGCCTGCTCGGGTTGGACGACGCGATCTCGCTGGGCACCGTCGACCCGATCCGCGACGAGCGGGGCTGGGCGTTCGCCCTGGACCCGGACGGCTTCGACCCGGTCCTCGGCGTGAGCTTCCTCTCCGAGGCGTACCTGTCCACCGACCCGGACTACACCGGCCGGGTGACAGTGCCGGCGCTCGTCGACACGCTTACCGGCCGGGTGGTCACCAACGACTACCCGCAGCTCACCCTCGACTTCTCCACGCAGTGGCGGTCGCTGCACGCGCCCGACGCGCCGGACCTGTACCCGGTCGCCCTGCGCCCGGAGATGGACGCGCTGATGGCCGAGATCCACCGCGACGTCAACAACGGGGTCTACCGGTGCGGGTTCGCCACCTCGCAGGAGGCGTACGACGAGGCGTTCCGGGCGCTCTTCGCCCGGCTGGACGCGCTCTCCGAGCGACTGGCCGGGCAGCGTTACCTGATGGGTGAGGCGATCACCGAGGCCGACGTGCGGCTGTTCACCACGCTTGTCCGCTTCGACGCCGCCTACCACGGCCACTTCAAGTGCAACCGCGACAAGCTGACCGAGATGCCGGTCCTGTGGGCGTACGCGCGGGACCTGTTCCAGACCCCGGGTTTCGGCGAGACCGTCGACTTCGACCACATCAAGCGGCACTACTACGGCACCCATCGGGAGATCAACCCCAGCGGCATCGTGCCACTCGGCCCGGACGAGTCCGGCTGGCACACACCACACGGGCGTGGCTGAGCCGGGTCGCTCCGGCACCACGACCGCGCCGAGGGCCGGCGCGGACGTCGCCCGCCGGGCCGCCGGTTCCGCCGCGGCGGGTTGCGCGCTGGCCGGGGCGGTGGCGGTGACGGTCGCCGTGGTCGCCGGTCCCGGTCCCGGTTTCAG
The DNA here is from genome assembly GCF_040639415.1 of Micromonospora sp. NPDC023888. NCBI lineage: Bacteria > Bacillati > Actinomycetota > Actinomycetes > Micromonosporales > Micromonosporaceae > Micromonospora > Micromonospora sp. NPDC023888. The sequence goes on along the minus strand of NZ_JBEZZW010000001.1, from coordinate 82,659 downwards.
CGGGTACGTCAGCGAGTCCGGCATCGCCGGCGGTGCACAGGCCGCGACGTACCGGATCGGGATCCTCGCCCTGGCCGCCGCGTTGCTGTTGATCGGCGCCGCGCTGCCTCCCGGGGTGTGGGCGGCCGCGCCGGCGCTGCTCGCCACCGGTGCCGTGTTCACGGCGGTGTCCGGGGCGGTGACCTGCTCCGCCGGCTGCCCGCTGCCACCGTTCGAGCGAGCCACGAACGCGGATCTGGTGCACGGCGGCGCGAGCATCGCGGCCACCGCGTCGGTGGTCTTCGCCATGCTCACGCTCGCCGTGTCCGGGCCGGCCGGCCCGGCGGTGCGCCGGCTGGCCGGTGTGACAGCGGCGCTGGCCCTCCCGCTCTGCGCGACGGCCGGGCTGGCCATGCTCGTCGTCGGCCGGGGCGCGGTGGTGGGGGTGCTGGAGCGGCTGGTCCTCGTGCTGCTTGTCGTCTGGGGCCTCGCCACCGCCACCGTGCTGGCCCTGGACCGCCGGCCGGCACGGCGCTTGTAAGGATCCTCACGTCGACCGCTCCTTGCGATACCCGGCCAGCGGCGTATTCTCGCCTAGCGATGACCAATGTCTGGGGCCTCACCGTCCGCCTGTATGTCGATCTCCGACTACAGGCCAGCGGCATCTGTCCGGGCTAGCTGCGTTTCCACGCCTGCCCCGATCAGACCGGACAATTGGATAGATTCCTCATGCCCTTCAGCCTGCGCAAGATTCCCTTCTCCGTGCAGATCCTGCTCGGCCTCGTGCTCGGCGTCGCGCTGGGCTTCGTGGCCCGCGCCAACGACGTGAGCTGGCTGACCAGCACCCTGCACACCGTCGGTGGCCTCTTCATCCAGCTACTCAAGCTGGCCGTACCGCCGCTTGTCTTCACCGCCATCGTGGTCAGCGTGGTCAGCCTGCGCGGCGTCGCGAACGCCGCCCGGCTCGCGCTCAAGACCCTGATGTGGTTCGGCATCACCGCGCTGATTTCGGTGAGCATCGGCATCGGCCTCGGCCTGCTCACCAACCCGGGTAAGGGCGTGTCCCTCGACCTGGGCGGCGCGACCCCGCCGAAGAACACCGGCTCGTGGACCGACTTCCTCACCGGCATCGTGCCCACCAACCCGGTCGGCGCGTTCGTCGAGGGCAACGTCCTGCAGATCGTCTTCCTCGCCCTCGTCGTCGGTGCGGCGGCCCTGCTGGTCGGCGACGCCGCCGAACCGTTCGTCGCGCTGAACCGCTCCCTGCTGGAGATCGTCCAGAAGGCGCTCTGGTGGGTCATCCGCCTCGCACCGATCGGCACCCTCGGCCTGATCGGCAACGCCGTCGCCTCGTACGGCTGGGACCTGCTGGCCCCCCTCGCGAAGTTCACCACCGCCGTCTACGTCGGCTGCGCCATCGTGCTGTTCGTGGTCTACCCGCTGGTGCTGATCCTCGCCGGCCGCCTCAACCCGCTGCGCTTCTTCGCCGGCGCCTGGCCGGCGATCGAGCTGGCCTTCGTGTCCCGCTCCTCGGTCGGCACCATGCCGGTGACGCAGCGCTCCGTCGAGCGGCTCGGCGTCCCCCGCGAGTACGCCTCCTTCGCGGTGCCGTTCGGCGCGACCACGAAGATGGACGGTTGCGCCGCCATCTACCCGGCACTTGCCGCGATCTTCGTGGCCCAGGTCTTCGGCGTGCACCTCGGCGTCACCGACTACCTGCTCATCGCGTTCGTCTCGGTGGTTGGCTCGGCGGCCACCGCCGGCCTGACCGGCGCGATCGTGATGCTCACCCTGACCCTCAGCACGCTGGGCCTGCCGCTGGCGGGCGCCGGCCTGCTGCTGGCCATCGACCCGATCCTGGACATGATCCGCACCGCCACCAACGTGGCCGGGCAGGCCCTGGTGCCGACAGTGGTCGCCGCCCGCGAGGGCACCCTCGACCGGGTCGCGTACGAGTCCGCCGGCCGGCGTGACCTGATCGACCCGGAGCCGGCCACGGAGTCCCGGCCGGACCGGCAGGACGAGCTGAGCCCCGTTCCCGCCTGACCGGAGCAGATGTGACGGCGACCGGCCCCTCTTTGGAGGGGCCGGTCGCCGTCGTCGAGAGGATGACCCCCATGAGTTCTCTGTTCACTCCCCTGGCCCTGCGCGCCGTCACCCTGCCCAACCGGGTCGCCGTGGCGCCGATGTGCCAGTACTCCGCCGGCCCGGACGGGCTGCCCACCGACTGGCACCTGATCCACCTGGGCAGCCGCGCGGTCGGCGGCGCCGGGCTGGTGCTGACCGAGGCGACCGCCGTGCTCCCCGAGGGGCGGATCAGCCCGCAGGACACCGGGCTGTGGTCCGACGCGCACGTCGACGCGTGGCGACCGGTGACCGCGTTCGTCGCCGCCCACGGCGCGGTGCCGGCCGTGCAGCTCGCGCACGCCGGGTTCAAGGCCTCCACCTACCGGCCGTGGGCGTCGGAACGTGGTGGCGTGCCGGACGCCGAGGGCGGCTGGACGCCCGTCGCGCCCGGTTCGGAGCCGTTCACCGCCGGCTACCGGACGCCGACCGCTCTCGACGAGGCCGGCATCGCCGGTGTGGTCGAGGCCTTCGCGACGGCCGCCGAACGCGCGCTGGCCGCCGGCTTCGCCGCCGTGGAGATCCACGCCGCGCACGGTTACCTGCTCAACGAGTTCCTCTCGCCGCTGACCAATCACCGCACCGACGGCTACGGAGGCGACCGGGCCGCCCGGATGCGACTCACAGTGGAGGTGGCCCGCGCGGTACGCGCCGCCGTCGGCGAGGACGTGCCGGTGCTGACCCGCATCTCGGCCACCGACTGGGTCGAGGGCGGTTGGACGATCGAGGACAGCGTGGTGCTCGCCGGCGAGCTGGCCGGTGTCGGCGTCGACCTGGTCGACGCCTCCTCGGGTGGCGTCAGCACGGACCAGCGCGTCCCGTTCGGCCCCGGCTACCAGGTGCCGCTGGCCGCCCAGATCCGCCGCGAGGCCGGCGTGCCCACCGGCGCGGTGGGCCTGATCGTCGAGCCCGAGCACGCCGAGCAGATCGTCGCGGGCGGCGACGCCGATCTGGTGCTGCTCGGCCGGGAGTTGCTGCGCGACCCGTACTGGCCGCGCCGGGCCGCCGCCAAGCTCGGCGTCGCCTACACCGGGCCGGCGCAGTACCTCCGCGCCTCCTGATCCCCGTCGGCCGGGTGGCTGCCGTGTCCGGCGCCACCCGGCCGTCAGCCGGCCAGATGTGACCAGTCGCCCTCCAGGTCCCGCCAGGTGCCCTGGGCGGCCACCGTGCCGGCGTGCAGCACCACCACGTGGTCGGCGCGGACCAGCGCGGCGCGTTTGGCGGTCGAGCCGACCACTGTCACCCCGTGTCCGCGCAACGCCTGCCACAACGCCAGCTCGGTGGTGACGTCCAGCGCCGACGACACGTCGTCGGCGACCAACAGTTCGGTACGCGGTGCCAGCGCCCGAGCCAACGCCAACCGCTGCAACTGCCCGCCGGAGAGCCGGGTGCCCTTGTGCCCGATGAGCAGGCCCAGCCCACCGCCGGCGGCGGCCAGGTCGTGGTCGAGCTGGGCGGTGCTGACCGCGTCGGCCGCGTCCACCTGGTGCCCGAGCGCGATGTTGTCGGCGACCGTGCCGGACAGCACCCGGGGCAACTGGCCGACGTAGCCGACCTGGTTGGGGCGCAGGAACAGCTCCGGCTCGGTGACCGGGTCGCCGTTCCAGGCCAGCTCACCGGTGTGGTGCACGATCCCCGCCAGTGCCCGCAGCAGCGAGGACTTGCCCGACCCCACCGGCCCGACGACAAGCACCAACTGCCCCCGCTGCACGGTCAGGTCCACGTCGCGGACGGCCACCGTGCCGTCGGAGTGCACCACCCCGAAACCGCGCAGCTCCAACCGTCGCAGCGGATGCCGCGGCGCGGGCGTCGGCGCGGGCGCCGTCCCGGCGGCCAGGTCGACAGCGGCAACCCCCGCGGAGTACGTGCTCACCCCGGTCATCGCCACCGTGCGCCGCGTCCAGACCCGCGCCGACGGTAGCTGGGAGATCAGCGAAGCGGTGGTCCAGGCGAACCAGCGCGCCGCGCCCAACGTGGAGACGGCCACCAGCACCGCCCCGGCGGAGAGCGAGCCGCCCAGGTAGAACGCCCACGCGCCGATCGGCAACAGTCCGCTGGCCATCGACGGCGTGGAACGCGCCCACACCTGCACCGAGATCTCCCGCCGCTGCCGGTCGCTGCGCAGCACGTCCAGGCTCGCCAGGTGGCGCAGCGCCGCCGTGGTCGCGCCGGCGAGCTTCACCGTCCGCGCCGCGGAGAGCGCGGAGACCAGCGCCGTGGCGAAGGCGGCCCGCGCCGACACAGTCGCCCGGGCCGCGCGTTCGAGTTTCGGCCCGAACAGCGTCGCGGCCAGCCCGGAGACGACCATCGTGCCGAGGAAGAACAGCCCTGGTACGACACTGCCGGTGACCGCCGTCATGGCGACCACCAGGACCAGCGCGACGGACTGGTCCAGCACGTTGTCGGCGAGCTGGACCACCCGCTCGGTGTCGCCACCCTGCGCCACGACCTCCGCCGGGGTGTGCGAACTGACCCGGCGCGGCCCGGTCTGGCCGTGCACCAGACGCAGGCCGATCCGCAGCATCTGCCGCACCCACCACTGCGGGAACCAGACGTGGGTGTAGTACGGCAGCGGCAGTGTGACAAGCAGCCCGGCCACGATGCCGGCCGCCGGCAGGTACGCGTTGCCGGTCCCGTCGACCAGGTCGGCCCAGAGCCAGGGCAGCACCGGGCCGTCCAGCCCCAGCAGGCTCAGCCCGAGGAACAACCCGATCGCGGCCAGCCCGTACCGGGGGTCGTTCGTGCAGAGCCGGACGATCTCCCGCAGCGTCCGCGCCGGCGGCACGGGTGGCAGCGGCGGCGGGTCGGCACGCGTCGGCCCGACCTGCTCGACCCGCGCGGTGGTCGGCTCGCTGGGCCAGGCGTCGGCCGGGCCGGGGCCGACCAGCAGGTCGGTGCCCGCGCCGGCACGGCCGGCCGGTGCCACCGCGGCGTACGCGGCGGCGTGACTGGTCGCCAGCAACTCGGCGAAACGCGTGGACGTCTCCAGTGGACCGGCCTCGATCACCGCGCCGTCGGCCAGCACCACCACCTCGTCACAGCGGCGCACGGAGGAGAGTCGGTGCGCGATGACGATGCCGATCCGGTCGCGCAGCAGTCGTTCGGTGGCCCGCTGCACCCGCGCCTCGGTGACCGGATCCAGCCGTGCGGTGGCCTCGTCGAGGATCACCACGTGCGGGTCACGGACCAGGATCCGGGCGAACGCCACCAACTGCTCCTGGCCGGCGGAGAGCACGTGCCCGCCCTCTCCCAGCCGGGTCGCCAACCCGTCCGGCAACTCGGCGATCCAGCCGGCCAGGCCCAACTCGTCAAGTGCCTTCGCCGCGGCGTCGAGCAGCTCCGGGTCGTAGAGCGCGACGTTCTCGGCGAGAGTGCCGGCCAGGATCTCGGTGCGTTGCGGCACCAGTGCCACCCAGCGGCGCAACTGCTCGACGTCGAGGTCACACAGGTCGGTGCCACCGAGGAAGACCGTGCCCGACGGCACGTCGACCGCCCTGGTGAGCACCTTCGCCAACGTCGACTTGCCCGAACCGGTCCGCCCGATGAGCGCGTACGAGCGTCCGCGCGCGAAGGTGAGGCTGAGCCCGCGCAGCGCGGCTCCCCGGCCACCCTCGGGGCCGCTCACCTCGTATTCGAAGGTCAGGTCGCGGATGCGCAGGTCACCCTCGGTCGGGCTGACGCCGCCGACGGGCTCCTGCCGAGCCCGGTGCAGCAACTGCACCCGGGCCCACGCGCCCAGAGCCTCCTGGATCTCCGGCACCATCCGGCTGACGTGTTCCGCGGTGGCCCCGAAGGCCAGGGCGAGCAGCCAGATGGCGGTGAGCCGGGCGGCGTCGATCCGGTCGGTGGTCAACGCCCAGGCCCCGCCGAGCACCACCGCGCCGATGCCGGCCCGGATCGTCGCGGTGGCGGCCGCTGCCACCCGGGCGGACAACACCCACACCAGGCCGCCCCGGGACAGCACGGCGGCTGCCCGCCGGGCGTAGAGCCGCAACACGTACGGCCGGGCCAGGCTGGTGCGTACGTCGTCCTGGCCGTGCACCGCCTCCTCCATCACGGCGGCCAGGTCGGACCACGCCTCCTCCTCCCGCATCCGGGCCGGGGCGATCCGCGCGGTGGGCCTGCGCAGGCCGGCTGCGAGCAGCACCGTGAGCAGCAGCATCGCGACCCCGGCCGGCCACCACACGGCCAACGCCACGATCATCGACAACAGGCCGACGCAGAGGCCCTGGGCGAGCCGGGTGCCCTGGTTACGGATCGCCGACGCCACCTGGTAGACGTCACCGTCGATCCGGTCGAGCAGCTCACCCACCGGGGTGGTCTCCAGGGTGGGCAGGTCCTGCCCGAGAGCGACTCGGCAGAGCCGGCGGCGCACGTCGGCGGACCAGTCCGCGGTCAGGCCGGCCATCAGCAGGCTCACCGCGAGGTCGCTGAGCACCACCGCGACCAGCGCCGCGGCCAGCACGGCGAAGAAGCCGGCCGACCGGTGCACCAGCACCGCACCGGCCAGCGCCGAAGCGCCCGCCTGGCCGGCTGCGCCGAGCACGATCAGGACGGCCACTACCGTCATCCGACGTGCCGAGGTGCCCCACAGATCACGGAGCAGGCGCATGGAAGTCCTCCGGATGTGGGTTGGCGGAGACTTCAGCCTGGCGGCGCCGACGCCCAGATTCAACCGAATTTCCGGCCCTGAGCAGGGCGTCAGTCCTGGCCGACCCCGTGATCGACTCGGCTTTCGTAGAGTCGCCGTCTCAGCCCGTCCCGGATACCGCGATCTCCGCAAAGTCGAGTGGATCATCCCTGGCCTGGGTGATTGGCGGTCGATGTCGGGTTTCCCGGGTGCGAGAGGGCAAGCTGGTGCGTGGTTTGTTCGGTTTGGTGAGGTCTGGCCCGTGACCGGGTGCACCCGTGGGCCGGAATCATGGCGGGGGCGGGGTCGTTACATACCCTGACGATCGCAGCACCACGAGGCCGCCGCCCCGGTCACCGGGGTTGGAATGCGGGCCCCGGTCCGGTCGTTGCAGTCCCCCACGACCGACCGCCCCCGGTCAGCGACTACCGGGAATGACCCCCGGCCCCCGGTCGTTGCAGTCCCCACGACCGACCGCCCTGGTCACCGCCTCCAGGTGGGTGCCGGTGGAGGGGCCGTCCCCCGGAATGACCCTGGCCCCGCGGTCGTTACAACCGGTCCCGGCGCCGCGAGCCCCCCCGCTCGCAGGTCGCCGACCCCGACGCCCGGTAGGCGTCATATCGAGACTTTCCCGTTTTTGTTTGTGCAGCGCCGGACGAGGTGCTCACACCTTGTGTCGCCGACCCCCCTTGGCGGCGCGGGTGTTTCCTACCCCCGAAGGAGCTACCCCCATGAACACGATCATGCGTAAGAGTGTGCTGTCTGTTGCTGGTCTCGCGTTCGCCGGTGGTGTGTTCGCCGGCCCGATCGCCGCCCACGCCAACCCGGTCGAGGGCAAGCCCGCCGCCGTGGCCGTGCAGGCCGCCGCGCCGAAGCCGCAGGGCGACCAGTCCCACATCACCCTCAACGACGAGCAGACCGCCAACGCCAAGGCGATCATTGCCGCCACGAAGAAGGCCGGCCTGCCCGAACGCGCCGCGATCATCTCCATCGCGACGAGCCTGCAGGAGTCGAAGCTGGAGAACCTGGGCCACCTCGGCGACATGAACGACCACGACTCACTCGGCCTGTTCCAGCAGCGCCCCAGCTCGGGTTGGGGTACGCCGGAGCAGATCACCGACCCCGCCTACTCGACCACCGCGTTCCTCAAGGGCCTCCGCCAGGTTGACGGCTGGCAGGACATGCCGCTGACCCAGGCCGCGCAGACCGTCCAGGTTTCCGCTTACCCGGACGCCTACGCCCAGTGGGAGCAGCAGGCCACCGACCTGGTCGGCCAGCACTGGAACAGCTGACCCACCGCACGACACCGACCGTTGGCCGGCACCCCGCAACACCGGGGTGCCGGCCAACGGCGTTCCTCGGCTGCTCCGCAGGTGGGTTGTTGGGGTGTGCGACGCGCCGTCGGCGGCGCGGGGAAGGTGATGGCCCGCCTGGTCGGCGTTTGCTCGGAGATCTTGGACAGTTTCCGTTCGCGCGGCGGGCCCGCGAGACGGAAACTGTCCAAGATCTACCGGCGAAACGGCAGAGATCGGCCCATCGGCACACGCCCGCCGACCGGGTCACCGTGGACCGCGAGTTGCCGGGCGCCCTTGGCCACGCCGCACCCGCATGCCGCACGCGGTACCCGCACCCGCACCCGCAGGCCGCACGTCGCACATCCGCACGCCCGCACCCGCATGCAGCAGGCCGCACGCGGCCACGCGGCGACGCAGCACCAGGCACGCAGCACCAGGCACGCGGCACCCGGCACCCGGCACGCGGCGACGCAGCACTCGGCACGCGGCGACGCGGCACCCGGCCCAACAGCCAGCAGCCAGCGGGCAGCGGTCAGAAGAGGACGGTGGCGAGCGTGCCGATCGGCTGGAAGCCGCAGCGCTCGTAGACCCGGCGGGCCGGGAGGTTGAAGTCGTTGACGTACAGGCTGACCGTGGGGGCGACCCGCAGCAGCGCGTCGCGGACCACGGCTGCCATGGCAGCCGTCGCGATCCCCCGGCCCCGCCATTCCGGTGCCACCCAGACGCCCTGGACCTGGGCCGTCCGCTTGGTGACCACTGCCAACTCGGCCTTGAACACGACCTTGCCGTCGACGAAGCGGGCGTACGCCCGACCGGCCCGGACCAGGTCGTTGACCCGTCGGCGGTAGCTGCGCCCGGCGTCCTCGGCCAGTGGGGAGACGCCGACCTCCTCGGTGTACATGGCCACCGCGGCCGGGAAGAGTCGATCGACCTCGCCGGAGCGGACCTGGCGTACCTCCGGGTCGGCCGGTACGGGTGGCAGGGTGTCGGTGGCCAGCAGTGGCTGGTTGGGGCGGACGTCTCGCGCTGGCCCCCAGGTGTCGGAGAGCCGGTCCCACAGCCCGAGCACGGCATCGGCTCGGCCGACGATTGAGGAGCAGAGCCGCTCCTCGCCGGCGAGCAGATCGGCGAAGGCGGCCACCGCGGCGTCGGTCGCCAGCACCGGCGTGAGGTTGCCGCCGAGCCAGCACAGCGATTCCAGGTTGCGGCGCGTGCCGTACCCCAGGATTCTGCCCTCGGCCCGCCACCAGGAGAGCCCGCGCGCGGCGATCCGTTCGGCGACCTGCGCGCCCGCGAACGGGTCATGGTCGAGTAGTCGCTCGACCGCGCGGCGCTCCGATTCCCCCAGTTGGCGTACCGGCACCGTCAGCACGACTACCAGCCTGCCAGATCGACCCCCCGCTCCGCCGGTCGAGTGGCAAGGCCGGCACCGGCTCGGCCGGTCGGCTTGTCGGCCGGGTCCGCCCGGCCCACCTGACAACCGGGGGCACCAGTGCCCCGAGCAGGAGAAACAGGGCACCGAGCAGCAGCCAGCCCGGTACGCCCCAACCGAGCGCGAGGGTGGTCACCACCACCGGCGCGAGCATCTTGCCCAGTTCGTAACCCATGCCGTACGTCCCCTGGTACTGCCCCTGGGCGTCCGCCGGTGCCAGCCCGAAGGAGATGCCCCAGCCGGCCGCGGAGTGCCACAGCTCCCCGGTCACGTGGGCGAGCGCCCCGACGCCGAGCAGGACCACCGCGCCGACGGTGGGCAGTGCGCCGCTGGCGGCGAAGAGTACGCAGGCCAGGGCGATGGCCACGCCCGCGCGACGGGCGGCGCGGGCGGCTCCGGGCAGGGTGGTGGCGCTCTGCGCGGCGCGGACCTGGAGGAGCACCACAAGCACCGTGTTGACAAGCATCAACGCCGAGATCATCCAGATCGGTGCCCGGGTGTGCCCGGCGATCCACAGCGGCAGGGCGATGTTGAGCAGGCTGAAGTGCATGGACATCAGCCCGTCGACAAGGGTGAAGGCGAGGAACGGGCGGTCTCGCAGGGCGATCAGTCGAGGGCCGTGAGTCGGGGCGGCGACCGGGGCGACGCCGGGCAGGCGGAGGAAGATCGTCGCCGCGGCCAGGGACGCCGCCGCGGCGGTCAGGATCAGCGCGACGTAGCCGGTCCGGGTGTCGGCGGCGATGGCGAAGCCGCCGAGGACCGCGCCGACGGAGATCCCGACGTTCGTGGTGGCCCGCAGGTAGGCGCGGGTACGTACCCGCTGGTCGGCGGGGATGGCTCCGGCGATCAGCGCGCCCCGGGCGCCGCGTTCGATCGCGTCGGCGAGCGCCGTGGCGGCTCCGACCAGCACGAAGGTGGGCAACGACCGCACGGCGATCAGACCGGTGGTCAGGGTGCCGGCGGCGAACAGCGCGCCGACCTGCACGCCGCGTGGGCCGACGCGGTCGGCCAGGTAGCCGCTCGGGGTGCTGGCCAGCACGCCGACGAGCGCCGAGATGGTCAGCCCGATGCCCACCTGGGTCGCCGACAGGCCGACCGATCGGGTGAGGTAGAGCGCGCTCGCGACGAGCCAGAGCCCTCTGCCGACGGTCTTGACCAGGGTGCCGAGGGTGAGGACGCGGGCTGGACCCGGCGGTGGAAGCAGACGCATGACCGCGACGTTAGCAAGACGTACGTACGGTTTTCAATTGAGGACTTGTCGACGATGCATTGCCGATATATCGTTGATGCATCAGCGACAGTACGACGAGAGGAAGAACCCGATGCGGTTCCACCGACAGCACCACCCGATGCACGAGGCCCGGATGCGGGGATTCGGCTTCCCGCCGATCCCGCCCGGTCCGCACGAGCACGGACACGGCGGCCCCTGGGGCGGTCGAGGCCGTGGCCGGGGTCGGGGCCGACGCCCCAACGTCCGAGCTGCCGTGCTGGCTCTGCTCACCGAGCGGCCGATGCACGGTTACGAGATGATCCAGGAGATCGACTCCCGCACCGGCGGTGCGTGGCGGCCGAGTCCGGGCTCGATCTACCCCACCCTCCAGCTGCTGGAGGACGAGGGTGTGATCGTCGCCAGCACGGAGGAGTCCGGCGGCGGGCGGAAGCGGTTCACGGTCACCGAGGCCGGCCAGGCCGAGGCCACCGAGGCCGCGCAGACCCCGGCGTGGGCGGACGTCGCCCAGGGCACCGTGAACAGTTGGCACGACATCCGCGACTCCGGCGCGCAGGCGATGAACGCCCTGCGTCAGGTGATGATGAACGGCACCGACGACCAGCGTGAGCGGGCCGCCCAGGTGCTCGACGAGACCCGGCGCAAGCTGTACGCGATCCTCGCCGAATCCGAGTGACGCGCCAAGCCAGCACAGACGAAAGCGGCCGTTCCCCGCACGGGGAACGGCCGCTTTTCCACATGCAGAATCAGTGCACGGTGACGGTCGGGCCGCTGATCAGCCCACGCAGTTCCTCGGGCAGCTCGGCGCCCATCTCGTCGGCGATCCGCAGCGCCTCCTCGATGAGCGTCTCCACGATCTGCGCCTCGGGCACCGTCTTGACGACCTTGCCCTTGACGAAGATCTGGCCCTTGCCGTTGCCGGAGGCGACGCCCAGGTCGGCCTCACGGGCCTCACCGGGACCGTTGACGACGCAGCCCATCACGGCGACCCGCAGCGGCACCGGCAGCCCTTCCAGGCCCGCGGTGACCTCCTCGGCGAGCTTGTAGACGTCCACCTGGGCGCGTCCGCAGGACGGGCAGGAGACGATCTCCAGGCCCCGCTCACGCAGGCCCAGCGACTCCAGGATCTGGTTGCCGACCTTGATCTCCTCGACCGGCGGGGCGGACAGCGACACCCGGATGGTGTCGCCGATCCCCTCGGCGAGCAGGGCACCGAAGGCGACAGCCGACTTGATGGTGCCCTGGAAGGCCGGGCCGGCCTCGGTGACGCCCAGGTGCAGCGGGTAGTCACACTGCTCGGCGAGCTGCCGGTACGCGCGGATCATGACGACCGGGTCGTTGTGCTTGACCGAGATCTTGATGTCGCGGAAGCCGTGCTCCTCGAACAGCGAGCACTCCCACAGCGCCGACTCGACGAGCGCCTCGGCGGTGGCCTTGCCGTACTTGGCGAGCAGCCGCTTGTCCAGCGAGCCGGCGTTGACGCCGATCCGGATCGGCACCCCCGCGTCCCCGGCGGCGCGAGCGATCTCCTTGACCTTGTCGTCGAACTGGCGGATGTTGCCCGGGTTGACCCGGACGGCCGCACAGCCGGCGTCGATCGCGGCGAAGACGTACTTGGGCTGGAAGTGGATGTCGGCGATCACCGGGATCTGGGACTTCTTGGCGATCGCGGGCAGCGCCTCGACGTCGTCCTGGGAGGGCACGGCCACCCGGACGATCTGGCAGCCGGACGCGGTCAGCTCGGCGATCTGCTGGAGTGTGGCGTTGACGTCGGAGGTGAGGGTCGTGGTCATCGACTGCACGGACACCGGCGCGCCGCCACCGACCGGCACCGAACCAACCATGATCTGGCGGCTGGCCCGACGGGGAGCGAGCGGCGGGGGCGGCACGGCGGGCATACCGAGACTGATAGCTGTCACTTCAGGCACTCACCTTGAGAAGAGCGTGATGGGGTTGACGACGTCCGCGGCGATGGTCAGCAGCGTGAACGCGCCGCCGATCAGGATCACCACGTACGTGAAGGGCATCAGTTTGAGGTAGTCCACCCGACCGGGGTCGGTCCGGCCGATCCGCGCGTAGACCCAGGAGCGGGCCCGTTCGAACCAGGCGATGGCGATGTGGCCGCCGTCCACCGGCAGCAGCGGCAGCAGGTTGAACACGCCGATGAAGAAGTTCAGCGACACGAAGAGCATGAAGAAGACCAGCCAGGCGTTGTTCTGCACCGCCTCGCCGCCGAGCCGGCTGGCACCGACCACGCTGATCGGGGTGTCGGCGTCCCGTTCGCCGCCGGTGAGGGCGGTCCACAGGGCGGGGACCTTCTGCGGGAGGCGTTGGAGCGCCTGCGCGGTGCCGACGGCCAGGTCACCGGTGAAGTCGGCGGTCGCGCCGAAGGCTCCGGCCGGCCCGTACGTCACCCGGGTCGGGGTGCTGGGGACGAGCCCGACGCCGAGCGCGGCCACCGGCACGGCGGCGCCGCTCGGGTCGTCGAGCGGCGGACGCTGGGTCTGCGCGAGCACGGTGCTGGTGCTGCCCGGCTGCCCGTCACGGACGTACTGGATCTGCGCGGTCTCCCCCGGCTTGAGACTGCGCAGGGTGGTGAGCAGGTCGCCGTAGTTGCCGATCGGGGTGCCGTTGATCGAGGTGATCCGGTCACCGTCGCGTAGCTGCGCCTGGGCCGCCGGGCTGGCCGCGTCGGCGGACGTGCACGCCCGCACCGCGTTCTCCGGCACCACGCACTGGCTGAGCTGGATCACGGCGGGCTCCTTGCGGGCCTCCGTGTCGGTGGTGGGGAAGTCCGGGTTGGGCAGGCCGGCGGAGACGGCGAGGATCCAGATCGTGACCAGGGCGAGCGCGAAGTGCGTGATCGACCCGGCGGCCATCACGATGGTGCGCTTCCACACCGGGTAGCGCCACATCACCCGCGACTCGTCGCCCGGCTCGACGTCGTCGTCCTGCGGGGTCATCCCGACGATCTTGCAGAAGCCGCCGAGCGGGATGCCCTTGACGCCGTACTCGGTTTCGCCGCGCTTGAACGACCAGATGGTGGGGCCGAAACCGACGAAGAACTTGGTGACCTTCATCCCGAACGCCTTGGCGGTCACCATGTGACCCGCCTCGTGCAGACTCACCGAGATGAGGATGGCCAGGGCGAAGAGGACCACCCCGAGCAGGTACGACATCAAGCTCCTTCCACCGAACCCGCGATGATCTCCTGCGCGTGCGCGCGTGCCCACGATTCGGCCGCGAGCACGTCCTCGACGGTACCTGGTTCGCCGAAGTCCGGAGCGTCCTCCAACACGCGTTCGAGGGTGTCGACGATGCCGAGGAACGGCAGCCGGCCGGCCACGAACGCCTCGACGCACTCCTCGTTCGCCGCGTTGTAGATCGCCGGACGGGAGCGTCCGGCCTCCCCGGCGGCCTTGGCCAGGGCGACGGCCGGGAACGCCACGTCGTCAAGCGGGGCGAACTCCCAGGTGTGCGCGGCCGTCCAGTCGACGGCGGTGGCGGCCTCGGGCACCCGGTCCGGCCAGCCGATGCCGAGCGCGATGGGCAGCCGCATGTCCGGTGGGCTGGCCTGGGCGATCGTGGAGCCGTCGACGAACTCGACCATCGAGTGGATCACCGACTGCGGGTGCACCATCACGGTGATGTCGGCGTACGGCACGTCGAACAGCTCGTGCGCCTCGATCACCTCAAGCGCCTTGTTGACCATGGTGGCCGAGTTGATCGTGACGACGGGTCCCATGTTCCAGGTCGGGTGGGCGAGCGCCTGCTCCGGTGTGACCTGCGTCAACTCGTCGCGCCGTCGACCCCGGAACGGGCCGCCGCTGGCCGTGACGATCAGCCGCCGCACCTCGCCGCGCGACCCGGACCGCAGGCACTGGGCCAGCGCCGAGTGCTCCGAGTCGACCGGCACGATCTGCCCCGGCCGCGTCACCGCGGCCCTGACCAGCGGGCCGCCGGCCACGAGGGACTCCTTGTTGGCCAGGGCGAGGGTACGACCACCGCGCAGCGCGGCCAGCGTCGGAGCGAGGCCCAGCGAGCCGACCACCCCGTTGAGCACGATGTCGCACGGCCACTGGGCCAGCTCGGTCATCGCGTCCGGGCCGGCCACGATCTTGGGAAGCTTGAAGTCGCCGGTGGCCCAGCCTCGTCGGCTCGCCTCGGCGTAGAACGCGAGCTGGAGGTCCTGCGCGGCGGACGCCTTGGCCACCCCGACCGCCTCGACACCCAGTTCGAGGGCCTGCGCGGCGAGCAGTTCGACGTTGCCGCCGCCGGCACCCACGGCGACCACCCGGAACCGGTCCGGGTTGCGCCGGACGATGTCGATGGCCTGCGTGCCGATCGAACCGGTGGACCCGAGCAGAACGAGGTCGCGGGGGGAAGTCACCCGGCCATTCTCCCCCACCGTCACTGAACGCCCGCTGGGAGCCTCAGCCCTCCCCGCCCGGTGCTTCCGCCCCGCCCCGCGCCGGCGCCGGCGCTTGATCAACTCGGCTTCAAGGAAGCCGGGCTATCCCCGGCACCCGGACACCCCGACTTCAACGGAACCGTGTCGATCAAGCGTTGTCGTCAGAGGAGTCGCTAATGATTGAGTCCGGGGGTGCCTCCTCGCCGAGCAGGTCGGCCGGATCGATGGAGAACTCGAACGGCTCCCGCATGACGAAGCGCGTCCCGGCCGCAGCGGCAGCCACCGGCCGGTACTCCCCCTCGGTCAGCTCGTACAACGCTATGGTGGGCACCCGATTGCGCAGGTCTACCCGGAGGAAGAAGGGCACGCGGGCGGCGGCGTACTCGCGTGGGCGGTCGATGATGTCCTTGCGCCGGTTTCCGGGGGAGACGATCTCCCCGAGAAGCACGGCGTGCCCGATGTTCATCGTCGTGCGACCGCCGCCCGGAGCGTCGAGAATGACGATGTCCGGGATGAAAAGATCCTGGCCCGAGACGATGTTCGTCTCCAGATAGAGCCACAGCTTTGCTCGGCGGGCCGCCTGCTTCAGCAGATAGGCGAGATCCAGCTCCGCGTCCTGATGGTCGTACCCGGCATGTGGTGTCACGATCACGCTTCCGCTCAGGACCTCAACCTTGGGGCCGTTGGTCTCCGGCAACAGGTCGAGGGCGAGCTGGGCGGTCCACGGCTCGTCGTGCCACCGCAGCACGTCGAATGACGGCTCGGTGTGCTGCGGCGCCGGCTCCGGCACGAACGCTGCCTGGGCCATCCGGGCTCACCCCCTCAGCGGGACATTCTGCTCAGCTCAGCCTAACCACCGTCGCCCCAGTTGTGCGTCATCGCACAGCCAGTGCGTCATTGAGGGCTACCCGAACTCATGACCTCCCGGCCTTTCGCGTATGACACCAGGTCACCTACCCTCCAGCGCGCCGCGCCTGATCCCGCAGTTCCGGCGGAAGCTTATCCGAGACAGCCATTTCGAGGATAAGCAATCGAAGCGCCTCTTGATCGAAATCCTCGCGCCGAACCATCTCCATAGCCCACATTGCGGCTAACTCCATCCAGTATGACCGCCCGGACTTCCACGCCGTCTCCACTGTCAGTTCGATGAGTTTCTCAGGGGTTGGAACGCCGCCCTGACTGAGAGACTCCCACGAACGAGAAAGATCGACCAAGCATGCAGCGAGGTCACGCTCCATATACGGCCACATGGGAACGAATCCCGATCCTTCAAGGGAGGACCGCCCTTCCGACTCCACGCCTACGCCGATCCGGCCATCGGGCATGATCCCAATCCACGCCCCGTCCCCCCGATACACCACCGGGATCCACTTTCCCATCTCAACCCCACGGCCTGTAGTCGAACTCAATCCCTCGATCGCTCACAAATTTCTGGAACTGCTGGCGAATAACATCCGTCCACCTGCGGCCATCGTGACCCCTACTTTCCGTGAACACCCGGCAGCCGTCATCTCCGAAGAGCGGGCCGAGTGGGTCACCGGGTTGTTGTGGGCATACACGAACCCGTTGGACTGGGCCGAGTCGGTCAGGCCCACGGATCTACGCCGGCATCGCCGTGTCGCACAGGCAGATTTCCGCGTACGTGCCGCCCTGGTGGTCGCCTTACCGGACACCGAGAGTGACAGGCCGTCCTTTTGTAGCGGACGAGGAGTTCCTCGGACGGCAGGCTGCCGACCGCCGGCAGTGTGGTCGACTCGCGCAGACCGGTGTCGTTGCAGCCCGCACCCTCCTCAGAAATCGCGGGGGACTAACCGGACCTGCGACAGATCTTGGAGGGAAACCGCCCCTCCCGGGGCCGGATTCTTCCAAGATCTCGGTGAACGAGTGGCGCGAAGGGCTCAGCGGCGGTTGTTCAACTGCCTCGCGCGGGCTGACGCGATGAAGGCGGCCCAGGCCGACTCGGTGAAGGTCAATTCTGGCCCCTGCCGGTCCTTGCTGTCGCGCACGCCGATCGCGTCGGCGAACCCGGCCACCTCGACGCAGTCGCCCTCGCTGCCGGACCGGGACGACGTGCGCCAGACTCCGTCACGCACCATCTGTCATCTCCTTCGCTATCGCCGCGATCAGCTCGCGGGACTCGTCGGCGCTGAGCGCCCGCTCGCCCAGGGAGCGCCACGCGTCCTCGTAGATCTCGATCTCGTGGGTCTTGTCAAGGTAGACCGCGCCGCACGGACCGTCCATGTAGATCGTCGTCGGCTCCGGCTCGCGCACCTCCGCCGGAAAGTCGAGCATGGTGAAGGTGCCGGCCTGCGCCCAGCGGACCAGGCCGGCATCGAACGGCAACACCCGGACGCCGATGTTGTGCTGCCGTGACGACACCACAAGCGACTCCAGTTGTCGGGCCATCGCCGACCTGTCGCGCAGCGGACGGCGCAGCACCGCCTCGCTCAGGATGACGTCGAGGCGCGGAGCGCGAGGTATGGCCCGAGCCAGCAGGCGTTGCCGGCGGAGCCGCACGTCGACCTTGGCCTGACGCTCCGACTCGCCCAGTTGCGGCTGGTCGGTGGCGATCAGCTCGGCCATGTACTCGACCGTCTGCAACAGACCCGGGATGAGATCGGCCTCGTACTTGCGGATGCGGATCGCGGCGGCTTCCAGGCCGACGTACAGCTTGAACCAGTCCTTGATCGCCTCGCCGTAGCTGTGCCACCAGCCGTGCGCCTTGGTCTCGCGGGCCAGCGCCCGCATCGTCTCGATCGTCTCCGGGGACGCGCCGTAGACCCGACACATGGCCGCCACGTCGTTCGGGTGCATGGAGACCTGGCCGGTCTCGTAGCGCCAGATCCGCGGTGCTGACCATTCCAATTCCTTGGCCGCCGCGGTAACCGTCACATACGCATTTTCGCGAAGCTCTCTCAGATATCTGCCGAGCTGCCTCCGTGGGACCGTGCTCCCAGAATCGTCCACGTCATCTCCCTGGCTGTCGGCGCGTAAGACACCTCATCCCTTGGTCCGCATTCTGCTCCGAAAGATTGCGCTAGGCCAGCATCGGAATGACCCTCGTTGATGACCAGCAACCGCGAACATCCCACCGAAGGACGGCCATGGAACCGACCGACGAACTGCCATTGCCGCCCTACGTAACCAAAGAGGACGTCGTGTTCGCGCTACGGGCGGTCAGCGTGCACGCCGCCGTGCAGCGACCCGACGGTGAGCGCTGCCGCAAGGACGACGCTCGACACCCGTGCCGGCTACACCGCTGGGGCCGTCGCGTCCTGCACAAGCGGGGCCTGACCGACGGGCAGATCCAGACGCTGGTCGCTGGAGGAACGGTGATCCTGCCATGAGCTTCGCGACCGGGCAACGCTGGATCATCCACCTGCCGACCACGCTGACCAGCCTCGACGAGGCCACCGCGCTGGCCGTGGCACTGCGCGACTCGCTCGGTCACCTCGCCGTCGTCGACTTCGGCGAGACGACGCTCAGCGAGGAGGACGCGCAGTTTCTGCGTACCCGAGTGTTTTGTGACGCCCGGCTCGGCGGCGTCGGCCGGTGCCGGCGTCCCGACGCCCACGACGGCCCCTGCGGGCAGGCCGACCACCGCGGGTGACCCGACGCCAACCATGGCCGACCGTCATGATCATGCGGCTGATCGACGGATGGCCCCGGGTTTCCTGCTCCGCGAGCATCGGCGGCGATCACGGTCAAACACGGAGGGGACCACATGAACCAGAAGCTTCAGGCGCGCGCGTTCGAGCGGGTGGCGTCGATCCTGCAACCGGGGGAACAGCCGGTCACCGCGACCCGGGCGTTGGTCGGGAAATTCTCGGCCGGTCGACTCGGGACGGTCGTCTCGCAGGGACTGATCACCGCGGGCGCCGGGGCGGTGGGCCACGCGCTGACGCGGACGAAGAAGCAGTTCGTCGTCCTCACCGACCAGCGGCTGATCTTTCTGCCGCAGACCTTCTTCGGCGGGCCCGGCACCGGTGTGCTCGGCGAGGTGCCCCGGGAACACGTCGCGCTCGCCGAGGCGAAGATGGGCGTCGTGAGCCTGCTGCGCATCGCCTTCGGCGACGCGGGAGACGGCATCACCCTGACCTTCCCCCGGGTGGACAAGAAGAACGCCGAGGCCCTCGCGGCAGCCCTGGCACCGGTGCCGACAGCCTGATCGGGCGAGCGGTAGAACGGCGCATCGCCCGGAGCCCGTCGCCGTCGCGGGCCCGACCGGACATCCGCCCGGCCCGGCGTGCTTCGGCCCGGCCGCCGCGGCGCAAGGCGGTGATCGACTCGGGCTTACGGAAGTCGGGGTGTCCCCGGCAGTGGGACACCCCGACTTCCTGGAAAACCGTGTGGATCAGGGAGTGATGACGAACTGTGAGCCCGGCTGGATGACGATGTTGCCGTCGGCCGAGTTGGTGATCGTCACGTTGGTCAGGTTGGCGTTACCGCGTGCGCCGCTCATCGCCAGGATGCCGGCGCCGTTGTTGGACTTGTCGATCCGCACGTTGGTGATGGCGACGTTCGGCATGTTGCCGCCGCCGTTCTTGAACTGGATGCCGTCGAACGTGGAGTCGATGATGTCGGTGTCGCGGATGGTGACGCCGACGATGTCCCGGGTGGCCGGGAAGAGGGTGATGGCACCGAACTCCTGGTCCTCGTTCCAGAACGCGCCACCGGTGCGGTAGAGCCCGTTGTTGGCGATCAGCGTCGTGCCGGAGAACGGCAGCGGGTCGTGGTCGGTCGCCAGCATGATGCCTGGGTAGTTCGCGGTGTCGTAGATCAGGTTGTTCTCGATCGAGTTGTCGTAGCCGCCGTAGATGGCGATGCCGTTCGCCCGCCAGGGCAACTGGATGGTGTTGTTCACGAAGTGGTTGTCGTGGGCGATGTCGACGTTGCGGTCCTTGACGTACGGGTTGGCCCAGACGGCCAGGGCGTCGTCACCGGTGGTGCGGAACGACGAGTTGAACACCCGCGAGTTACGCGTGCCGTTGCTGAAGTTGATGCCGTCGGCGTACGTGTCGCGGATGCGCATGCCGCTGAACTCCAGCCCGTCGGCCGGCCCCCACAGGTCGGGGATGTTGTCGTAGTCGCGACCCACCCAGACACCCACGTTGGCGTGCTCGATCCACACGTTGCTGATCTTCGTGCCGGTGCCGAAGCGACCGTTCAGACCCACGCCGCCCTCGCCGTTGCCGTCGCCGCCACGGATGCGACCCGAGCCGAAGATGGCGATGTCGGAGATCTGGGTGTTCTTGTCGATGTCGAAGCCGAAGTTGCCCTCGTGCGGGTGGTTGATTCCGCCCACCACGTTCTGCGGCTCGGTGAGCGTGTAGAGCTGCGAGTGCCACATGCCGGCGCCTCGGATGGTGACGTTGCTGATGCCCACCTGGTTGTGCGTACCCCGGTTCAGCGGGTCGTCGGTGAGGATCTTCTGCTCCTGCCGCCACTGCCCGGCGGGGATCCAGACGCAGCCGATGACACCGTTCTGGTCGTCGGTCACCGCCCGCTGGATGGCGGCGGTGTCGTCGAGCCCGTCGTTGGGGACCGCGCCGTACGAGGTGATCGAGGTGCAGCCGGCCGGCTGGCTCGCCGCCGGGGCCACCTGCTCCAGGTCGATCATGTCGATGACGTAGAAGGACGCGGTGTCACCCGAGTCGCGTTGCAACTTGAACCGGGTGCCGGCCGGGTACGACTGCGCCAGCAGCGCGTTCGACTCGTCGAAGAGCCGGCGGGCGTCGGCCTGCGGGGTGTTGGTGAGCGCCTCCGGCCCGTCGGTGTTGCCGTAGAGCCAACTGTGCTTCGACGACAGGGTCAGCTTGCGGGAGAAGACGTCGTTGACGTAGAGGCTGATGGTCGCCTCGATGCCACCGCCACCGGGCGCGTCCGGGATGGAGTTGCGCACCACTATGGAGTTGGCCTGGTTGGCCGAGGTGAACTCGACGAACTGGCCGGTGCCGGTGAGCCGTACCGACTTGCGGCCGGAGGACTCGCTGGCGAAGTTGGTGTGCCCGAAGGTGCGCAGCGGGTCGGCCTCCAGCAGCGTGCCCTGGTAACGGCCGGCCTCCGCCTCGTAGGAGACGTACGGGACGGCAGCGCCGCGCCCGACCACTATCGACTGGCTGAACGCGTTGTTCGTCTCGTTGGTCTCGGTGACCACGTTCGTGGCGTCGGCGGTGGCGGTGATGGTGGCGCCCCCGCTGGTGGCGGTCCAGCTTCCGGTGACGGCCACGGTGGCCGTCGCGCCGGCGGCGATCGAGGCGGTGTTCGTGTTGAGCGTGGTGCCGCCGACCACCAACCGGGTGACGGTGGTCGCGCCGGTCGCGGTGGTGCCCCGGTTGCGCACCGCCACGGTGAACGTGACTGACGCACCGACGGCCGGGTTCGGCGGGTTCGAGGCGATGCTGAGCACCTGGAGATCCGGCCCCGGGGCCTGCGCCACCACCAGCGGCGACGCCGCCGTCAGGCTGTTGTTGCCGTTGTTCTGCTCGACGATCGTGTTCGTCGGGTCCACCACCGCAGTGACGGCGTAGCTGCCCATCGGGCGGGTGCCCGCGTTGAACGACACGGTGGTCGAGGCACCGGCGGCGAGCGCGCCCACCGTGGCACTGCCGACGACCGCGCCGGCCAGGCTGAAGTTCACCGAGGTGGCACCGGCCGACGCCGACCCGATGTTCTGCACCACGGCCGAGAGGGTGACCGCGCTGACCTCGCTGGGCGAGGTCGGCGACCAGGTCACCGAGCTGACCACCAGGTCCGGGTTGGGTGCCGGCGTGCCGCACACCTCAAGCTCGGCCACCTGCCCGGACGGGGCACCGGTGTTGCCGGTGAACCGCAACTGCACGTCCGCGGTGGTCGCGCTGACCGGGATGCTCACCACGTTGGTGCCCTGGACGAACTGGTAGGCCGCCGCCGGTACCAGACTGGTGTACACCGACGACGCCTGGTCGCGGCCGAGGACCTGGATGGTCTGGGTACGGGTGCCCCACGACGAGTCCGGGTTGAGCTTCACGGTGACGGCGGAGATCGAGTGGTTCGCGCCGAGCGCCACCGTCAGGTTCTGCGGGTAGCTGGCCGCGCCCTCCCAGTAGGTGCCGAGTTGCCCGTCGTTCGCCTTGTCGGGGGTGAAGCTGAAGGTGGAGCCGCTCGCCGTCATGGCCTTGCCCGATGCCACGTTGGTGCAGGCGGGCGGGTTGGTGCCGGTCCGGGTGACGGTGTTGCTGGTGCCGGACAGGTTGCCCGCGCCGTCCCGGGCGCGCACGTAGTACGACACGGTCGCCGTCGCGGGCTGGGTGTCCTGGTAGGTGAGGACGGTGCCCAGCGTCGCGATCAGGTTGCCGCCCCGGTAGACGTTGTAGCCGGCGAGCCCGCTGCCACCGGAGTCGGTGGACGCGCCCCAGGTGAGCGTGATCGTGCTGCCCGACGTGCTCTGCGACAGCGTCCCCGGGGTGCTCGGCGCGGTGGTGTCACCACTGCCCGTGCGGGTCACCGTGTTGCTGTTGCCGGAGAGGTTGCCGGCGGCGTCACGTGCCCGGACGTAGTAGGACACGGTCGCCGTGGCCGGCTGGGTGTCGTTGAAGGTGGTCACGTTCCCGACGGACTGGAGGAACGCGCCGTTGCGGTAGACGTCGTAGCCGGCGATGCCGCTGCCGCCCGCGTTGTCTGTCGACGCGACCCAGTTGAGGCTGATGGTGGTGCCCGACTGGGTGTACGAGAGGTTGCCCGGCACGCTCGGCGCGGTGGTGTCCGGGGTGGTGCCGCCGCTGCCGTACACCTCCAGCTCGGAGAGCTGCCCGGCCGGCCAGCCGCTGTTGGCGGTGACGGTGATCCGGACGTAGCGGGTGGCGGTCTGGCTGACGTTGATCGTGACCGTGTTGCCGCTCGCCGGGTTGAAGGTGTACGTCTGCGACCCGACCAGTGTGGTGAACGACGATCCGTTGGTGCTGCCCTGCACGCTCAGCGTCTGCGTCCGGGTCCCCCACCCGGAGGTCGGCAGCTTCAGCACCACCTGGTTGACGCTCTGCGACGAGCCGAGATCGACCTGCACCCACTGCGGGAAGGCGTTGTTGACGCTCTCCCAGTAGCTGCCCGCGTTGCCGTCGACGACCTTCGACGAGTCGTAGACGTCAGCGTGGCCGCTCTCCTGGGTGGGGCGGCCCTGGGCGAGGTTGGTGGCCGCCGCGGCGAAGCCGGCGCCCGGTGCTGCTGCCGGCTCGGTGGGGCGGGCGGCGACGGCCGGGGTCGCGACGGCGGTCGCCCCGGCCGTGGCGATCAGCGCGGCGACGGCCGTGGCCGCCACCATCCTGAACAGATTCGTTCGTCTCATCACTGTCCTTGTCGTCGGGGGACGGTTGCCGCGGTGGCTGGACCACGGGGGTGGGGTGCGGCGGTGCAGCGCCGGCCGACGCGAGCGGGCCGGTGTCGAGAGAGACGGGGTGGCACGGGCGGCACGGGGGCGCCGCTCGTCCGGGAAACACCAGACGGGTACGACCATCAACGGGCCTCCCCAGGAGGCCCGTTGAATCTTCCGATAGCGTGCGCAGAACGTGCACGCCTTTGTCGAAATCTTGCATTACTTTGGCCCAAAGGTTACTGACGTGCTACCGGAGCGTCAACACTTCGACCATCGTGACTATTGACGGACTTGTCTGCCCTGGAAGCCGCCGCCCCTGCTGACCTGCCCACAATTTCGGGGAAGGTGCCACCTCCCGACGACTGGAGGCCACACCTTCCCCGAAGTTGCGCGGATCTTGCGTCAGGTCGTACCGGAACGATCAGGCAACTGGTGCCGTCAGGACGAAGGTCTCCAGCAACTCTCCGCCGTACCAGTCGGTGCGCTGGCCCACATGGCTCATGCCCAGCCTCCGAGCGACAGCCATCGACGGCTCGTTGCCCGGCGACACGAGCGCGTAGATCTCCGAGGTGCCGGCGGCGAACTCCCGCGTCAGGAGCGCCCGGGCCGCCTCGGTGGCGTAGCCGTGACCCCACGAATCCGGGTGCAGATGCCAGCCCGTCTCGATGTCCTCGGTGAGCTGCGTCTCGGGCGTTCCGGGCAGCGGCTTGAGCAACACCGTGCCCGCCACCAGCCCGGTCTCGCGTACCTCGATCGCCCAGGTGCCGTAGCGGCCGCCGTCGTCGGCGTGCCGGTCCCGCCAGATCTGCAACCGCTCGGCGGCCTGCGCCGGGTCGGTCATCGGCAGGCCCGGCGACACGGCCAGCCACCGGGTGATGTCGGGGCGGGAGTAGATGTCGTAGATCCGGGCCAGGTCGGCCGGATCGTCGGTCCAGTCGCGCAGGATGAGACGTTCGGTGGTGAGAACAGTCATGACAGGCGATCTTAGGGAGTGGCGGACCCGACGAGAGGGAAAGAGATCGCGATGGGCGGCGGATGGCAGCGGGCGAAGCGGATCACCAGTGCCGCGTTCCGTCCGGTGCGCGGACGGGACCTGTCGCTGCACGCCGCCGCGATCACCTTCTACGGCGCGATCGCGGTGGTGCCCGTCGCCCTGCTGGCGATCTGGCTCACCGCGCTGGTGGCCGGAGCCGACCGGGTGCGCCGGCTCACCTCGTACGCCGTGGAGGCCCTGCCCACCGCGATCGGCGCACCGCGGGCGGTGGAGGCGCTTGTCGACGCCGGGGTGGAGTTGACCCCGCTGCTGGCACTGGCCTCCCTCCTGCCCGCGTCGCTGTACGGCGAGGGTCTGCGCCGGGCGTTCGTCTCGGTTGCCGCACCCCGCTCCGACGAGCATCTGATCGGCTGGCGGGGCCGGCTGCTGTTGCTGCCCCTGCTCGCGCCGGCCCCCGCCCTGCTGCTGTCGATCCTGCTGGCGCTGCCGCTCACCACCCGACTCGTCCGCCAAGGCGGCTGGTTCGGTGTGCTCGGCGTGGTGCTGTCGTTCCTCGGGGTCTGGCTGGTGCTCACGCCCGTGCTGGTGTGGGTGTTCCGGGTGGTCGGTCCGGCGTCACCGGACTGGCTCTCCACAGTCGCGATCGGGTCGTTCACTGCGGCCAACCTCTCCGGTTTCCTGCACGGCTTCGTGCTCTTCGCCTCGCTCCCGCTGGACCTGGGCGCGCCGTTCGGCGGCTTCGACGACATCGGCGCCGGCGTGGCCGTGCTCCTCTGGCTCTACCTGTTCCACGTGATCGTCCTGGCCGGCTACTCCGCCACCCTGGCGCTCTCCCGCTGGCGAGCCACCCGACCCACCCCCACCCCGCCCCGGTGATCAAGAGGTTTGCGTCATTCGGCGGCCCTCCGCTGACGCAAACCTCTTGATCACCGCGGGCAGAGGACGGCGCGGACTAGGGTGGGGCGGCATGAGCAGTGAACTTCCCGGCCGCGCCGATGTGGTGATCGTCGGTGCCGGGCACAACGGTCTGGTCTCCGCCGTGCTGCTGGCCCGCGCCGGCCTGGACGTCCTGGTGCTGGAGGCCGCCGACGTGATCGGCGGCGCGACCCGCACCGAGAACCCGTTCCCGAAGGTGCCGGGGCTGCGGCACTCCACCGGCTCGTACCTGCTCGGGCTGATGCCGCCGGAGCTGCTCGCCACGCTCGACGTACGGATCCCGGTGCTGCGCCGCGACCCGCACTACTTCCTGCCCACGCCGGGTGGCCTCGGCTCGCCGTACCTGCTCTTCGGCAGCGACACCGCCGCCACCCGGGCGCAGCTCGCCGAGTTCTTCTCCCCCGCCGACGTGGCCGCCGACGACGCCATGCAGGCCGAGTTGGCCGCGCTGCGCGAGGACCTCGCACCGGCCTGGCTGGCCGAGCCGCTGACCGCCGAGGAGACCGCCGAGCGGCACGTGCGCCCGGCGCTGCGGCAGGTCTTCGTCGACCTCGTGCGGGGCTCGGTGGCCGACTACCTGGCCCGGTTCGAGTTCCGCTCCGAGCTGCTGGTCAGCATGTACGCGGTCACCGACGGGCTCTCCGGGCTCAACGCCGGCCCGGACGACAGCGGCACCGGCCACAACTTCCTCGTGCACAACATGTGTCGACTGCCCGGCTCGGGTGGCACCTGGATGATCGCCGAGGGCGGGATGGGCACCGTCTCCCGCACCTTCGCCGACGCCGCCCGCGCCGCCGGGGCGACCATCCGGACCGGTACGCCGGTGAGCGCGGTGACAGTGGACGGCGGCGCGGCCAGCGGAGTGGTGCTGGCCGACGGTCGGGAGGTCGCCGCCCGGGTGGTGCTCGGCGCGTGTGACCCGTACCGGCTGATGGACCTGTTGCCCGACGGCGCGCTCCCGGCGCCGCTCGGCGAACGGATGGCGGCGGTCCGCCGCCCCGGCACCACCCTGAAACTCAACCTGGCGCTCACCGGGCTGCCCCGCTTCTCCTGCCTGCCGGCCGGTGCGCCGAGCCCGTTCGGCTCGACCATCCACCTGCTGCCCGGCTCGGCGTCGCTCGTCGGCGGGGACGCCACCTCGCCGATGACCGCGCTGCGCGCCATGTGGGCGGATGTGCGAGCCGGGCGGCTGCCGGCGGAGCCGACGATCGAGTGGTACCTGCACACCACCGTCGACCCGTCGCTCTCCGACCCCGCCGGGCACCACTCGTCGGCGCTCTTCGTCCAGTCGGTCCCCTACGAGCTGGCCGGCACCACCTGGGACGCGGCGCTGCCCGGCTACGTCGACAGGCTCATCGGGATCGTCGAACGGTACGCCCCCGGCACCGGTGACCTGATCGCCGACGCGGTGCCGCTCCCCCCGCCCGGCATCGAGGCGCACTTCGGCATCACCGGCGGGCACATCCACCACGTCGACAACACCGTCTCGTTCACCGACCGGATGCCCTACGCCACAGGCATCGACGGCGTGTACGCCGGCAGCGCCGGCTGCCACCCGGCCGGCAGCGTCATCGGCGCCGCCGGCCACAACGCCGCCCGCCGCATCCTCGCCGACCTGGGGCGCTGACCGGTCCCCGCCGGGGATGGTGCGCGCGGGGGCACCCGCCGGCTGCGTCAAGCCGGCGGGTGCCGCGTCGTCACACCCCGTTCGGGCAGTAGGCGTAGTTGGACTGGTACACCGGACCAAGGTTGCCAGCGAACATCCAGCCGGACCGGTACTGACCGTTGACGTAGACGTCACCGTGGTACCAGACGTTTCCGACGTCGTTGTACAGGCGGCAGTCGATGGAGAACTCGGTGTTGCCGGGCACCGAGTACGAGCTGCATCCGGAGTACGGGCCCGTCCGCAGCGGCGACGACTTGCCACTGACGGTGTAGGCGTAGCCCGGGTCAGACGGCGTCCAGGCCTCCGAGTGGCAGGCGGCCGCGCTGACGACCGACCCTGCGGGCTGGGCGGTGGCGGGTGCGGCCCCGAAGACGAGCGCTGCTCCCACGGCGGCGGATGCGGCTGCGGTGATCCTGAGGATCGTTCGTGCTGACACGGTGACTCCCTCGCAGTTGGTGAACCTTGCTCCACCAGGCTGGCGAGCGCCCGGAGCGCAGCACAGAGATCGCACGTGTGCCGAACAGCCGCGCCGTGTCCGGGGTGGTCACGAGGGGTGTTCGGGCCCGTTCGGTAGTGGCCGGCAGGCGAACCGACAGTACTTTCCGGACCGGCCGGGCCTGCCAGAACCGGCCTGCTAGGCCGCCGACCCCTCATGCGTCGCGCCGGCGGACGGTCGGAGATCACCCGGGCCGCCGACCAGGTAGTAGCCGACCAGCAGGAGATACGCGCAGAGGCTGAGGATGGGGTCGATGAAGACGACGGCGAACGCGACCAGGTAGAGCAGGGGCTTGAGCAGCACCCGATGGGCGATGGCACGGGCCAGCCGGGGATCCAGGTCGGGGTGCAGCAGCCCGCGCCGGCGTGCCCACCACCAGCTCAGGTTGACGAAGATCGACTCACCGAGCACCGTGCCGACGTAGAGCGCGGCGGTCAGCCGCTGCTCGGTCACGCCACCGCGCAGGTTGTCCGACAGCAGGTCGGCGGTGAACGGGATCGTGGCGATGAAGAGCAACACGCCCAGGTTGAACACCAGCAGCATCTGATCGACCCGGGCCACGTACCGCCACAGGTTGTGGTGCGCGAGCCAGACCTGACCGGCGATCGCGAAGGTGATGACGTACGCCAGGTAGGAGGGCCACGCGTGGGCCAGGGCGTCCGGAAGCTCTCGTCCGCTCTCCCTGGCAGGGCCGGTCTGGAGCAGCTCGACGGCCATCACCGTCAGTACGACCGCGAAGACGCCGTCGCTGAACGTCTCCACCCGGGCGGCGTCCCGGGCCTTCTCCCGGCCGCGCCCGTACCGGTACTCGTTCTCCCGCGCGCCCACGCCCGCCCCCTCCCGCCGCCCCTCCCCCGCGATCTTGCGCTTTCTGTCGCCGCTCTGGGGCCATTGCCCCGCTTTGCTTCAACAGGAAGTGCAAGATCGTGGGCGAGGGCGGGCGGGGCGCCGGGGGCTAGCTCAGGGCTTCGCCGGCTGGGGCGGGGGTTTCCGCGTCCACCCGGTGGGCGCGGACCTTGTGGCCGACGCTGGTCAGGCACCGGCCGGAGGGCAGGTCGAAGCGCCAGCCGTGCAACTGGCAGGTGAGCTGGTCACCCTCGACGATGCCGAAGCGGGTCAGGTCCGCCTTCAGGTGCGGGCAGCGCCGCTGCACCACCCAGTCGCCAAGCGTGATGTCCTCGGCGTCGGTGCTGCGCTCGTGCTCGTCGTACCAGCCCTCGGCGTACTGGAGTCGCTCCTCGGAGAGGCACTTGAAGAACGCGTAGACGAACTCGTTGTACTGGCCGATCCGGGCCGCCGAGAACCGGCAGGACAGGAAGAGCGAATTGACCCAGTCCACCTCGTCGATGAAGAGCAAATGCTCGATCAGCGACCGCTCGGTACGGAACCGGTAGCGGACCTTCTCGTCGGCGTACGGCCGGACCTCCTTGCCCGGGAAGTCCACCACGATCGACTCGACGCTCTCACCGTCGTAGCCGACCAGGTCGAAGCGGACGGGACCGCCCACGCCCTTGGCCAGGTAGATCGACTCGTCGAGCAGCGGCTCGATCCGACGCTTCATCTCGCCGAGCACGTCCACCTCGGGGTGCCGCCAGGACGCCTTCTCCGCCTCGATGATCGGGCGCTTGCGCTCCCGCATCTCCTCCAGGTGGGCGACCTTGTTCGCGAAGAACTCCTCGACCGGCACCGGGTGGGTGGTGCTCGCGCCCTCGGTGGTGACCTCGGCGACGCTGCCCGGCAGCAGCACGATGCCGTTGGTGCCGCCGACCTTCGCGTACTCCGACAGGAAGACCGACTGGTCGGGGAAGATGTTGCCCTCGTCGCCGTGGATGTCGTTGAACTGCCACAGCGCGTCGTCGAGGAAGCACGGCGGGCCGGCGATCGGGAAGACGTGGTCGGCCTTCAGGTCGTCGATGTAACGCCAGGTCCGGTCGAACTGCCGGTCACGCTTCTGCTTGCCGAACGCGGTCTTCGCCGCCTGCGGCAACTCGTAGACCATCGGGTACCAGATCGCCCCGGAGAACTGGAGCAGGTGCGCGTGCACGTGACCCAACTCGGCGAAGACGCTCAGGTCCGTCGGGCGGGCGTCGTTCTGGTTGAGCAGCCGCACCCCGTCGTACTCCACCCACAGCGACGAGTCACCGATCGGCCCGTCGGTCGGGCTTGTCAACGCCTGAATCATGATCTTCAGACCGCCGGGCAGCTCCACCACCTGCTCGTTGGGGGTCTTCAGGAACTTCGTGAAGCCCAGCGCCCGGAACTCGTCCTCCATCTCCGAGGTGGGGAACTCGGGGAGCAGGACGGTGGCGTCCTTGGAGACGAAATCTCGCAGGTGCTTCGCGTCGAAGTGGTCCCGGTGCAGGTGGGAGACGTACAGATAGTCGACCTGGCCCAGGCTGTCCCAGTCGAGCAGGGAATTGTCCGGGAACGGGAACCACGACGCGAAGTAGGCCGGATTGACCCACGGGTCGCACAGGATGCTGCCCGCGGCCGTGTCGATCCGCATGCTGGCGTGCCCGGTTCCGGTCACTCGCACCGCACAGTCCCCCTCAAACAGACAATCAGGTGTACGCCAAACGCTACCGGAGCCAGTCTGACCGCCGCCCCGCGACGCCGGTAGTGCCGTTCGACCCGGCCGGGAAAGGGCTCCAACGATCTACTCACCGCCGGCGTCGGAGGCGTCCAGCTCCGCCGTGTTGGCGCGGCCGCGCACCCCCGGTCCCCCTCGCGGGTCATGCCGTCCCCTCTACTGGTCGGACCCTGCGCCGGGGCCGGCACGAGGCGTGCCAGACTAACCAAAGATCCGATCGCGAGGGAAGGACCGACAGTGGCAGGAAGCGAGCCGGTAACGTCGCCAGACCAGCACAAGCCCGGGCACCGCAAGGCCGGGCAGATCGGCGCCGTGCTCTCCGCACTGGCGCTGCTGGCGATGATCTGCGGCAACCACGAGGGCAAGGTCGAGGACATCTGGCTGGCCGGCCTGGCCGCACTGCTGCTGATCATCGTGATCGGCGACGTCGTGCTGCGGCGCAACGGTCTGCGTTCCTGACCCGACCCGCACCGGACGACAACGCCGAGGGCCCGCCCCCACCCGGGGGACGGGCCCTCGTCCGTACGCGTCGGGGTCAGCGCCCGAAGAGGATGTCCTGCACGTCCTTGAGCGCGGCGTCGACCTCAGCCTCGAAGTAGCCACCGGGCACCAGGCCGAACCGGAGCGTGTCCAGATCCTTCGGGTCGACAGGCATCGGGTTGCGGCGCTGCATGCCGCCGAGCAGGGTGTCGAAGAACCGGTCCACCTGGTCGGGGTCGTACCCGCTGCCGAACCGGCGCACCTGGAAGCTCCGCCGGATCTGGTCGACCCGGTAGAGATCGCTGCCGGGCGGGCCAGCCATCGGGGGGCCACCCATCGGAGGGCCACCCATCGGCGGACCGGCGACGGCGGGCGGACCGGCCATCGGCGGCCCACCGATGCCCTGCTGCGGCAGCGGAGGCGGACCGGCGGGACCCCGGCGCATGTCGCGCAGGTCCCGCTCCGGCATCCGGATCTCAGCGGTCATGTCGGTGCGGCCGTGCCGTCCAGCCTCGAAACCGTCGAAGCGTGGCTCCTCCGGGGGATAGCCGCCGGGCGCACGCTGGTCGTCCGGACCGTACCCGCCCGGAGAGCGGTGATCGTCCGGACCGTACCCGCCGGGAGAGCGCTGGTCATCCGGGTACCCGCTAGGCGCACGCTGGTCGTCCGGGCCGTACCCGCCGGGCGCACGCTGGTCGTCGGGGCCGTAACCACTGGGGCCGGCGGGCAGGCTGCGCGGCGGAACACCGTGGCCCGCCATCGGGCCGGGACCCATCGGGCCGCCCGGGCCCATCGGGCCGGGACCGGCCGGGCCTCGCGGCGCGTCGTAGCCGCCCCGGGGGGCGTCGTACCCACCGGTGAAGGCACCTGTCGGCTCGTCGTAGCGGCCGTAGCGATCGGCGGGCGGACCGGCCTGCGCGGGCATCGGCCGGGGCGGCATCGGCTGCGGCATCATGCCCCGGTCATCGCGCATCGGTGGCCCCATGCGGTCCGGTGGACCCATCCGGTCACCCATTCGGGGGTCGCCACCGCGACCGGCGCTGGTGCGCTCCTCAAGTTCGGCCAACTGCCGCTCGACCCGGTCCAGGTGCAGGTCGACCTGCCACTCGTCGTAGCCGTTGAAGCGGACCCGGAAGACGACGTCGTGGACCTCCTGGGAGGCCACCGGAGCGCCGACCTGTCGGCCGTCGAGCGTCGCCTCGACCCGGTCGAGGAAGGCATCCACCTCGTCGACCTTGTATCCCCGGCGGAGCGCCTTGCGCCGGAAACGCTGACCCTGACTCGCCACTATGTCTCCTGGTCTCGTTCGCCACGCCCGGTCACGCCGGTGCCTCTCCGGCGCGGTCGGTGAAGGTGTCGTTGTCCTCGGCGGCGGCGAGCTGACCACACGCGCCGTCGATCTCGCGACCTCGGGTGTCCCGTACGGTGGTGGACACCCCGGCGTCGCGCAACCGACGGACGAACTCCCGCTCGACCGGCTTCGGGCTCGCGTCCCAGCGGCTGCCCGGCGTCGGATTGAGTGGAATGAGGTTCACGTGGGTCAATTTGCCGGCCAGCAGCCGCCCGAGGAGGTCGGCTCGCCACGGCTGGTCGTTCACGTCCTTGATCATCGCGTACTCGATCGACACGCGACGGCCCGTCCGGGCGGCGTAGTCCCACGCTGCGTCCAGCACCTCAGCTACCTTCCAGCGCTGGTTCACCGGCACGAGTTCGTCGCGCAGATCATCATCGGGGGCGTGCAACGACAGCGCAAGGGTCACTGAGAGGTCTTCGCTGGCCAGTCGGTGGATGGCCGGGACCAGGCCGACCGTGGAAACGGTGATGTGCCGCTGGGACAGGCCGAGCCCCTCCGGAGCTGGGCTGACCAGGCGGCGGATGGCCGCCACGACCCGGTTGTAGTTGGCCAGCGGCTCGCCCATGCCCATGAACACGACGTGTGACAGCCGCGGCGGGGAGCCGGCCACGGCACCGGAGGCCGCCACGCCGGCCAGATACACCGCCTGGTCGACGATCTCGGCGGTGGACAGGTTGCGGGTCAGCCCGGCCTGGCCGGTCGCGCAGAACGGGCACGCCATCCCGCAGCCCGCCTGGCTGGAGATGCAGACCGTCACCCGGTCCGGATAGCCCATCAGCACGCTCTCCACGAGCGCACCGTCGTGCAGCTTCCAGAGCGCCTTGCGGGTCGCGCCGTCGTCGCAGGCCAACTCACGCACCGGAGTGAGCAGCGTGGGCAGCAGTTGCTCGGACAACCGCTGCCGGGTCGCCGCGGGCAGGTCGGTCATCGCCTGCGGGTCCCGGACCAGCCGCCCGAAGTAGTGGTTCGAAACCTGCTTGGCGCGGAATGCCGGCTCACCCAACTCGGTCACCAGCGCCTGGCGGCCGGCCAGGTCCAGATCGGCGAGGTGTCGTGGCGGCATGGAGGCCCGGCGCGCGGCGGAGGCGTCCGAGAGGGCGGGGATCAACGGCAGGCTCGTCATGGCTGGTCCAGTGTGTCACGCCCTCGACGGCAACCGCCGGTCCGGAGGTGCCGAACGGGCCGCGACCGCCGGAGCCGGATGACCAGGACGCCGTGATTCATACCTCAGTTCACCACCGGCACGAAGATCGCCAGCAGCAGGTAGGCCGTCGGCACCGCGAACAGGATCGAGTCCAGTCGGTCCATCAGGCCGCCGTGGCCGGGCAGCAGGTTGCTCATGTCCTTCACACCGAGATCCCGCTTGATCATCGACTCGGCCAGGTCGCCGAGGACCGCCGCGCAGGAGACGGCCACCCCGAACAGGGCACCCCACCAGGGCGCCAGGTCGAACATCAGCCACAGCAGCAACGCGCTACCCAGGGCCGCGGCGGTGACCGAACCGGCGAAACCCTCCCAGGACTTCTTCGGGCTGATCGACGGCGCCATCGGATGACGACCGAACGAGACGCCGGCCGCGTACCCGCCGGTGTCGGAGAGGACCACCGCGATCAGGGTCGCCAGGATCCGCATCCAACCGTCGTCGGGGGCCGCCGCGAGCAGCGCCGCGAAACCGGCGAGGAACGGCACGTAGACGGCGATCAGGGTGGCCGCTGTGACATCCCGCTGGAAGCCGGCCGGGCCGTCACCCAACCGCCAGATCATGGTGCCGAGCACGGTGACCAGCAGCCCCAGGCTGAGCGCGTCCGGGCCGGCGAACCAGGCCAGACCCACGGTCAGCACACCACCGGCGATCAACGGCACCAGCGGCGGGTGCGCGCCACTGCGGCGGACCGCCCGGGCCATCTCCCAGCTTCCAACGGCGACGGCGGCGGCGATCACCGGCAGGAACGCCAACGGGTAGACGATCAGCGGCACCACGATCAGCGCACCGAGGCCGAGCCCCACACCGATCGCCGCCGGCAGGTTGCGGCCGGCCCGCCCGTTGCCCGCCTGCTGGGTGGCCGGTCGGTCGGGGGTGGCCCGCCGTCGACCCTTCGTCCGTCGGCCGCCCGGCGGCTCCGGCTCGGTCTCCGGCGTCAGGTCCTCGTCGGGCAGGATCTCGGCCCCGATGGGCGCGAGCTGCGCGGTCGGGTAATCAGCGTCGTCGTCGTAGCGGACCGGCCCACCATGGTCATCGAGGTGCGGCGCGGCGTCACGGTCGTCGTAACGCTGGCCGGCCCCGGGCTCGGCGTAACGTGGCGAAGCGTCACCCGCTGGCGGGCGGTCGCCGTAGCGGCCGGGGCGACCCCGGTCGTCGAAACGGTCGGGATGGTTCCGGTCGTCCTCGAAGCGGTCCCGGTCGTCGAAACGGTCGCGCCGGTCCCGGTCCTCGAAACGGTCCCGGTCGTCCGGGCGGACCGCCCGACCGCGCTCGTCGTACGGGTCTGCCGGGTACGGCTCGGCGTACGGGCGGGTGCGTGGCTCGGCGTACACCTCGGGCCCGGCGGCCGGACGGCGACTCCGCTGGCCCGCCTCAAGCTCCTGCTCGGGCCAGGGCAGGGCCACCGGGCGCTCGGGCCGGTCCCAGCCGCGCGGGTCGTCGGTGTAGGGGTCGGGGTGGGACATCACGCACCGCGACACGGCACGAGTACCACCACATGACGCAAGACCACAAGCATCCCCTACACGCGCGCGACTGTGTTCCTCCGGCTCGACCGCCCCGACGGTCGGTCGATTCCCGGTGTGCACCGCCGGGTGGCCGGGAATCCTGCCGAGCCTACTGCACCCGCCGGCGGGGCGAGGCGGACGATGGCGCCCTGACCGTCGGAGCCCCTCCGGGGTCGCGGTGGGCGAGATCCGGCGGGTCGCCGCGCTACCGCGACGGCGGTCGCCGGCCGGCGGGCACGAGGATCGCAACCGTCGCCCTGACGAACGCCGTCGGGACATCGACGGCTATCCGACCAAGCATCCGGGCGAACAGGGGATGACCCACGCCGCCGATCGATGGTCGGCTGTCGTGTGCCGGCTTCCGCCGGCGGCTCACACCACATCAGCGGGGAAGGAGCGCTCGTGCGAAGAGTCAGCCTGGCGGTGTTGACGGTTGCCGCCCTCGTCCTGGCGGTGGCCTCACCGGCCACCGCGGCGACGCGGACGGCCAGCATCAGGATCGACCACCGCGCCGGCGAGATCTACCTGTACGACGGGAGCCCCGACGGCACCGGGCCGGCGTACCCGGCCACGACCGCCCGGGGGGAGGTGCGCAACTGCCCGGCCGGCGTGTACTTCCTGTCGGCGTCACTGACCCAGGACGGCCTGCCGACCTACTGGGCCACCAGCGGCCTCGGCGCCGGCGAGATCGTCTGCGACGGCGG
This sequence comes from Micromonospora sp. NPDC023888, assembly GCF_040639415.1. Classification (NCBI taxonomy): domain Bacteria; kingdom Bacillati; phylum Actinomycetota; class Actinomycetes; order Micromonosporales; family Micromonosporaceae; genus Micromonospora; species Micromonospora sp. NPDC023888. Next base: position 47,281 of record NZ_JBEZZW010000001.1, on the reverse strand, counting down.
CACCGCCAGCATCTCGATGGGTTTCTACCGGGGTGACCCGGTACTACACCCGGGTCGGGCCACCGTGCGCTTCGAGCTGCACGACGCGTACGTCGGAACGACCCTGACCGAGACGACCCGTACCGTCCGGATCCCCCGGTAGACGGCACGAGGCCCGCTCCCAGAACCGGGATCGGGCCTCACGTCGACTGCACACCCGGCGGACGCCGGTCGGTCCTCAGACCTCGAGCAGCTCGGTTTCCTTGTGCTTGACCAGGTCGTCGATGTTGGCCACGTAGCGCTGGGTCAGGTCGTCGAGTTCCTTCTCGGCACGGCGACCGTCGTCCTCGCCGGCCTCGCCGTCCTTGACGATCCGGTCCAGCTCCTCCTTGCCACGGCGGCGGACGTTGCGGATCGCCACCTTGGCTTCCTCGCCCTTGTGCCGGGCCACCTTGATCATGTCGCGGCGGCGTTCCTCGGTCATCTGCGGGAGCAGGATGCGCAACTGGTTGCCCTCGTTGTTCGGGTTCACCCCGAGGTCCGAGTCGCGGATCGCCTTCTCCATCGCATTGATCTGCGAGTTGTCGTACGGCTTGATGATGGCCATCCGCGGCTCGGGAACCGCGATGGACGCCATCTGGGTCAGCGGAGTGGGCGTGCCGTAGTAGTCGATGATGACCTTGGAGAACATGGCGGCGTTGGCGCGACCGGTACGGATGGCGCCGAACTCCTCCTTGGCGTGCTCAACCGCACGCTCCATCTTTTCCTCGGCCTCGAGGAGGGTGTCGTCGATCACCGGTCTCCTCGCCTCCTTCTGTGCTCGTGGTGGGCTCTGCTGAAAGTCGTCAGGGCCGCCGCTGCCGTCGCCGTCGGCGGGGCTCAGGCGGTGATCAGGGTGCCGATCTTGTCGCCACCCACCGCGCGGATGATGGTGTCGTCACCCTGCGCGCCGAAGACCAGCATCGGCAGGCCGTTCTCCATGCAGAGGCTGAACGCCGCCGCGTCGGCAACCCGCAGGTTGCGGCGCAGCGCCTCGGAGAAGGTGATCGAGTCGAGCTTGCTGGCGGTGGGATCGATCCGCGGGTCGGCGGTGTACACGCCGTCCACGCCGTTCTTGCTCATCAGCACCACGTCGGCCCGGATCTCCAGAGCCCGCTGGGCGGCCACCGTGTCGGTGGAGAAGTACGGCATCCCCGCGCCCGCGCCGAAGATGACCACACGGCCCTTCTCCAGGTGCCGGATCGCCCGCAGCGGGATGTACGGCTCGGCGACCTGGGCCATGGTGATGGCGCTCTGCACCCGGGTCTCGATGCCTTCCTTCTCCAGGAAGTCCTGCAACGCGAGGCAGTTCATCACGGTGCCGAGCATGCCCATGTAGTCGGCGCGGGCCCGGTCCATCCCGCGCTTCTGCAGCTCCGCGCCGCGGAAGAAGTTGCCGCCGCCGACCACCACGGAGACCTGCACGCCGCGGCGGACCACTGTGGCGATCTGCCGGGCGATGGCCTGGACGACGTCCGGGTCGACGCCGATCGCGCCGCCACCGAACACCTCACCGGAGAGCTTCAGCACCACCCGGCGGGCGCGCCCCGGCGGCGGTGCCGTCGGATCGTCCATCGCCAGCGTCCGGTCACTCACAACCTGCGTCATCCGCCCCGCCCTTCCCCACGCGCACGCCCCGTGCGGCGCGTACCGCGAACCTGCCGCTGCCGACCCTATGTGACGAGGAGGCCGCGGTGCCTGTCACGTACACCGGCGGCCTCCTCGTTGACGTCTTCTGCCCACGGGCGCACGTGGCGCCCGATGGCGGCTCAGGCCTGGCCGACCTCGAACCGCACGAAGCGGGTGACCTCGATGCCGGCCTCGGCCAGCAACTGCTTCACCGACTTCTTGTTGTCGGCGACGGACGCCTGCTCGATCAGGACGAAGTCCTTGAAGAAGGAGTTCACCCGACCCTCGATGATCTTCGGCAGGGCCGCCTCGGGCTTGTTCTCCTCGCGGGCGGTCTGCTCGGCGATGCGCCGCTCGGACTCGACGACCTCGGCCGGAACCTCGTCCCGGGTGAGGTACTTCGGCCGCATCGCGGCGATCTGCATGGCCACGCCACGGGCGTCGGCGTCACCCGCCTCGTCGCTCTTGCCGGTGTACGACACCAGCACACCAACGGCCGGCGGCAGGTCCTGGGCCTTGCGGTGCAGGTAGACGGCGGTGGTGCCCTCGACCCGGGCGAACCGGTTGAGCACCAGCTTCTCGCCGATCTTGGCGGACTGCTCCTGGATCAGGTCCGCGACGACCTTGCCGTCGAGCTCGGTGGCGAGCAGCTCCTCGGCGCTGTTCACGCCGGCGCGCTCGCCGTGCTCGACCAACTGCTGAGCCAGCGCGATGAACGACTCGGTCTTGGCGACGAAGTCGGTCTCGCAGTTGAGCTCCAGCAGCGCCTTGCCGGAGTGGGCGACCAGGCCGTTGGCGGCCGTACGGCCGGCCCGCTTGCCAACGTCCTTGGCGCCCTTGACGCGCAGGATCTCGACGGCCTTGTCGAAGTCGCCCTCGGCCTCGGTCAGCGCCTTCTTGCTGTCCATCATGCCGGCGCCGGTGAGGTCGCGGAGCTTCTTGACGTCCGCGGCGGTGATTTGGGACATGGCTCTCTCTTCGGTGTTGAGACGGCGTGTGGATGGTCAGAGGTGCCGGTTACCCGGATCCGGGCGAATCGTGCCCGGCGTACCGCCGCTGCCCGCCGTCCGCGAAAACGGACGGCGGGGCAGCGACGGTGCGATCACTCCGCGGTCGCGGCCGCCGGCTGCTCGGTGGCGGCCTGCGCCGGCTGCTCCGGGCTGGCCGGCTGCTCGGCGGCGGCAGCGGCGGGCTGCTCGGCCGGGGCGGCCGACTCGTCGGCCTTCTTCGGCTCCAGCAGCTCGCGCTCCCACTCGGTCAGCGGCTCGTCGCTCGCGACACCCTCGGGCTTCTCGTCGTTGCCCCGGCGGCGGCCGGAACGCGCGATCAGACCATCCGCGACGGCGGCGGCGACGACCTTGGTCAGCAGCTCGGCCGAGCGGATCGCGTCGTCGTTGCCCGGGATCGGGAAGTCGACCTCGTCCGGGTCACAGTTGGTGTCCAGCACCGCGATCACCGGGATGCCCAGCTTGCGGGCCTCGTCGACGGCGATGTGCTCCTTCTTGGTGTCGACGATCCAGACCGCGGCGGGAAGCTTCTGCATGTCCCGCAGACCACCGAGGGTGCGGGTCAGCTTGATCTTCTCGCGGGAGAGCTGCAGGGTCTCCTTCTTGGTGTAACCGGCGGCGGTGCCGCTGAGGTCACCCAGACCCTCCAGCTCCTTCATCCGCTGGAGCCGCTTGTACACCGTCTGGAAGTTGGTGAGCATGCCGCCGAGCCAACGGTGGTTGACGTACGGCTGGCCGACCCGGGTCGCCTGCTCGGCGATCGCTTCCTGGGCCTGCTTCTTGGTGCCGACGAACAGGATGCTGCCACCCTCGGCGACGGTCCCACGCACGAACTCGTACGCCTTCTCGATGTACTCGAGGGTCTGGCGCAGGTCGATGATGTAGATGCCGTTGCGCTCGGTCATGATGAAGCGCTTCATCTTCGGGTTCCAGCGCCGGGTCTGGTGCCCGAAGTGGACACCGCTCTCCAGCAGCTGGCGCATGGTCACGACGGCCATGGTGGGGGTACTCCTCAAGATCCCTGGTTGTCACGCCCGGCCGGTGGCCGGGCGTCCTGGCGCCTGGTCGCCGACCCATGGTGGACCCGACCAAGATCGGGACCAGGGAGGCCGTCGCTCCACGACGATTCGTGAAGAGGGCGCGCGAGGTCGACCGCACGAGGCGGTCGCCAATTGGCAAGTGTACGCCCCTCACCCGTCCAGCCGCCCCGGGGTGCGGAGCCAGGCCACGGCGATCGGCGCGGCGCCCCACGGCGACCGCGGTGATCAACTCGCGTTCCTGAAAACCGTCGCTTCCCGCCGACCCGGACACCGCGATTTCCTGAAAACCGAGTCGACCATGACCCGGCGGGCGGGTTCGCGGCCGGGGAGCCGGGTCGCGACCATGACCCGGCGGGCGGGTTCGCGGCCGGGGGGCCGGGTCGCGACGGAGTCGGCCGTGGGTCAGCCAGCCGCGAGTGCGGCGGCGAGGAAGAGCACCAGACCGACGGTCAGGTAGGCAGTGGGCGGGCGCAACCAGCCCCGACCACCGTCGGCGAGCGCCAGACCTCCGGTTCGCAGCCCGTAGAGGCCGGTCGCGAAGATCGGCAGCCCGGCGACCAGGGCGATACCCACCACCACGTTCCCGGCGTCCACCGGATCGCCGGTCACGCCCGCCAGCAGCACCCGCAGCGCGGGGATCTCGAAGATCAGCACGAGCAGCGCGAAGAGCACGGCCAGCACCGGCCGGCGGGTCCGGTAGACACCGTCGGCCACCGGGGCGTACGACGGCGGCTCCGCGGTGGGCAGGTCGGGGCGAGGGCCGATCCCCGGCATCGGGCCGGTCGGCATCTCCAGGGGGTTCGGCGTGTCGCCGGCCCGGGCCGGCTCGATGATCGGATAGCCGGCGAGCGGGGCGGGACGGGCCTGATCGGCGAACACACCGCCCGGCGTGACGGCCGTCGACGGAGTGTCACGGGCGGCCTCCGGCGCGGGACCGCTCAGCGGGGACCCGGTAGCGGCCGACTCCCGGGCGGCCCGCCGACCTGGCAACTCACCGGAGATCTCCGACGGGTCCCGATCCGCCCTCCGCGAGCGGGTCGCCCGGTATCCGTCGGTCTCCGGACGTCCGTCCCCCAGCGGGTCGACCGCGCCAAACCGCCCGGAGTCGGGCTCAGGCGCACCAAACCGTCCGTCCCCCACCGGGTCGACCGCACCAAACCGCCCGGAATCGGGCTCGGGCGTACCGAATCGAACCGGCTGCGGGGCACCCACGGCGCTGAAGCGACCCGATTCCGGTTCGGGCGTACCGCCGAAACGGCCCGGATCCACCGCACTCAGCCGAGCGGGGTCCGACTCGGGCGTACCGCCGAAGCGACCCGCGTCGACCGCGCCGAAGCGGCCGGAGTCTGGTTCCCGGCGTCGGCCGACACCGGTGTCCTCGACGGAGCGGCCCTCGTCGGTGCCACGCTGCTCGGGGACCTCACTGTCCCGGTAGCGCGGTTCGCCGGTGCCGCGCCACTCCGACTCGCCGTAACCGGGACCCCGCTCGTCGGGGTACCAGCGTGACTCCTGATCTTCCGGAAAGCTCCGTCGTCCGTCCACGTCAGGCACCGTATGCGACCGGCTGCGCCCGCGCCATTTCACCCCGCCCGGGTTGCGCCGGCCGCCGGTCGGGGCGCGGTAGCACAGCGCGGGCATGATCGTCCGGTTGTCCACAGGGCGCCCGTTGTCCACAGCCGGGCCACCGCCGGGCTAGCCGCGCCGGTACCCGGGCGGGCACGGTTCCGGGCATGACGAAGCGGAACCAGGCGGTCGGCGCGTACGGCGAGCGGTGCGCCGCCCGGCACCTGACCGAGGCCGGTCTGCGCCCGATCGCCCGAAACTGGCGCTGCCCGGCCGGGGAGATCGACATCATCGCGTGGGACGGGCCGGTGCTCGCCTTCTGCGAGGTGAAGACCCGCCGGGGCGACGACTTCGGCACCCCCGCCGAGGCGGTCGTGCCGGCCAAGGCCCGCCGGCTGCGAGGGCTCGCCGCGCGCTGGCTGACCGAGACCGGCACGACCGCCGACGAGGTGCGGTTCGACGTGCTGTCGGTGCGGCTGCCCGACGCCGGTCCGGCGCGGGTCGACCACCTCAAGGGCGCGTTCTGAGATGCCGCACTCGCAAGGATCGGTGACGGCGCCGTGAGCTACGCGAAGGTGCTCTGCGTCGGGCTGGTCGGGGTCACCGGCCACCTGGTCGAGGTGGAGGCCGACCTGGCCGCCGGCCTGCCGGCTGTGGTGATCTCCGGCCTGCCGGACACCGCCCTGCACGAGGCCCGCGACCGCGTCCGCGCGGCCGTGGTCAACTCCGGCCAGCGCTGGCCCAACCGTCGGATCACCCTCAACCTGCTGCCCGCGACGCTGCCGAAGTTCGGCTCGGCCTTCGATCTGGCCATCGCCGCGGCTCTCCTGGGCGGCTCGGGTGAGCTGCCGCTGCTCCCCCTGGAGGGGGTGGTGGTCCTCGGCGAGTTGGGGTTGGACGGCACGGTCCGGCCGGTACGCGGCGTGCTCCCGATGGTCGCCGCCGCGGCCCAGGCCGGCGTCGGGCGGGTGATCGTCCCGGTCGGCAACGCCGCCGAGGCGGCGGTCATCCCCGGGGTACGGGTGCGAGCGGTGGACTCCCTGCACCGGCTGGTCGCGTTCGTGCGGGACGGCGCCCCGCTCATCGAGCCGCCGGAGGCCACCCCGACACCTGTCGTCGACGGACCGGATCTCGCCGACGTCGCCGGACAACAGATGGGTAGGCGCGCGTTGGAGGTCGCCGCGGCGGGCGGGCACCACGTGGCGCTGCTCGGGCCCCCGGGCGCCGGCAAGACGATGCTCGCCGAGCGACTGCCGTCGATCCTGCCCGAGCTGGACGACGACGCGGCGCTGGAGGTCACCGCCCTGCATTCGGTCGCCGGGCTGCTGCCGCCGGGTGGTCGGTTGCTGCGTCGCCCACCGTTCCAGGCGCCGCACCACACCGCGACCGTGGCGTCGCTTGTCGGTGGCGGCTCCGGGCTGGCCCGACCCGGCGCGGTGTCGCTGGCGCATCGCGGCGTGCTCTTCCTCGACGAGGCCCCCGAGTTCAGCAAGGGCGCGTTGGAGGCGCTGCGCCAACCGCTGGAAGACGGCCGCATCCAGCTCAGTCGCAGCGGGGGCGGCACTGTCTATCCGGCCCGCACCCAGTTGGTCCTGGCCGCCAATCCATGCCCTTGTGCAAAACCGGCAGGCGACGCGCACTGTGAGTGCACCCCGCTGGCCCGCCGCCGCTATCTGGGCCGGCTCTCCGGGCCACTGCTCGACCGGATCGACGTACAGGTGCGGTTGATGCCGGTGCGGGCGGCGGAGTTGATGGCACCCGACGGCGGCGTCGAGCCCTCGGCGACGGTCGCCGCCCGGGTGTCGGCCGCCCGGCAGGCGGCGGCCACCCGCTGGGCCGGCCTCGGCCGGCGGCTGAACGCCGAGGTGGAAGGCCCGCACCTACGTCGACCGCCGTGGCGGCTGCCCGCCCGGGTCACCGCCGAGCTGCGTGGCCGGCTCGACTCGGGCTCGCTGTCGGCGCGCGGCTTCGACCGGGTGATCCGGATGGCCTGGACCATCGCTGACCTGGACGGTCGGGACCGACCAGACCTGGACGACGTCCGGGAGGCGCTTCAACTACGGACGGGAGAGACGACGTGAGCGCCGATGACGAACGCAGGCTTGCCCGGGTCGCACTGACCTGGCTGGCTGAACCGGGCACCCGCGTGGTGCACCAACTTGTCGAACGGCTCGGCCCGGTGGCGACCCTGGACCTGCTGCTCGACGGCGGCAGCCCGGACGGCTGGCTGCACACCACGGTGGCCGCCCGCTCGGCGGCCGGCGATGCCCGCGCGGTGGCGGCCGAGGCGCTGGAGCGGGCGGACCGGCTCGGTGCCCGCCTGGTCACACCTGACGACGAGGAGTGGCCGGCACGGGTGGCGGGCCTGTCCACGCTGCGCCTGCCGGACGTCACCCGCCGGGTGGACGGTGAGACCGCCCCACCGCTCTGCTTCTGGGTACGCGGGGGCTGGCCGCTCGGTGAGGCGCTGGATCGTTCGGTGGCGGTGGTCGGAGCGCGGGCGGCCACCGGCTACGGCCAGCACGTCGCGACCGAGCTGGGATACGGCCTGGCCGAACGGGACTGGACGGTCGTCTCCGGTGGCGCGTTCGGCATCGACGCCGCCGCTCACCGGGGTGCCCTGAACGCGGGCGGCCTGACCGTCGCGGTGCTCGCCTGTGGGTTGGACCGGCCGTATCCGATGGGCAACGCCGCGCTCTTCGACCGGATCGCTGACACCGGGCTGCTGGTCAGCGAGTGGCCGCCGGGCGCCGACCCGTTGCGGCCCCGGTTTCTGATCCGCAACCGGGTGATCGCCGGAGGCACCCTGGGCACCGTTGTGGTCGAGGCGTCGGCGCGCAGTGGTGCGACGCAGACCGCCCGGCGGGCCATCTACACCAATCGGGTGGCCATGGTGGTGCCTGGGCCGGTGACCTCGGCGATGTCCGTCGGCGCGCACGAGCTGCTCCGCGAGTTTCCCAAGGCTCGGCTGGTCACCGGGGTGGCGCACGTGCTCGAGGAGGTGGGACGGATCGGCGCGGACCTGGCCCCGCTGGCGCGCGGCCCGCAGCGTCTCGCCGACGCGCTGGACGACGAAGCGCGGTCACTGCTGGAGGTGTTGCCCCGCCGACGGGCGATGGGCGTGGACCGGCTCGCCGCCCGCGCGGGTGTCGACGTACGGACCGCGCTGCGCAAACTGTCCCTGCTGGAGGAGCTGTCCATGGTGGTCCGTCGAGACGACGGCTACGCCCTCACCCCGCCCGCCAAACCGAAAGGTGCCCGACAGCCAGGGTCGACGAACACCGGTACCGCGCAGCCGCTGACGGGAGACCAACGGCCGTAGGCTGGTGCCGTGCCGGTTGTCAGTACGGGTGTCAGGGCCGATGAGCCGACCAGCAGGCTGGTGCGGCGGCGATGAGCCGGCCCGACCGGGGCACCCGGGCCCTGCACCAGGCGCTGCCGCCAGCGTTGCGCGAGGCGGTCGACGACTTCGCCGAGCACCTGTCCCGGGTGCGTAACCGGTCGGCGCACACCGTCCGCGCGTACGTCACCGATCTCGTCTCGCTGCTCGACCACGCCGTACGGATGGGCTGCGTCGACCTCGCCGACCTGGACCTGTCGGTGTTGCGGAGCTGGTTGGCGCGGCAGCGCACCACCGGTGCGGCCCGCACGTCGTTGGCCCGGCGGGCCGCGTCGGCGCGGGCGTTCAGCGCCTGGGCGCACCGGGCCGGGCTGCTCCCCGCCGACGTGGGGGCCGCGCTGGCCAGCCCTCGGGCGCACCGGGAGCTGCCCGCCGTCCTGCGCGCCGACCAGGCCGCCGCTCTGGTCGAGGCACCGGCCCGACAGACCCCGCGCACGGCCGCACCACGACCGGGCGAGGCACCGGCCGAGCAGGCCCCGCGCACGGCCGCGCCATCGGCCGCACCACGACCGGGCGAGGCACCGGCCGAGCAGGCCCCGCTCGCGACCACGCCACCATCGGGTGCGACAGAGGACACCGCGGCGGAGGACACCGCGACGGAGGCGGTGCCGCTGCGTGACCGGGTGCTCCTGGAGTTGCTCTACGCGACCGGGGTACGGGTCAGCGAGGCCTGCGGGTTGGACGTCGGCGACGTCGACCACGGGAGGCGGGTGATCCGGGTGTTCGGCAAGGGCGGGCGGGAGCGCTCGGTGCCGTACGGGGTGCCCGCCCAACGGGCCCTTGACGACTGGCTGCGCCGGGGGCGCCCGGCACTTGTGGGCAGCCGCTCCGGCGACGCGCTGCTGCTCGGCGCCCGGGGCGGGCGGCTCAACCCGACGACCGCCCGGCAGATCGTCGGCGGCTACGCCGAGGCCGCCGGGCTGCCCCGGACCAGCCCACACGGTCTGCGGCACTCCGCGGCCACCCACCTGCTGGAGGGTGGCGCGGACCTGCGCGCCGTGCAGGAGTTGCTGGGCCACTCGTCGCTGGCCAGCACGCAGATCTACACGCACGTCTCGGTGGAGCGCCTGCGCGCCGCGTACCGCCAGGCCCACCCGCGCGCCTGATCGACCGCCGGAGGCGAACGACCCCGACGGTTACGATCATCAAGTGAGCGTCCCGCAGCCCCCTGAGCCGATCCCGGGCGCCCGCCTGCTCTTCTCGCTCGACCCGGCGGTCAGCCATCTCAACCACGGCTCGTTCGGCGCGGTCCCGATCGCCGTGCAGCGAGCGCAGCAGCGGCTGCGCGACGAGATGGAGGCCAACCCCCTGCGCTTCTTCACCCAGGGGTTGGTCGACCGGATCGCGCACACCCGCCGGCACCTCGCCGGGTTCCTCGGCGCCGACCCGGACGGCAGTGCCCTGGTGGGCAACACCACCACAGGTGTCGCAGTGGTCCTGCAGTCGCTGGGCCTGCAACCCGGCGACGAGGTGCTCAGCACCGACCACGGGTACGGGGCGGTGAGCCTCGCCATCCAACGTGAGTGTCGCCGCACCGGTGCGGTCGGCCGGGTCCTGCCGATCCCGTTGGCCGCCACCGACGAGCAGATCGTGCAGATCATCCGCGCCGGCCTGCGCCCCGGACGGACCCGGCTGCTCGTCGTCGACCAGCTCACCTCGGCCACCGCGAAGCTCTTCCCGGTCGCCGCCATCGTGGGGGCGGCCCGCGAACACGGCGTACCGGTCCTGGTGGACGCCGCACACGCCCCCGGAATGCTCGCCACCCCGGTCAGCGGCATCGGTGCCGACTTCTGGGTAGGCAACCTGCACAAGTGGGCGTACGCCCCACGCGGGACCGCCCTGCTGGCGGTGGCACCGCGCTGGCGGGACCGGATCGAGCCGCTTGTGGTCTCCTGGGAGCAGGAGTCGGGTTTCCCGGCCCGGATCGAGTGGCAGGCGACTCTGGACTACACGTCCTGGTTGGCCGCCCCGGCGGGGCTGTTCACGTTGCGCAGCCTCGGCGTCGACCGGGTGCGGGCGCACAACGCCGCGCTCGCCGCGTACGGCCAGCGGGTGGTGGGGGACGCGCTCGGGGTGCCTCCCGCCCACCTGCCCGACCCCGGCGGGCCGGGGGTGTCTCTGCGCCTCATTCCGTTGCCGGCCGGCCTGGCCGCCACCATCGACGCGGCGCGGGCGTTGCAGACGCGGATCGGTGAGCGCCTCTCCGCCGAGGTGGCGGTGATGAGCTGGAACGGCCGGGGGTGGCTGCGGCTCACCGGTCAGGTCTACAACACCGCCGACGAGTACGAGCGGCTGGCCGTGCGGCTGCCGGCGCTGCTCGCCCAGCGCTGACCTCACGGGCGTCCGCTGCCCCGACCGGGAGCAGTCGCACCGGGCCGAGGCCGAGCAGTGCCAGCGGGTCCAGGTAGTCCGGGCCACGGCGCAGACCCCAGTGCAGGCAGGCGTCGGCCGGGCAACCCGGATGTCCGGGTAGCAGCTCACCCAGTGGCGTGCCGGCGGCGACCGGCTGACCGGGGCGTACCGCCGGTTGAACCGGCTCGTGGGTGGTCCGCAGCCCGTCGGCGTGCCCCACGGTGATCACCGGCCGGCCGGCCACCAGGCCGGCGAAGAGCACGGTGCCCGGCCCGGCGCTGCGGACCACCGCGCCGGCCGGGGCGGCCAGGTCGACACCCCGGTGGCCGGGCAGCCACGGCCGGGGCGGCGGGTCGAACCGGCGCACCGGACGAGGCGGCCCGTCGACCGGCCAGCGGAACCGCCCGGCGGGCGTCGGGTCGGACGCCAGGGCCGCGACCGGCACTGTCGACGCCGGTGGGCGGCGAGGCACCGCCGCGACCAGCACGGCCAGCCCGCAGAGCTGGACGATCAGCGCGAGGGGAAGCGCGGCGCGGAGCGGCAGGGCACGGCGGGTCGAGCCGACACGGGCGGCGGATGGCTGTCGCATGACGGCAGCCTCCGGCCGGAGACGTGCCGTTCGCCAGCCCGGTCGACGGAGCTGTGGACAACCGGGGGCCCTGTGGACGACCACCCAGCGGCTTCGGTGATCTGCTATGCCTGGACGAGCGCGTCTCCTCGCTGGTGAGCCGCTCGGACGTCGCGGCGCCGGCCGGCACGGCGGGGCCGTTTTCCAGCGCTGACGGAGGGCCTAGGCTGGGCCGCGTGCGGCGGGTGCCGCCGTGTGGACCGGGGAGGCCCAGCCATGACCACTGTCGATGACCGGACGCCGACGGTGGCCGACGTGAGCGGCCCGTCCCGGCTCGCGGGGCCGGACGAGGCGATCAGCGCCGAGGAGCTGCAGCTCGCCGCCCGCAACCACGGCATCCCGTTGGAGGCGCTGCGCTACGACGTCACCCCGGCCGGGCTGCACTATCTGCTGATCCACTACGACATTCCGGAGCTGGACGCGGCGACGCACGCGCTCACCATCGGCGGCGTGGTGGACCGGCCGCTGACGGTCACGCTCGCCGAGCTGCGCGAACGGCCGCGGGTCACCCACCGGGTGACGCTTGAGTGTGCCGGCAACGGCCGGGCCCTGCTGCATCCCCGGCCGGTCAGCCAGCCGTGGCTGGTCGAGGCGGTCGGCAACGCCGAGTGGACCGGCACCCCCCTCGCTCCGCTGCTGCGGGAGGCCGGCCTCGGCCCGGACGCGGTGGACGTGGTCTTCACCGGTGCCGACCACGGCGTCGAGCGCGGGATCGAGCAGGACTACCAGCGGGCGCTTCCGGTCGCCGACGCGCTGCGCGACGAGGTGCTGCTGGCGTACGAGATGAACGGCGCTCCCCTGCTGCCGCAGCACGGGGCGCCGCTGCGGCTGATCGTGCCGGGCTGGTACGGCATGGCGCACGTGAAGTGGCTGCACTCCGTCGAGGTCCGGACCGAGCCGTTCGAGGGTTACCAGAACGCGGTCGCCTACCGGGTGCGCACCGACGCCGACGACCCGGGTGTCCCGGTGACCCGGATCGAGCCGCGTGCGCTGGTCCGACCGCCCGGCTTTCCCGACTTCATGTCCCGTCGCCGGGTCGTGCGGGCCGGCGCGTGCACACTGGACGGTCGGGCCTGGTCGGGGCACGCACCGGTGGTCGCCGTGGAGGTCACCACCGACGGTGGGCAGAGCTGGTCGCCGGCCGAGCTGGGCCCGGCGGACGGCGGTGACTTCGCCTGGCGGCGCTGGCGGTACGAGTGGACCGCCACCCCGGGCCGGTACGTGCTGGGTGCGCGGGCGACCGACGCGTCCGGACGGACCCAGCCGGTCGAGCAGCCGTGGAACCGTGGCGGCTTCGCCAACAATCTGGTGCAGCGGGTCGAGGTCGTGGTGCCGGCCGAGTGACCGGCAGGTGCTGCGCCACGGGTGGGGGCCCGCGGCGTGGCCGAGCGCTGTGGCTGCGGTCAGCCGCCGAAGCCGGAGTCGGCGGGCAAGGAGATGTCGGGCTTCTCCAGCTCCTCGACGTTGACGTCCTTGAACGTCATCACTCGGACGTTCTTGACGAAACGGGCAGGACGGTACATGTCCCACACCCAGGCGTCGTGCATCTCGACCTCGAAGTAGACCTCGCCGTCGGAGTTGCGCACGTGCAGGTCAACCTGGTTGGCCAGGTAGAACCGACGCTCCGTCTCCACCACGTACGAGAATTGGCGGACAATGTCGCGGTACTCCCGGTAGAGCTGCAGCTCCATCTCGGTCTCGTACTTCTCGAGATCTTCCGCGCTCATCGCACTCCGCCTTCCATGGCCACATCTTCCCCCACCGACGTCGGAGGCCGAGGCTGCTCGCCCAACGCCACGCCGACGGTACCCCCTGACGCCCCGGAGCGCTCCATCGGCTCTTCCAGCGCGTGGCCGCCGGGCCGTCGGGCGCGCGGCGGCCGTCCGTCGCGGCCGGAGACCGCTGCGACATTGACGTACGAGAACCGGTGCTCCCGGCACGGCCCGTGCTCGCGCAGCGCCGCCGAGTGTTCCGGGGTGATGTAACCCTTGTGCTCGGCGAAGCCGTACGCCGGGAACACCCCGTCCAGCTCCACCATCATCCGGTCCCTGGTGACCTTGGCGAGGACGCTGGCCGCCGCCACGCACGCCGCCACCCGGTCACCCTTCCACACCGCCAGCCCCGGCACGCCCAGGCCGTCCACGCCGAAGCCGTCGGTCAGCACGTACTCCGGTCGGGTGGTGAGTGAGGCGAGCGCCCGGCGCATCGCGGCCAGGTTGCACACGTGCAGCCCCCGGGCGTCGACCTCCTCGGCGGGGATGACCACCACGGCGTACGCGAGCGCGCGGTCCACCACCTCGGCGTACACCCGTTCCCGGCTGGCCGGGGTGAGCAGCTTCGAGTCGGCCAGCCCCTCGATCTCGCCGCGCCGGCCTTCGGGCAGCACAGCGGCGGCGGCGACGAGCGGACCGGCACAGGCGCCCCGGCCCGCCTCGTCGGCACCGGCGACGTGCCGGAAGCCGCGCCGTTGCAGCGCCCGCTCCAGGGCGTACAGGCCGGCCTCGCGGCGCACGACGGTGCGCGGTGGGGTCAGCACGACGCCTCCCTGCGGGCGGTGACGGTCGACTGCCCCAACCGGGTCAGCAGGGCGGGCAGCTCGGCGGGGTAGAAGCGGTCACCGCTGGCCGCCAGGTCGTCGGGAAGCCACCAGCGGTGGCCGGCGATGCTGCGCTGCTCGACGTCGTTGAAGCCGGCCGTGTCCACCTGCCAGGACGGCACCCGGAGGAGGAAGAAATCCTGCACCTGGCGATACCACATGCCGTCGAACGAGAACTCGGTCGTGTCGGACCAGACCGGCTCGCCCAACTCGGCCGGGTCGAGCCGCAACCCGGTCTCCTCGGCCAGCTCTCGGGCCGCGCCCACCGCCGGCGTCTCCCCCGGGTCGAGCCCACCGCCCGGGGTGAACCAGTAGCGGTGCCCTGGTCGAGCCGGGTCGAAGCCCTCGAACAGCAGGACCTTGCCGGCCGCGTCGACGAGCAGCACGCGGGCCGCGCGTCGAGGGGTGTAGACGGTCACCGCCCCAGCCTGCCAGACCGACGGCGGATCGCCCACGCCCCGCCGGTCTACGGCTTGGGAATACCGTCGAACTGATCGGGCACCGTCAGCCAGGTGGCCCGGCTGACCGGCCAGAAGACGGTGAACGCCCGCCCGACCACGTCGTCCTCGGGGATCGTGGCCTCGGTGATGTTCTGCCCGGACTGCTGCCAGTGCTCCAGGGAGTCACCGGAAGCCGAGCGGTGGTCACCCATGACCCACAGCCGCCCCTTCGGCACGGTGATGTCGAACTCCTGGTCGGCCGGCTTGTCGCGGACGCCGTCCAGCGAGAAGATGTACGGCTCGTCCAACGACTTGCCGTTGATCATCAGCCGTTCCTGCGGGTCGCAGCAGACCACGTGGTCACCGGGAATGCCGATCACCCGCTTGATGAAGTCCTCGCCGTCGGGGTTGCCGCTCCACTCGATCGGAGCCTTGAAGACGATCACCTCGCCGCGGTGCGGCGACCGGAAGTCGTAGACCAGTTTGTTGACCAGCACCCGGTCATCGATCTTGAGAGTGTTCTCCATGGACGGGGAGGGGATGAAGAAGGTCTGCAGCACGAAGGCGCGGACCAGCACCGCGACCAGGATCGCCACACCCAGCAGGATCGGCAGCTCCTTCCAGAAGGAGCTGCGCGGCTTGTCGGTCTGCTCGTCAATCACGCCAAGGAGCCTACGTTGCCGAACTGGACGTCACCGACCGGAACGCGCGGGAAGCACGTAGTGCGGCCGCCAACGGGAGAATCAGCAGCACACCGCCCTGCGGGGTCGGTCGCGCCGGGGGCGCGCCCGAGGATGCCGCGCCCGGCCCGGACACGTCGTCGAACGTCGCCGGCACCGACAGCGGGTTCCACCGGGACGAGGGCCAGACCACCATGAACGCCCGGCCGACCACGTTGTCGATCGGCACCGGGCCCTGGCAGCGCGCGTCCTGGGAGACCTCACGGTGGTCGCCCATCACGAAGATCTGACCGGGCGGTACGACGACCTCGTCGAAGCGCCGGGAGCGGCACTCCGACGGGTTGGGCGGCAGGTCCAGCGGTGAGTCCCGCAGGACGTACGGCTCGTCGAGGGGCGTGCCGTTGACGGTCACCCGCCCCTGACTGTCGCAGCACTTGACCCGGTCGCCGGGCAGACCGATCACCCGCTTGATGAAGTCCTTCTCCCCGGGACGGCTCACACCGACCAGGTCGCCGACGGTCCGGGTCAACTTGCCGGCGAAGCCCGGCTCCGGCTCCTCGTCGACCTGCGGCGCCCAGCGGTCGGTGCCCCGGAAGACCACCACCTCGCCACGGACCGGGTCACGGACGTCGTAGACGACCTTGTTGACAAGCACCCGGTCGCCGATGAGGAGCGTGTCCTCCATCGAGCCGGACGGGATGAAGAACGCCTGGAGCAGGAAGGTGCGGATCAGCACCGCGAGGCAGAACGCCACCACCAGCAGCAGCGGAAGCTCCTGCCAGAGCGGCATCTGCCGGCGGGTACGGCGGGCGCGCCGGCGCCACGGATCGACGGTGCCGTCCTCGTCAAGCGTCTGCACCACGCCACTCCCCGGTCCGCAGAAACACCACCGCCCGGGAGCCTCGTCGAGGCTCCACGGGCGGCAGTGGACAGCTACCCGCCCAGAGGGGCGGGCCCGCCGCCGGCTGCGCCCGTAACGACCAGGGTAGTGCGGTCTGGTCGTTACGGCATACGTGCAGCTCAGGCGGCGTGGCGAGCGGGAAGTCAGCTGGGCTGCTTCTCCCGCTTCTCCTTGATCTTGGCCTTCTTGCCGCGCAGCTCGCGCAGGTAGTACAGCTTGGCGCGACGCACGTCACCGCGGGTCACGACCTCGATCCGGTCGATGCCCGGGCCGTTGATCGGGTAGGTCCGCTCAACGCCGACACCGAAGCTGACCTTGCGGACCGAGAAGGTCTCGCGCAGACCGTCACCCTGGCGACGGATCACGACGCCCTGGAAGATCTGGACACGGGACCGGTTGCCCTCGACGACGCGGGCGTGCACCTTGACGGTGTCACCGGCCCGGAAGTCGGGAAGGTCGGTCCGCTTCGACTGGGCGTCAAGGGCGTCCAGGATGTTCATCGCTGCGTCCTCGTAAGGCTCACGGCGCACCGTCACTCGGTGCGCGGGTGGGTGATTCTGATCCCCGGGTGGTGGTCGGCGGGCCGACCCCGGTCGGTGATCCTCGCAGCCGCCCACGGGCGCGGACGGATGCGGCAACCCCCCTACTTTGCCACATCCCCCGGTGGTGGCTGAAATCCGGCCCGGTCCAGGGCCGCGATGTCCCGTTTGTCGAGCCGATCCGCCGGCAGCGCGGCGAGCAGATCCGGGCGGCGGGCCGCGGTCCGCAGCAGGCCCTCCTCGCGCCGCCAGCGGGCGATCTTGCCGTGGTCACCGGAGCGGAGCACCTCCGGCACGTCGTGCCCGCGCCAGCTCGGCGGCTTGGTGTAGATCGGCGCCTCCAGCAGCCCGTGCGCGTGCGACTCCTCGTCCAGCGAGCCCGCGTTGCCCAGCACTCCCGGCAGCAGCCGGGTGACCGCCTCCAGCATCACCAGGACCGCGACCTCGCCGCCGAAGAGCACGTAGTCGCCGAGCGAGACCTCGGTGACCGGCATCCGGGTGGCGGCGTGCGCCAGCACCCGCTGATCGATGCCCTCGTACCGGCCGCAGGCGAAGAGCAGGTGCGACTCGGCCGCCAGCTCGTACGCCATGGCCTGGGTGAACGGGGCACCGGCCGGCGACGGCACCAGCAGCCGGGGCGGCGGTGCGTCGGCCGGCGCGAGCGCGTCGAGCGCCTCCCCCCACGGCTCCGGGCGCATGACCATCCCCGGCCCGCCCCCGTAGGGGGTGTCGTCGACAGTGCGGTGCACGTCGTGGGTCCAGGTCCGCAGGTCGTGCACGGCAAGCTGGAGTACGCCGTTGGCCCTCGCCCGCCCGATCAGCGACAGATCGAGCGGGGCGAAGTACTCCGGAAAGATCGACACGACGTCGACGCGCATGGGGGGTGGTCCTAAAGGTCGAGCAGTCCGGCCGGCGGGTCGACGATCACACGTCCACCGGCCAGGTCGACCTCCGGAACGATCGCCCGGACGAACGGGATCAACGCGGTGCGCCCCTCGGGGCGTCGCAGCACCAGCAGGTCCGAGGAGGGCGCGTGGTCGATCCGGGCGACCTCACCCAGCCGTTCGCCGGCCGGGGTCACCACGGCAAGACCGACCAACTGGTGGTCGTGGAACTCCTCCGGGTCGTCCGGTGGGGCCACGTCGGCGCTGTCCACCACGAGCAGCGTCCCGCGCAGCGCCTCGGCGGTGTTGCGGTCCAGGATGCCCTCGAACGCGACAAGCACCCGACCCTGGTGGAAGCGGGCTTCCTCGATGGTCAGCTCCGCCGGAACCCGGAACGGCACCCCGGGCTCGTCGGTGGTTGGAGGGGGTGTCGCCCCCGGCTCAGTGCGCAGCACTGCACCGGGGGCGAACCGTGCCTCGGGCTCGTCGGTCCGCACTTCCACGGTGACCTCACCGCGGACGCCGTGCGGCTTGCCGATCCTTCCGATGACGAGCTGCATCAGTACGAGTCGACGATGTCGACGCGTACCCCGCGCCCGCCGATGGAGCCGATCACCTGGCGCAGCGCCTTGGCGGTCCGACCGGACCGCCCGATCACAGTGCCGAGGTCCTCGGGGTGCACGCGGACTTCGAGCCGCTTGCCCCGACGGGAATCGACCATCCGCACCCGGACGTCGTCCGGGTGGTCGACGATGCCCTTGACCAGGTGCTCCAACGCCGGACGCAGAGGCATGTCAGGCCTGCTCACCGGCGTCGGCAGTGGCGGCGGGAGCCTCGGCAGCAGCCTCGGTCTTCGGCGCCTCGGCCGCAGCCTCGGTCTTCGGAGCCTCGGCAGCCTTGGCGGCCTTCTTGGCCGGCTTGGCCGGGGTCTCCGGGGCGAGCCCGGCGGCGGCCTTCGCCTCAGCCTCGTACGCGGCCTTGCGGTCGGCCCGCTCGGGGGCGACCAGCAGCGGCGGCGGGGCCGGCAGGCCCTTGTACTTCTGCCAGTCACCGGTCAGCTCCAGCAGCCGCTGCACCGCCTCGCTCGGCTGAGCGCCGACGGACAGCCAGTACTGGACCCGCTCCGACTTGACCTCGATGATCGAGGGGTCTTCCTTGGGCTGGTAAACCCCGACGAACTCGATCGCCCGACCGTCACGCTTGGTGCGCGAGTCGGCGATGACGATGCGGTACTGCGGGTTGCGGATCTTGCCCATCCGCAGGAGCCGGATCTTTACGGCCACAGTTGTTTCGCTCCTGTTGCGATCTCACCGGCCCGTGCGGGCGGTGTGCATGGGTGAGCGCCGACCGGACCCGTGGGGTTGGGCCGGAGACTACTCGGTGGACTGGCGACGTGCCCGGGTTAGAGGGCGCCGGACGCGCGCCGGATACCAGCGACCTATTCTGCCAGATGGAGCGCCGATCACGCGCATCGGACCCGGACACCGCGCCAGCGGTGACCCGGAACACCTCTCAGCGCACCGGCGGGCGGTCCCACCCTGGCGGCAGTTCGTCCGGTACGTCCCAATCCGCTGGAGGGGTGAAGTCGCACCAGGTGCCGTCGAACGGGAACTCACCGGCCTCGGCGAGCGCGATCACCCGCTCCCCCTCGGCGCGGACCGCCTTCTCGTCGGTCACCCAGTAGTCGTCGCCGAAGGCGAGCCGCTCGACGAACTCGTCCTCGTCCTTCCACTCCCAGCTGAGGTCGGGGCGCACCACCACGTCGAGGTCCTGGTCCACCACGTCGACACCGGCCACCGGGCCGTCGTCCCAGCGGACGCCCGGCTCCTCCAGGTTCACGTACCAGTGGGCGAAGCGACCCTGCGCGTCGCGGAACCACCAGACGGAGTGCGCCGCCCCGGTGGGCAGGAACTTCAGCAGCGGCGGGCCGTTCCAGCGGCCGTGCGCCAACCGGTACGACGACGAGATCCACGTGGCGAACGGCATCGCCCGCATCCCCAGCCCCGCCTCGGTCACCTCGTGGGCCACCGGCGAGTCCCGGGCGATCCACACCAGCAGACCCCGCTCGTCGTCACTGACCACCCGGCCCGGTCGGACCCAACCGATCCGACCGTGCCGCACGTTGCGGTGCAGGATCAACCGACCCGGCGCGAAGCGCACTGCCTCCTACGCTCAGTAGGCGCGGGCGAGGATGGCGACCAGGTCGGGCTCGTCCTCCGAGTCCGGCACCGAACCGTCGGCGCGCAGCAGGCAGCGCACCGTGACGCCCTGACCGTTCGCCTCGGCCTCGCCGGCCACGCCGACCGCCGACCACGGCACCCGGGCCCAGCCGGTCGCGGCGGCCTCGATCGCCTCGGCCAGGGTGGCCACCTCCACCGTGCGCGACTCCCGGTTGGCCAACGCCTGGTCGTGCAGCACCTGCTGATCGGTCTCCAGCGCGGCCAGCACCGCGGCGACCACGTCGGCCACCGGCGTCGGAGACTTCGAGCCGTCGGTACGACGCACCACCACCGCGTTACCGGCGGCCAGGTCACGGGGGCCGACCTCCACGCGTACCGGATAACCACGCAGCTCGGCGTCGACGGCCCGGCGGCCGAACGGGGTGTCGGTCCGGTCGTCGAGCGCGACCCGGACACCGGCGTCGCGCAGGCCGTCGCGCAGCTTGGCCGCCGCCTCGCCCACGCCGTCGCCGTCCTTGACCACCATGACGTACGCCTGGATCGGCGCCAACCTCGGCGGCACGCGCAGACCGTTGTCGTCGCCGTGCGCCATGATCAGGCCGCCGAGCATCCGGGTCGACGTGCCCCAGGAGGTGGTCCAGGCGTGCTCCCGGCCGCCCTCCTTCGAGGAGTAGCTGATGTCGAACGCCTTGGCGAAGTTCTGCCCCAGCTCGTGGCTGGTGCCCAACTGGAGCGCCTTGCCGTCACCCATCATGCCTTCGCAGGTGTACGTGGCCGTCGCGCCGGCGAACCGCTCACGCGCCGTCTTCAGGCCCACCACCACCGGAATGCCGATCACGTTGACCATCAGGTCCTCGTACGCCTCGTGCAGGATCCGCCGCGCGTACGCCCGGGCGTCCTCACGGGTGGCGTGCGCGGTGTGCCCCTCCTGCCAGAGGAACTCACTGGTCCGCAGGAAGATCCGCGGACGCAGCTCCCACCGAACCACGTTCGCCCACTGGTTGAGCAGCAGCGGCAGGTCCCGGTACGAGTCGATCCACTTGGCCATGAACTCGCCGATCACCGTCTCGCTGGTGGGACGGACCACGATCGGCTCGGCGAGGGGCTTGCCACCACCGTGCGTGACGACGGCCAGCTCCGGCGAGAAGCCCTCGACGTGCTGGGCCTCCCGCTTGAGGTAGCTCTCCGGGATGAAGAGCGGGAAGTACGCGTTCTCCGCGCCCGCCGCCTTGATCCGGGCGTCCATCTCGGCCTGCATCCGTTCCCAGATGGCGTAGCCGGCCGGGCGGATGACCATGGTGCCGCGGACCGGGCCGTTGTCGGCCAGCTTCGCCTTGGCGATCAGGTCCTGGTACCAGCGGGGGAAATCCTCCGCACGGGGAGTGAGCACGCGTGCCATGACCGCACATCCTATGCGCCACGCGGGAGCCCACCGCGCCCGGGAGGCGCCGCACCCCTCCCACGACTGTGACGCCCACGCTGAGCGGGTCGCCCCCGACCCGCACCACGCCGGACGGCCCACGCGTCCTCGGGGCGGGGCACGCCCTGGGTGGGCCCGCGCCGCGCCCGTAGAATTCGACCACGATGACTGCAACGACCGACTCGCCACGCCAGCGGCTACGGGACACGATCGTGGACGCGGCCCGCGCGCGGACCATCGCCGCCGGCTGGGACGCGGTACGGATGGGCGGGGTGGCCGCCGCGGCCGGAGTGAGCCGGCAGACCGTCTACAACGAGTTCGGCACCAAGGCCGGCCTGGCCGAGGCGCTCGCCCGGCGCGAGGTGGACCGCTTCGTCGGCAACGTCCGTGCCGCGCTGCGCGCACACGGCTCCGACGTCCGGGCCGGCGCGTACGCCGCGATCGAACACACCCTCGCCACCGCGGCGGACAACCCGCTGGTCAAGGCCATCCTGACGAGCGCCCGGGGTGGCTCGGACGAGTTGCTTCCGTACCTCACCACCCGCGCCGAGGTGGTGCTGACCGAGGCGTCCGGGGCGCTGATCGAGTGGGCCGGCGACCACCTTCCGGGGGCGGACCAGGCCGCGTTGGCCTTCGCCGCCGACACGATCGTCCGGCTGGTGGTGAGCCACATCGTGCTCCCCCGCTCCCCGATCGACCAAACGGCCGCGGCCCTCGCCGACCTTGCCGTACACCTCTTCAGCGCCGCCACCCGCCCGGCCCCCTGACCCCACCCGCGCGGTGAAGCGCGAGGTCAGCGCAGCACTCGGCCGCGCAGGATCGTGCGGGACGGGGCGCGGACGACGCGCAGGTCGCGGCGGGGGTCCTCGGGGTAGACGGTCAGGTCGGCGAGGCCGCCCTCGACCAGGCCGGGGAAGCCGAGCCATTCCCGGGCACCCCAGGACGCGGCGGCGAGCACGTCGGTCGGCGCCATGCCTGCCTGCTCGTGCAGCAGCAGCATCTCCTCGGCGGCCAGGCCGTGGTCGATGCCGCCGCCGGCGTCGGTGCCCACGTAGATCGGCACACCTGCCTCGTGCGCGGCGCGCACCACCTCGGGGAAGCCGTCGCGCAGCGCGAGCATGTGCTCGGCGTACCCGGGGAACTTGGCCCGCGCCTGCTCCGCGATGCCCCCGAAGGTGGCGATGTTGATCATCGTGGGGACCAGCGCGGTGCCCTGGCGGGCCATCTCGTCGATCAGGTCGAGGCTGAGCCCGGTGCCGTGCTCCACCGAGTCCACCCCGGCCCGCACCATGATCTCGACGGCCGACTCGGAGAAGGTGTGCACGGCGGCGCGTACCCCGGCGTCGTGCGCGGCCCGCACGGCCGCGGTGAGGGTGTCCGCGTCCCAGGCCGGCGCGAGGTCGCCCACGCCCCGGTCGATCCAGTCGCCGACCAGCTTGACCCAGCCGTTGCCGGCCTTCGCCTGGGCGGCGACCGTCGCGGCGACCTCGGTCGCGGCGACCTCGACGCCGA
Organism: Micromonospora sp. NPDC023888; assembly: GCF_040639415.1. Lineage (NCBI taxonomy): Bacteria > Bacillati > Actinomycetota > Actinomycetes > Micromonosporales > Micromonosporaceae > Micromonospora > Micromonospora sp. NPDC023888. The sequence goes on along the minus strand of NZ_JBEZZW010000001.1, from coordinate 24,492 downwards.
TGTCGCGCAGGTAGCGCTTCGGCGGCGCGACGTGTCGGCCGGCGCGGGCCAGTCGCGGCAGGTCCGGCTCGTCGTCGAGCTCGGGGTACGGGTACGGCGAGCCGGCGTCGCGGATCGCCAGCACACCGGCGTCCCGGTCGACGTGGGCCAACTCGCGGGCCTGGTCGAGCGAGGTGATCGGGGCGCCACCGCGGGCGATGCCGATGTGGCAGTGCGCGTCGACAAGCCCCGGCAGGACGAATCCGCCGTCCACGACGGTCTCCGCACCGGGCACCGGGGTGAAGGTCACCCGGTCGCCGACCAGCCAGAGATCACGGACCTCGTCGTCGGGGAGCAGCACACCGCGCACGTGAAGAGCCATGCGCACAGTCCTACCCGATCACTCCTCGTCGGGGGCGAGCAGGTCGTTCTTCCGGGAGGTCAGGGCGGGCAGATCTACGGAGACCTTCCACGGCCGCTCGGTGACGAACAGGTCCTCGGTGTGGGCGACCTGCTCGTACTCGCGGTTGGCGCCGAGGGTGTACTCGGTGAGCGTGACGCGTTCCTGGAGCGGGTCAACCACCCAGTAGGACCGAACGCCGGCGTGCGCGTAGACCTTCGCCTTGTCGTACATGTCGCGGAAACTGGAGGTCGGCGAGACGACCTCCACGGCGAGCAGGGCGTCCTCGACCGGGACGGGTGACCGGCCGGCGTGCTTGCGGCGGATGACCACCACGTCGGGGCGCGGCTCGTTGCGCCGGTCGACCCGCATGGACAGGTCGATGCTGACCAGGTACTCCGGCGGGCAGTTGACTTCGACGGCAAGTAGCAGTCGGACGCAGAGGTCCTGGTGCACGGCAGTGGGGGACGGCACGATCAACCTTCCGTTGATCAGTTCGTACGGAAGGTCCTTCGGCAGATCGCCGAGGTCGTCGACCGTCCACTCGTGCCGTTCGGGCAGGATCGGGGCCGCGGTCATGACATCTCCTTCCAGGGGGCGACATCACCCTAGGCAAGGATGACGTCGCCCGCCGTCACCGACACGCGTCAGCGCGGGCCCTTGTCGCCGCCCTTGCCGAGCTTGTTGAAGTCGATCTTCGGAAGCTTGAAGCCGGGCGGTAGGCCCTGGCCGCCAGCGAGGTCGTTCGGGTCCATCCCCGGCGGGAGCTGCGGCATGCCGCCCGGGAAGCCCGCGGGCATCCCGGCACCGGCGCCCGTACGCGGCCGACCGCCGCCCTTGGTGCCCTTGCGCTTGTTCTTCGGGCTCTTGGTCGCCTTGCGCCGACCGCCGCCGGGCAGGCCCATCATGCCGCCCATCTGCTTCATCATCTTCTGCGCGTCGGCGAAGCGGTTGAGCAGCTGGTTGACGTCCATCACCGTGACTCCGGAGCCGTTGGCGATGCGCGCCCGGCGGGAACCGTTGATGATCTTCGGGTTGGTGCGCTCGCCCGGGGTCATCGACCGGATGATCGCGGTGACCCGGTCGAAGTGGCTGTCGTCCAGGTCGGCGAGCTGGTCCTTCATCTGCCCCATGCCCGGCATCATGGCCAGCACGTTGGCGATCGGGCCCATCCGCCGCACCGCGATGAGCTGGTCGAGGAAGTCGTCGAGCGTGAACTGCTCGCCGCCCATCAGCTTGGCGGTCATCTTCTCCTTCTGATCGGAGTCGAAGGCCTGCTCGGCCTGCTCGATCAGAGTGAGGACGTCGCCCATGCCGAGGATCCGGCTGGCCATCCGGTCGGGGTGGAAGACGTCGAAGTCCTCCAACTTCTCACCGGTGGAGGCGAACAGGATCGGCTGCCCGGTCACCTCGCGCACCGACAGCGCGGCGCCACCACGGGCGTCGCCGTCGAGCTTGGAGAGCACCACGCCGGTGATGCCGACGCCGTCGCGGAAAGCCTCGGCGGTGCGGACGGCGTCCTGACCGACCATCGCGTCAATGACGAAGATGACCTCGTCCGGCGAGACGGCGTCGCGGATGTCGGCGGCCTGCTGCATCATCTCGGCGTCGATGCCGAGCCGGCCGGCGGTGTCGACGATGACGATGTCGCGGGCCGCCCGCTTGGCGTGCTCGATCGACGCGCGCGCCACCTGCACCGGGTCACCGGTGCCGTTGCCGGGCTCCGGGGCGTACACCTCGACGCCGGCCCGGCCACCGAGCACCTGGAGCTGCCCGACGGCGTTGGGGCGCTGGAGGTCGGCGGCGACGAGCAGGGGCTGGTGCCCCTGGCCCTTGAGCCAGCGGGCCAGCTTGCCGGCCAGGGTGGTCTTACCGGAACCCTGGAGACCGGCCAGCATGATCACGGTCGGCGGCTGCTTGGCGAACTGGAGCCGCCGGCCCTCGCCGCCGAGCACGGTGATCAGCTCTTCGTTGACGATCTTGATGATCTGCTGGGCCGGGTTCAGCGCCTGGGAGACCTCGGAGCTGCGGGCCCGTTCCTTGACGGCCGCGATGAAGCCCTTGACCACCGGCAGCGCGACGTCCGCCTCCAGCAGCGCGAGGCGGATCTCGCGCGCGGTGGCGTCGATGTCGGCGTCGGTGAGCCGACCCTTGCCGCGGAGCTTGGTGAAGATCCCGGACAGGCGGTCACTCAAGGTGTCAAACACGCGAACATCCCGTTTGTCAGTGTTCCGGCGGGCACAACGCGGCCGGCACTGCGGAGTCCGGCCACCGCTAGGGTAGCCGCCCCGCCGCAAGGCCGCTGTCGCCCGGCCCGGGCCTCACCCCGACACCAACCCCGACTGGTACGCGAACACGACGAGCTGGGCCCGGTCCCGGGCTCCCAGCTTGCCCATCGCCCGGCTGACGTGGGTACGCGCGGTCGCCGGGCTGACCACCAGCCGGGCGGCGATCTCCTCGTTGTTCAGCCCCTCACCGACCAGGCCGACCACCTGGCGCTCCCGGTCGGTGAGCGCGTCCAGCCGAGGGTGCGGCCGGGGCACCCGGGACGGTCGGGTGGCGAACTCCCGCACCACCCGACGGGTCACCGACGGCGACAGCAGCGCCTCCCCCTCGGCGACCAGCCGGATCGCGCGCAGCAGCTCGGTCGGTCGGGTGTCCTTGGTGAGGAACCCGCTCGCGCCGTGCCGCAGCGCGTCGAAGACGTACTCGTCCAGCTCGAAGGTGGTCAAAACCACCACCCGCGTACCTGTCAGTTCGGGGTCCGCGACGATCCGCCGGGTCGCCTCGATGCCGTCGATGCCGGGCATCCGGATGTCCATCAGCACCACATCCGGTCGCTCCCGACGGGCCAGCTCGACCGCCCGCAGCCCGTCGGCCGCCTCGCCGGCCAGCGCCAGGTCGTCCTCGCTCTCCACGAGCGCGCACAGACCGAGCCGGACCAGGTCCTGGTCGTCGGCGATCAGCACCCGGATCACGTGGTCGGCTCCGCGGGCAGCCGGGCGTACACCCGGAATCCGCCGCCGGCCTGCGGCCCGGCGGTCAACCACCCGCCCAGCGCCGTGACCCGCTCCCGCATCCCGGCCAGACCGTGCCCGCGCTCGTCGTCGGCCGGGTCCGTCCCGGAGGGCCGGGCACCCACCCCCCGGTCGGTGACCTCGATCGTCACCTCGTCGGCGCGGTAGTTCACGGTCACCTCCGCGTTCGCCACCCCCGCATGGCGCAGCACGTTTGTCAGCGCCTCCTGCGCCACCCGGTACGCGGCCAGGTCCAGCGCGGCCGGCAGCTCCCGTGCGGCACCGACCACGCGTACCTCGACGGCGAGCCCGGCTCCGGCAAGCCGGTCGCGTAGGGCCGGCAGCCGGGCCAGACCGGGCACCGGTTCGCGCTCCGCACCCTGCCGCACCGCGCCGAGCGTGACCCGGAGTTCGTCAAGCGCCTCACGGCTGGTCCGGCTGATCGCGGCCAGCGCGGTCTCCGCCTGCTCGGGTCGTTTCGGCAGCAGGTGCAGGGCGATCTCCGCCTGCATGCTGATCGCGGCCAGCCCGTGCCCCACCACGTCGTGCACCTCCTGCGCGATCCGCAACCGCTCCTCGTCGGCCCGCCGCCGGGCCTCCTCGGCGCGACCCCGGGCCTCCTCGGCCCGGCCGCGCGCCGCCACCTCGCGGTTGACCCGCACCACGACCCCCACCGCGAACGGTACGGCCACCCAGGCCGACGCCGGGAGCACTCCAGCCCAGCCCGTGGCGGGGCCCCGGGACCAGAAGACGTGCGTCAGCAACACCACGAACGCGCCCCCGGTGGCGAGCGCCGCCGGACGCACCGGCAGCCGCACGGCCACCGTGTACACCGCGACCAGGAAGGTGAGCAGGATCGGCCCGTACGGGAAGCCGAGCACCAGGTACGTCACGCTCGCCGCGCTCACCAGGGCGAGGGTGGTGACGGGGACGCGCCGCCGGGCCAGCAGGGCGATCGCGGCGACCGCGATCAGCACCCGGCAGACCCCGTCCACCGGCCTCGACCCCGGCTGGTTGTCCCCGGCCAGACCGGTGGCGAGTTGTCCGAACCCGAGCAGCGCCAGGGCGAGCGCGGCGTCCGGAACCGCCCGCCTCGCCCACTGCCCACTCCACCGCATGGCCGTCATTCTGCCCGCGCCGGCGCCCTCCGACGTGCGTCCACGGGCGGTATCGCCGCTACGCCCCCGGGCGTACCCGCCACCCGGGAGCGGCCGGCACGCCCGACCGCACCGTTTCGGCGGCGGACACCCGCATGAGCCTGATGACTCTGAGGCATCAAGATGACTGTGTGGCATCACGCTCGTGGGAGTGACCGGTTGGCACGAGCGTCCGACGGCCGAGCAGAGCACCACCGCACGGCGGGCGGCCAGCGACTGCCCGCACGGCGCCGTCGGGGGATCAGACGGCGGCGAGGACCGCTTCCTCCAGGCGGGCCCGGGTGGCGTCGTCCGGCCAACCGCCGACCAGGTAGAAGGCGTCCACCACGTCGGCGCCGAGAGTGGAGATGCGCGCCGCGCGGACCAGTGCGCCCGCCTCGTCGAGCGCGCAGGTGACCCGGTAGAGCAGCCCGGCCGCGTCAGCCGCGCGGAGTTCCAGCAAAACGGCGTCGGTGGCCGCCTCGCGGTGCCAGACGACGCGGGGTGCGGCACCGCTGCCACGGGCGGCGAGCGCCCGGCCGCGCAGTCGCTGGGTGACCGACACGTCACCGCCTACCGCCCGGCGCAGGTCGGCGCGGAGCGGCACCGGATCCGGCGGCAGGCCGTAGCGGGGTTGCACCCGGCACTCGACCAGAGCCCGGCCGTCGACCACCGACGCGTCCGCGGAGATCACTTCCAGCCGGTGCAGGGCCAGGCAGCCGGCAACCGTGGCGAGCAGGCCCCGCCGGTCGGCTGCGGCGACCGACACCCGGTCCCCGGTCAGGTGGACGACCGGCAGTGGCCCGGCCAGCAGCTCCGGGTCCGGTGCCGGCGGCTCGGGCAGCACGCCGGTGTCGAGTGCGGTGCGGACCCGGCCGACCAGCTCGGCCACGAGCCGGCCCTTCCAGTCCGACCAGGCCGCCGGCCCGGTCGCCGCCGCATCGGCCCGGACCAGCGCGTGCAGCAGGTCGAGGGTGCCGGTGTCGCCGACCGCCTCGGCCACCGAGGCGATGGTGACCGGGTCGGCCAGGTCCCGGCGGGTCGCCACGTCGGGCAGCAGCAGGTGCAGACGGACCAGCGTGCCGATCAGCTCGACCTCGCTGGGGGGCAGACCGATCCGGGTCGCCGCCGCCTGGGCCACTGGCACGCCGACGGTGCTGTGATCGCCGGTGAGGCCCTTGCCGATGTCGTGCAGGAGGGCACCGAGGAGCAGCAGGTCGGGGCGTTCCACCTCGCGGGCGTGCCGGCTGGCCTCGTGAGCGGTCTGCACGAGGTGCCGGTCCAGGGTGTAGCGGTGCACCGGGTTGTGCTGGGGCAGGCTGCGTAGCCGGGTCCACTCGGGCAGCCAGCCGTCGACCAGGCCGTACCGGTCGCAGGTCTCCCAGGCGGGCACCAGGCCGGCCCCGGCGCCGAGCAGAGTGGTGAGCGCGGCCCGGGCCTCGGCCGGCCAGGGCGCGGGCAGCGGCGGGCAGTAGGCCGCCAGCCACTCGCAGGTGGCCCGTGCGATGGGCAGGCGGGTCGTGGCCGCGGCGGCGGCCACCCGCAGGCTGAGGCTCGGATCGGGGCGTGCCCCGATCGCCGTCCGGGCCAGCACCAGTTCGCCGTCGTGCTCGACCACGTCACGGGCCACCGGTCGACGTGCCGGGCGGCCGTTGCCGCCTCGGGACCGACCGGAGCGCAGCCGGTCGGCGGCGCGGAAGGCGTCATCCAGGGCGTGGCTGACCGTGCGGGCGTCACCGGCGACCCGGCGCAGGAGGGCGTCGCCGTCCTCCACGACGGCTCCAGGCCGCCGCGCGGCGTCAGACGCGCCGGGCTGGAGTTGTCGCAGACCGAGCAGGGCGGCCACCCCGTCGCGTTCCTGGGCGACCAACCGGTCGACCCGGCGGCCGACCTGCTGGTGCAGGGCGTCCCGGGTGTCCAGCAGGCGAAGGTGGGCGGCGCGTACGGCGGGACGCAGGGCGTCGGTGATGCCGGCGGCGGAGATCGCGCGCAGCAGACCCACGTCGCGCAGGCCACCGGCGGCTTCCTTGAGGTCGCCCTCCAACAGGAACGCCAGCTCACCGTGGGCCTGCCAGCGCGCGGTGGTGACCTCCCGCAGGCCGGGCAGGTGCCGTACGGCGGTGCGCCGCCAGTGATCGGCGGCGGTCCGGCACAGCGCGTCTGCAAGCGTCTGGTCACCCACCACCAGGCGGGCGTCGAGCAGCCCGAGGGCGACCTTGACGTCGTCCTGGGCAACGGAGAGCGCCTCGGCGACGGTTCGTACCGAATGGTCGAGGCGCAGGCCGGCGTCCCAGATCGGATACCAGATCGAGGCGGCCAACTCGTTGATGCCGGGCACCCCGGCGTGCAGCAACACCAGGTCGAGGTCGCTGTACGGGGCGCACTGGCGGCGACCCAACCCCCCGACGGCGAGCAGTGCCACTCCGTCGCGCGCCGGCAGCAGACCGCGCAGAAAGGTGTCGTAGGAGGCCGCCCGAGCCAGCCGGGCGGCCTCCCCGATCCCCCCGGGAACGCCGACGACCTCGTTGATCAAGAGGTTCGCGTCCCCGTCAGCGGTGTCGCCTGACGCGTCCTTCTTGATCAACGAGGTCATGTCGGTCGTGGTCAGATCAGAGTGCGTCGAGGCCGCGTTCGCCGGTACGCACCCGGACGACCTCTTCGACACCGGTGACCCAGACCTTGCCGTCACCGATCTTGCCCGTGCGGGCTGCCCCGACGATGGCGTCCACCACCTTGTCCACGTCGATCTCGTCGGTGAGCACCTCCACCCGAATCTTGGGCAGGAACTCGACCGTGTACTCGGCACCCCGGTAGACCTCGGTGTGCCCCTTCTGCCGCCCGTACCCCTGAACCTCGCTGACGGTCAGCCCGGCCACCCCGAGGGCGTGCAGGGCCTCCTTCACCGCGTCCAGCTGGTACGGCTTGATGACCGCGGTCACCAGCTTCATGTCCAACCCCTCCATCCCAGGAACGTTAACCGGCGACCTTTTCGCTTACCGGCTCGGCGGGCTCCGCCTCCGACTTCGCGCCACTCGTCGTGCCGCCACCGGGGGTGCCGATGCCGGCCATCGCGAACGCGCTGCCCGTGCCGCCACCGGCCGGGGACAGGTCGTAGCTGCTCTCGGCGTGCTCGCCGATGTCGATGCCCTCGACCTCGGCCTCGGCCTTCACCCGGAACCCGATCGTCTTCTCGATGACGAAGGCGAGCACCCAGGCGATGCCGAACGACCAGGCGGTGACGATCAGACCGGCGAGGGCCTGCCGTCCGAGCTGGGTGACGCCGCCGCCGTAGAAGAGACCGTCGGAGGCGCCCACCACGTCGGTGATCGCGGCGTTCACCGAGTTGGTGGCGAAGAGACCGAGCCAGAGCGAGCCGATCCAACCACCGACGAAGTGCACGCCCACCACGTCGAGGGAGTCGTCGTAGCCGAGCCTGTACTTGAGGCTGACGGCGAGCGCGCACACGACACCGGCGACGATGCCGAGCAGGACGGACGCCCACGGGGCGATGAAGCCGCAGGCCGGGGTGATGGCGACCAGACCCGCGACGGCGCCGGACGAGGCACCGACCATCGTCGGCTTACGGTCCTTGACCCACTCGACAGCGATCCAGCCGAGCACCGCAGCCGCCGTGGCGAGCTGGGTGTTGATGAAGGCGAGGCCGGCGACCGAGTCGACTGTCAACTCCGAACCGGCGTTGAACCCGAACCAGCCGAACCACAGCAGACCCGCACCGAGCGCGACAAGCGGGATGTTGTGCGGCTTCATGCCCTCGCGCGGCCAACCGAGCCGCTTACCGAGCACCAGCGCCACGGCCAGGGCCGCCGCACCGGCGTTGATGTGCACAGCGGTGCCACCGGCGAAGTCCAGCGCGTGGATGTCGCCGCCGATGATGCCGCCGCCCCACACCCAGTGCGCGACCGGGAAGTAGACGAGCGTGGCCCAGCCGAAGGCGAACAGCAGCCAGCCGGCGAACTTGGCCCGGTCGGCGATGGCACCACTGATCAGCGCGACGGTGATCACCGCGAAGACCATCTGGAAGGCCATGAACACGTAGAGCGGGATCCCGATGCCGCTGGGGTTCTCCGCCGTGGCACCCCACAGGTCGCTCTCGGCGAGGAAGGTCTTGGTGCCGAGGTACGCGCCCGGGTCACCCCAGAAGCCGTTCACGTCGGTCCCGAAGGCGACGCTGAAACCGTAGAACCACCACAGAATAGAGATGAGCCCGATAGCCGAGAAGCTCATCATCATCATGTTGAGTACGCCCTTGGCCCGGTTGAGGCCGCCGTAGAACAGCGCCAAGCCGGGGGTCATGAGCAGCACGAGCGCGGTCGAAACCAGCAGCCACGTGGTATTGGCGCCGTCGATCGTCGGTGCTTCAGGCACGCTGGCCTCCTAAAGGTGAAGTCCTCCTTCGCGGCTTTCCGGGGCAGCGTCGCCCGTAGGCCGGTTGCGCGGAAGCTTCGCGGCCGGCTGTTTCACCCACGGTCCCGTGCGGGTTTCCGGTTCGTGACGGGTTGTTTCGTACGTGTCACGAAGTCCGCACAGTCAGCAGCATGGACAATGGTGGATCGTTCGGACGGCGGACGTCGATGGCTGACCGGCCAGACCCATCGACCGGTCCGCTTGACGGGACCGGCCGAGCATCGACTCCTCGGCGCTCAGCGGAGGGCGTTCTCCAGGGCGTGCCGCTCGTAGTCGAGCAGCCGCAGATCCCGCATCGGCCGGCGCAGGTGGCCCTTGTGCACGATCCGGACGAACGCCGGCTCACCGGCGGCGGCCATCCGGCGGATCCCCTCGACGTGGTCCACGATCCGTTTGCGGATGGTCCGGATCAGCCGATGCCGGTCGCGCGGGATCAACCCGTACGCGTCGGCGAAGAGCCGGAGCCGGCGCGGCCGGTCCGGGTGCTTCCAACCCAGCGTGATCGAGTCCCGGTCCGCGAAGATCGGCACCCAGGTCCAGGCCGCGTACGCCACGTCGTAGATCCGCGCCCCGGGCGAGGCGAGATCGAAGTCGATAAGCCCAAGGGTGCCGTCCGGCCGCCAGATCACGTTGTGCGGCGCGGCGTCGTGGTGGCAGATCACCTCGGTGTCCGGTGGTGGGGGCCCGAACGAGCGCCAGACCGCCTGCGGCGGCGGGGTGAACCCGTACTGCGCGTCGTGGAACATCCGCAGCATGGTGGCGACTGTGACAAGCGCCTCGTCGGTCACCCAGTGCGGGGCGAGCGGGTATTCGCCGCACTCCCCCTCCAGGTACGACAGCACCTCACGGTTGCGCTCATCCATCCCGAGCGCCCGGGGCGCGCCGGTGAAACCCACGTACTCCAGGTGTCGCAGCAGGGCGTGCACGGACGGGGTCCACGGCCCGGCGTTGCGGCGGACCGTGTCACCGACGCGGACGACGGTGCTCACGTTGCCGCCGTGCAGCGGGATCTCCTGCGAAGTCACGTACGGTCTCCCGAGGCGCTGCGAGGGGTGGCCGGGCTCGCGCCAGCCCGCGTACGCGCGATCGTCGGTGGTCACCCGAGACTACGCGTCCCGTCCGGTGGCCTCGGTCCCCAGCAACGCGTCGACGAACTGCGCCGGGTCGAACGGGGCCAGGTCGTCCTTGCCTTCGCCGAGGCCGACCAGCTTCACGGGGATGCCGAGCTTGCGTTGCACGGCGATCACGATGCCACCCTTGGCGGTCCCGTCGAGCTTGGTCAGCACCACCCCTGTCACGTTCACCACCTCGGTGAAGACCCGGGCCTGCTCCAGGCCGTTCTGGCCGGTCGTGGCGTCCAGGATGAGCAGTGTCTCGTCGATCGGGCCCTGCTTCTCCACCACGCGCTTGACCTTGCCCAGCTCGTCCATCAGGCCGACCTTGTTCTGCAGGCGGCCGGCGGTGTCGATGAGCACGGTGTCCACGCCGGTCTCGATGCCGCGCTTGACCGCGTCGAAGGCGACGCTGGCCGGGTCGGCGGCCTCGGGCCCCCGGACGGTCTCCGCGCCGACGCGCGAGCCCCAGGTCTCGAGCTGGTCGGCGGCGGCGGCCCGGAAGGTGTCCGCGGCGCCGAGCAGCACGCTCCGGCCGTCGGCCACCAGCACCCGGGCGATCTTGCCGCAGGTGGTGGTCTTGCCGGCGCCGTTGACGCCGACGACCAGGACCACGGCCGGCACGCCGTCCTTCGGGGTGGTCCGCAGCGACCGGTCCAGGCTCGGGTCGAGCGCGTTCACCAGTTCGGCGGCGAGCAGCGCCCGCAGCTCGGAGGCTGAGCGGGTGCCGAGCACCCGGGTGCGCTCGCGGAGCCGGTCGACGATGTCGCGGGTGGCGTCGACGCCGACGTCGGCGGTGATCAGGCTGTCCTCGATCTCCTCCCAGACGTCCTCGTCGAGGTGGTCGCGGGCGAGCAGGCCGAGCAGGCCCTTGCCGAAGACGTTCTGCGAGCGGGACAGCCGCGAGCGGAGCCGGACCAGCCGTCCGGCGGTCGGCTCGGGCACCTCCACCGGTGCGGGCGCCTCGATGACCGGCGGTGGCTCGACCAGGACGCCGGTGGACAGATCGGACTCCGGTGCCTCCACCGGCGGGCCGGCGAGATCCTCCTCGGCTCTGGTGTCGACCTCGGTGCGGGGAAGCGGGGGCTCGGGCCGCCGCCGCAGTCGCGGCACGACCAGCCCGACCGTGCCGGCGATCAACACACCGAGCAGGACCAGAGCGAGGACGAGATATTCGGCCATGCCGGAATCCTGTCAGATGGCGGCGACGGCGTCCCAGCCACCGCACCCCGACCGGTGCCCGGAGTCTCAGCCACCGCACCCGGCTGGTGCCGAGAACCGGCGGTAGGCTCGGCCGCATGCCCGCCGCCCACCTCCTCATCGGCCCCCTCCTGCGGCGAGTCGTCGACACCCGGGCGACCATCTGGGTGGAGACGGCGGCGCCCGCCGTGGTCACCGTCCGCACCGCCGACGGCGCCACCGGCACCGCGGCCACCTTCTCGGCGTACGAGCACCACTACGCGTTGGTGGTGGTGGAGGGGCTCACCCCGGACAGCGCGACCACCTACGAGGTGCTCGTCGACGACGAGGTGGTCTGGCCGGTGCCGAGCAGCGGCTTCCCGCCGAGCGTGATCCGCACCCGGGCCACCGACGACCGGGACCAGCCGGTCAGTCTGATCTTCGGCTCGTGCCGGGAGACCACCCAGCACGCCACCACCCGGAAGCTGCCGCCGGACGCGCTTGACGCGTACGCCCGGCGGTTGATGGCCGACCCGGAGTCGAACCCGCTGCCCGACCTGCTGGTGCTGCTCGGTGACCAGGTCTACGCCGATGTCACCTCGCCCACGGTGCGCCGGCTGCTGCGTCGGCGGCGGCGGCGGCCGAAGGGCGCCCCGGCCGACCAGGTGGTGAGCTTCGACGAGTACACCAAGCTCTACCTGGAGTCCTGGCGCGATCCGGAGATCCGTTGGCTGCTCTCCACCGTGCCGAGTGTGATGATCTTCGACGACCACGAGATCATCGACGACTGGAACACCTCGGCGGCCTGGCGCGCGGAGGTGCGCGAGCAGCCATGGTGGCAGGAGCGGATCGGCAGCGGGCTCGCCTCGTACTGGGTCTACCAGCACCTGGGCAACCTGTCCCCGGAGGAGATCGCCGCCGACCCGGTCTTCGCCAAGGTCGCCGCCGCCGAGGACGCCACGGGTGTGCTGCGCGAGTTCGGGCACCGGGTCGACCAGGAGTCGGACCTGGCGCACGACACCGAGCGGTGGCGCGCGGTGCAGTACCAGTGGAGTTACGCACTGGATCTGGGCCGGACCCGGTTGGTCATGCTCGACAACAGGTGCAGCCGGGTGCTCGACCCGGGCAGCCGGGCCATGCTGCCACCGGGCGAGTGGTCCTGGTTCCTCGACCAGGCGCACGGGATCTACGACCACCTGGTGGTCGGCGCGTCGCTGCCCTGGCTGCTCCCGCAGGGCATCCATCACATCGAGGCGTGGAACGAGAAACTGGCGGACTCACGCCGACCGTGGGTGGCGCGCGGGGCGGAGAAGCTGCGCCGCGCTCTTGACCTGGAGCACTGGGCGGCGTTCCGGCGCTCGTTCGAGGCACTCGCGGAGACCTTCGCCCGGATCGGCACCGGCACTCCGCGGCAGTCCGGCGCGCGGGTCGGCGCCGGTCCGGCGTACGCCCCTCCGGCGTCGATCAGCGTGCTGTCCGGGGATGTGCACCACTCGTACGTGGCTCGGGCCCGGTTCCTCGACCCGGCGGTGGTCACGCCCGTGCACCAGCTCACCTGCTCGCCGATCCACAACCAGGTGCCGGCCGGCATCCGTCCGCTGATGCGGTTGGGCTGGTCGTCGGGCCCGGCGGGGGCGACCCGGGCGTTGGCCCGTTCGGCGGGCGTACGGCGGCCGGGTGTGCGCTGGCGCAAGCTCGCGGGTCCCTACTTCGGCAACGCGGTCGCCACCCTGACCCATCAGGGGCGTGGGGCGGACGTGGTCATCGAGGGCACCACGAAGGACGGGCACCTACGCCCCGTGATGCGGCGTCGACTCTCCGGCGGCGGGGAGCCGACCGCGCCGTAGTCTCTACGCCGTGGACGAGCACCTGCCGGAGCCGATCCGGGCGGTTGAGCACGAGTTGACCGCTCTGCTGCGTCGTGGGCGGGCGGTTTCCTGGGAGATCGCCCGGGAGGTACACCCGAATCTGGAACCGAACACCTACGGGCTGCTGCTCTGGTTGCGGCGCAGTGGGTCGATCCGGTTGACCGAGTTGGCGTCGCGGCTCGGTGTGGGCAAGGGCACGCTGAGCCGGCAGATCAACGCGCTGGAAGCCCTCGGGCTGGTCCATCGCGACCCCGATCCGAGCGACCGGCGGGCCGCGCAGATCCGCCTCACCGAGGAGGGCCAGCGCCGGTTCGACGTCGCTCGTGCGGCCCGGTTGGGCGAGTTCCTGCGCGCGCTTGACGGCTGGCCGAGCCGGGACGTCGAGGAGTTCGCCAGGCTGCTCGGCCGGTTCAACGACTCCTGGCAGTAGCGTCCCACTGCGGGGAATAGAGCGTCAATCCGCCAAGTTGTTGCTTCAGGCAACCAAGGCATACGGTTGCTTCAGGCAACTCTCAGGCGGCCCGTACGCACCACCAGCCGCCGCTCCACCTCAACTCCGCTCGGAGGCAACAACGATGAGCCAGGCGACAGTGCCCAGCCCGGCGACCGCCGTCACCATGACCCACCGGCAGATCCTGGAGGCGCTCTCCGGCCTGCTGCTCGGCCTGTTCGTCGCGATCCTCTCGTCCACGGTCATCTCGAACGCGCTGCCGCGGATCATCACCGAACTGCACGGCGGCCAGTCCGCGTACACCTGGGTGGTCACCTCGGCCCTGCTCGCGACCACCGCGACCACCCCGATCTGGGGCAAGCTCGCCGACCTGACCAGCAAGAAGACCCTCGTTCAGCTCGCCCTGGGCATCTACGTGCTGGGCTCGGTGCTGGCCGGTCTCGCGCAGGGCACCGGAGAGCTGATCGCCTGCCGCGTGCTCCAGGGCGTCGGCGCCGGCGGCCTGACCGCGCTGGCCCAGGTGATCATGGCCACGATGATCGCGCCGCGCGAGCGGGGCCGCTACAGCGGCTACCTCGGTGCCGTGATGGCCGTCGGCACCATCGGTGGCCCGCTGATCGGCGGCGTGATCGTCGACACCTCCTGGCTCGGCTGGCGCTGGTGCTTCTACGTCGGCGTGCCGTTCGCCATCGTCGCCCTGATCGTGCTCCAGAAGACCCTGCACCTGCCGGTGGTCAAGCGGAAGGCGCAGATCGACTGGTGGGGCGCCACCCTGATCACCGCGGCCGTCTCGGTCCTGCTGATCTGGGTCTCCCTCGCCGGTGACCAGTTCGCCTGGGCCTCCTGGCAGACCGCCGTCATGGTCGTCGGCGCGCTGCTCCTCGGTGCCCTCGCCATCCGGGTGGAGACCCGGGCCGCCGAGCCGATGATCCCGCCGCGGCTGTTCCGCAACCGCACCATCACCCTCGCCGTCGTGGCCAGCATCGCGGTCGGTGTCGGCATGTTCGGCGCGTCGATCTTCCTCGGCCAGTACTTCCAGATCAGCCGCGGGCAGAGCCCCACCATGTCCGGCCTGATGACCCTGCCGATGATCCTCGGCCTGCTCGTCGCCTCCACGGTCATCGGACGGGTCATCACCAAGACCGGCCGCTGGAAGCGGTACCTGGTGATCGGGTCGGCGCTGCTCACCATCGGCTTCGCGCTGATGGGCACGCTCCGCGCGGACACCAACTTCACACTGCTCAGCGTCTACATGCTGCTGATCGGCGTCGGCCTGGGCATGACCATGCAGAACCTGGTCCTCGCCGTGCAGAACACCGTCGGCCCGCACGAACTCGGCGCGGCCAGCTCGGTGGTGGCGTTCTTCCGCAGCCTGGGTGGCGCGATCGGCGTCTCCGCCCTCGGCGCGGTGCTCGCCCACAAGGTCAAGGACTACACCGCCGACGGGCTGGCTCAGCTCGGTATCCCCGCCTCCAGCTCCGGTGGCGGTGGCACCCTGCCCGACGTGCACACGCTGCCCGGCCCGCTGCGGGCGGTGGTGGAGAGCGCGTACGGCCACGGCGCCGGTGACATCTTCCTGACCGCCGCCCCCTTCGCGCTGGTCGCACTGATCGCGGTGGCCTTCATCAAGGAGGTGCCGCTGCGCCAGCACAACGGCAACCCGGTTTCCGACGAGGTCGAGCGGGAATCGACAGTCGCAGCCGGCGCGGGCGCGGCAGTGATCCGCACCGGCGACCAGAGGTGAGGTAGGACGATGGGCGTGGGAGCACCGGACCGCGAGGACTACGGCCCCAGGACCCGCCCGCTGCCCTTCGAACGGGGCACGGACGGCCCTCGGGTGATCATGGTGGGCGTGGACGGCACCCGCACCTCCGAGCGGGCCGGTGCCTACGCCGCAGGCCTGGCCCGCCGGCAGGGCGCCGCCCTGGTGGTGGTCTTCGTCAGCTCGGCGAGCGGCCTGACCGCGCTGGTGCCCGGCATGGACGCCGGCGCGGTCCAGCGCACCCACGACGAGTTGGCCGACGAGCTGCGCCGGGAGTGCCGGCGCGGGGCCGAGCAGTGGGGCATCCCGGTGACCTTCCTGTTCCGGCGCGGCGACGCGTACGGCGAGTTGTGCGCGGCGGCCGACGAGTTCCAGGCCGACATGGTGGTGGTGGGCACCTCCGAGCAGGCCGGGCACCGGCTGATCGGCTCGGTCGCCACCCGCCTGGTCCGTACCGGCCACTGGCCCGTCGTCGTGGTGCCCTGAAATCCTGTCGCGAGTGTCGTACCCGAGCGCCAGGATGGCCCGATGACGACATGGACGGCACCGGAGATCGACCGCACCCACGAGCCCCTCGTCGGTGACGAGCGCACCATGCTGGAGGGCTGGCTCGACTACCACCGCGACACCCTGCTGCACAAGTGCGCCGGCCTGACCGCCGAGCAGCTGCGCACGGCGAGTGTCGAGCCGTCCGGCTTGAGCCTGCTCGGGTTGGTCCTGCACATGACCGCCGTCGAGCGGTCCTGGTTCCGCCAGCGTTTCACCGGCCAGGACCTGCCCGACCTCTACGACTTCGACACCGACAACGACGCCGACTTCCACGCCGCGACCGACGCCGACCCGGAGGCCGCCTTCGCCGCCTTCCGCGCCGAGGTCGACGCGGCCCGGGCGGCGACCGCCGGTCGGTCACTTGACGAGACGTTCACGCTGACCCGCAGCGACGGCACCCGCACCTTCAACCTGCGCTGGGCGTACGTGCACATGATCGAGGAGTACGCCCGGCACAACGGGCACGCCGACCTGATCCGGGAACGCATCGACGGCGTCACCGGCGACTAACCCAACTGATAATCCTTCGCGATCTGTCCGGGGCGCCAGGCAGGATGCGCGGCATGACCTGGATCGCACCGGAGATCACCCGGACCCCCGAACCGTACGTCGGCGACGAGCGCACCATGCTCGACGGCTGGCTCGACTACCACCGGCAGACGCTGCTGCTCAAGTGCGCCGGCCTGACCGGGGAGCAGTTGCGCACGCCGAGCGTGCAGCCATCCGGGCTGACGCTGCTCGGTCTCGTCCGGCACCTGGCGGAGGTGGAGGCCTGGTGGTTCCGGGAGAACTTCGCCGGCGAGCCTGTCGACTACCCGTACTTCACCCCGGAGACCCCGGACGCCGACCACGACGTCAGCGCCGCCGACGCCGAGGCCGACTTCGCCACCTTCCACCGTGAGGTGGCGCTGGCCCGCGAGGCCGCCGCCGGCCACGCGCTCGACGAGACGTTCACCGAGGTCGGCGCGAAGAAGCGCACCTTCAACCTGCGCTGGGTGTACGTGCACATGATCGAGGAGTACGCCCGGCACAACGGTCACGCCGACCTGATCCGGGAACGCATCGACGGCGTCACCGGCGACTGACAGACGCTCAGTGGTCCAGGGCCGCCCGCAGGTAGCGCAGGTCGGCGTGGCCGCCCCAGCGGTGCGCCGACAGCCCGGCGGAGCGGGCACCCCGCACGGCCCAGTCCTCGTCGTCGACGAAGAGGACCCGGGCCGGCGGGGTGGCGAGCGCCTGGCAGGCGGCCTGGAAGTACTCCGGGGCCGGCTTGTGCACCCCGATGGTAGAGGAGTTGACCACCACGTCCAGCTCGCCGACCAGGCCGAGCGCGGCCAGGTCGGCGTCGAGCAGGTCGGTGGCGTTGGTGGCCAGGCCGACCGTGATCCCGGCGGCACGGACCTCCCGGACGAACGCCAGCACCTCCTGGTCGACCTCGCCCCGGTAGCTCTGCCACTGCTCGACGGCGGCGCGGGCCCGTTCCGGGCTGCCCACCGACTCGGTCAGGGCGTCCGCCACGCTGCTCATCCACTCGGCGTGGTTGACCTGGCCGGTGAGCACCGGCTGGAGCCGCCCCCACTGCATGGCGATCTCGCCGAGCACCCCCTCGGAGAGGCCGTACTCCCGCTCGACAACGGCGGCCACCGCCGGGTCCCACCGGCGCAGTACGCCGTCGAAGTCCAGCAGGAGCGCCGTCGCGCGTTCCCGAGCCACTACCCGTTCTCCTCGCCGCGGCGGTGCCGCTGGTCGTCCTCGTCGGCCCGGTTGAGCCGTTGGCTGATCACCTGGGTGACCCCGCTGCGCATCGTCACGCCGTAGAGCGCGTCGGCGATCTCCATCGTCCGCTTCTGGTGCGTGATGACGATCAGCTGACTCTTCTCCCGCAACTGTGCCAGCAACGTGATCAACCGGCCCAGGTTCACGTCGTCAAGCGCCGCTTCCACCTCGTCCATGATGTAGAACGGGCTGGGCCGGGCGCGGAAGATCGCCACCAGCATGGCCACCGCGGTCAGCGACCGTTCGCCACCGGAGAGCAGGGACAGCCGTTTGATCTTCTTACCCGGCGGGCGGGCCTCCACCTCGACGCCCGTGGTGAGCAGGTCCTCGGGGTCGGTGAGGATCAGTCGGCCCTCGCCGCCGGGGAAGAGCACTGTGAACACCTGCTCGAACTCCCGGGCGGTGTCCTCGAAGGCGCTGGCGAAGACCTCCAGGATCCGCTCGTCCACGTCCTTGACCACGGTGAGCAGGTCCCGACGGGTGGCCTTGAGGTCCTCAAGCTGCTCGGAGAGGAACTTGAAGCGCTCCTCCAGCGCGGCGAACTCCTCAAGCGCGAGCGGGTTGACCTTGCCGAGCAGGGCCAGTTCACGTTCCGCCTTGGCGGCCCGCTTCTCCTGCACCGGCCGCTCGTAGCGCACCGGCTCGGGCACCGGCAGACCGTCACGCTCGGCCGCCGCGACGTCCACCTGGGTCG
This sequence comes from Micromonospora sp. NPDC023888, assembly GCF_040639415.1. NCBI lineage: Bacteria > Bacillati > Actinomycetota > Actinomycetes > Micromonosporales > Micromonosporaceae > Micromonospora > Micromonospora sp. NPDC023888. The sequence goes on along the minus strand of NZ_JBEZZW010000001.1, from coordinate 6,144 downwards.
GCGGAACGGGCTGAGTCGGACCGTACTCGGCGACAAGCGTCTCCACGTCCAACCCGAAGTCCTCGGCGGCCTTCGCCTCCAGTTGCTCGATGCGCAGCCGCTGCTCCGCGCGGGCCACCTCGTCGCGGTGCACCTGGCTGGTCAGCCGCTCCAGCTCAGCGCCGAGCCGCTTGGCCGCCCCGCGTACCTCCTGCAGCTCGGCCTCGCGGGCGGCGCGTTCCCGGGCGACCGCGTCGCGGTGCTCCTCGGCCGTCGCGATAGAGGTGGTGAGCCGGGTGAGCGCCTCCCGGGCGCCGCCGGCGACGGCACGGGCGATGCCCGCGCCCCGGGTGCGCGCGGCGCGCCGGGCCGCGGCGCGTTCCCGCGCGGCCCGCTCCGCGGTGGCCTGCCGGGTCAGCGAGTCGGCCCGACCGGCGATCGAGGAGACCCGCTCCTCGGCGGTACGCACCGCGAGCCGGACCTCCATCTCGTTCTGCCGGGCCTGCGGCACCATCGCGGCGAGTTGGTCCCGTTCCTCGCTGGACGGCTCGGCGTCGACCGGGGTCTCCTCGGCCAGCCGCAGCCGTTCCTCCAGCTCGGCGAGCGCGGTGAGGTCCCGCTGCCGGGCCGCCTCGGCACGGGCTCGGGACTCGCCGAGGCGGTCGGTCTCCGCCTTCGCCGAACGCGCCGCCGCGCCCAGCTCGGCCAACCGGCGGGCGGCGGCGTTGCGGTGGCTCTCCGCCTCGCGTTTCTCGGCGGCGGCGTGCTGTACGGCCTCCTTGGCGGCGGCCACCTCGGCGCGCGCCTCCACGAGTTGATCGCGTAGTTCGGCGCCACCGCGCTCGGCGGTGAGCCGGTTGCTGCGCGCCTCCTCGACGGCCGCCTGCACCTCGATGTAGCTGGGGGCCTTGGCCGACCCGCCGGCCGCCGCGTACGCCCCGACCACGTCGCCGTCGGGGGTGACCGCCCGCAGCTCGGGGTTGTTGGCGACCAGGTCGGCCGCGGCGGCGAGATCGTCGACGAGCGCCACGTCCCGCAGTGCCCGGTGCACCGCCGGACGCAGTTCGGCGCTGCACTCCACGAGGTCGGGGGCCCACCTGGCGGCATCGGGCAGCTTCGGGCGCAGCGCGTCGGCGGAGCCGGTCATGCCGGGCCCCGCCGGGCTGCCGACGAGCAGACCGGCCCGGCCGGCGTCGGAGATCTTCAACAGCCGCATCGCCTCGACGGCCTCGTCCACCCCGCTGACGGCTACCGCGTCGGCGAGACCGCCGAGCGCGGCGGCCAGCGCGGCCTCGTGGCCGGGCGCGACGGTGAGCAGCCCGGCGAGGCTGCCGAGCAGGCCGGGCACGTCGCCGGCGCGGGCGAGCAGCGCCCCGGCGCCGTCCTTGCGCCGCAGACCCAGGGCCAGCGCCTCCTCCCGGGCCTTCCAGGTGGCGGCGTCCTTCTCCGCGGTCCGTTCGGCGTCGGCAAGCGATCGCACGGTGGCCTGCGCCCGCTCCTGCACGGCAACCGCTTCGGCGTGCCGGGCGTCCAGGTCCGCGTTGTCCCGGTCGGCCTCGGTGGACTGGGCGGCCACCGCGTCCAGGTCGGCCTGTGCCTGTTCGGCGCGGCCCATCGCGTCGGCGTGCGCGACGGCGAGCCGTTCGATCTCCTCACCGGCGCTTGTGGTCCGGGCTCGGGCCGAGTTGACCTGACCGGTGAGCCGGGCCATTCCCTCGCGCCGGTCGGCGATGGCCTTGGCCGCGGCGACCAGCTCCCGCTCGGCGGCGGCGAGCTGCCGTTCCAGCTCCTGGCGGTGCTCGACCGCCTCGGCCAGCCGGATCTGGTCGTCGGTGAGCGCCGCGCGCAGCTCCTCCTCCTGCTCGCGGACGCGTTCCGCCTCGGCTTCGAGCTGGTCGGGGTCGCGGCCGGGCCGTTCGTCGTCGCCGCTGGCGCTGAGGTGCCGCAGCCGCTCCCGCGCCAACTGCTCGATCGAGCGGAAGCGTTCCTGGAGGGCGGACAGCTTGTACCAGGTGTCCTGGGCGGCGGCGAGCAGCGGAGCGTCCTCGGCGAGGGCGGCCTCCAGCTCGCCGAGCCGGCCCTGCACCTCGGCGTGCTCGCCCTCGATCTGCTCACGCCGCTCCCGCAGCGCGGTCTCGTCGGCGATCTCCCGGTCCAGGGTGGTCCGCAGGGTGGCCAGGTCGTCGGCGAGCAGGCGCAGCCGGGCGTCGCGCAGGTTGGCCTGGATGGCGGCTGCCCGGCGGGCCACCTCGGCCTGCCGGCCCAGCGGCTTGAGCTGGCGGCGCAGCTCGGCGGTGAGGTCGGTGAGGCGGTTCAGGTTGGTCTGCATCGCGTCGAGCTTGCGCAGCGCCTTTTCCTTGCGCTTGCGGTGCTTGAGGACGCCGGCCGCCTCCTCGATGAACGAGCGGCGGTCCTCCGGCTTGGCGTGCAGCATGCCGTCGAGGCGGCCCTGCCCGACGATGATGTGCATCTCCCGGCCGATGCCCGAGTCGGACAGCAGCTCCTGGATGTCGAGCAGTCGGCAGGTGTTGCCGTTGATCTCGTACTCGCTCTCGCCGGAGCGGAACATCCGGCGGGTGATGGAGACCTCGGTGTATTCGATGGGCAGCGCGCCGTCGGTGTTGTCGATGGTGAGGGTGACCTCGGCACGGCCCAGCGGCGCGCGGCCGGCGGTGCCGGCGAAGATGACGTCCTCCATCTTGCCGCCGCGCAGCGCCTTGGCGCCCTGCTCGCCGAGCACCCAGGCGATGGCGTCGACGACGTTGGACTTGCCGGAGCCGTTCGGGCCCACCACGCAGGTGATCCCGGGCTCCAGCTTCAACGTCGTGGCGGAGGCGAAGGATTTGAAGCCCTTCACCGTCAGGCTCTTGAGATACACCTTCTCGATCCTCGTCCGGTGGCCGCCGTACCGTCGCCGGCTGTGGGGACCTGGGTGAACTCGCAGACTAACCCGGTGGTGGGAGCGGGCGGGCACGCGACCCGCCCCGGGCCGCGTGCGGCGCGAGGCCGAGACGCGAGCGTGCCGTTGTTCTGGCGATCACGACAGGGACGAGAGCCGTTCATGATCGGCTTATCGCTCGGCGTGCTATTCGCATACGGGGCACGCGGTAACGGCGGAACCGACCGCAAGATCATAAATCGTCGGCAGCGAAAGGGCGCGGACAGCGTTGCGCGCCGGCACAGAGGTGTCGGCGCGCATTTTGCGAGAGTGCGATTCAGTTTTGCGACACGAAGATCAGGTCAACGCCGGCTCGGCCAGACGGAGCAGATCGTCTGCCTCCGCGGCGGCCGCAGCAAGCCGATCATTGTCGGCACGCAACCGGGTGATCTCGAACTCCAGTGCCTGAACCCTGGAACGCAGTCGGGTGACCTCGTCGAGCAGACGCCGGTCGGGCGCTGCACCTACGTGGCCGTAGAGGGCCTTCGCCATGCTGACTCCTTGATATGCGCTGCCGGAAAGGCCGGACCAACGCGCGCCCATTTGTACGCGGCTGTCATTCCAGGCTGTATCTGGGCATGACCGGGCGCGACTGGCGACACCTATATATTGAGCCGCAAACCCCTCCTTCGTCAAGTTCTCGCAGGCCGTAGATCATCTCTACGTCGACCTGTCCACTTGTCGGGGGGCTGCCGCAATGGCACGGACACGCTCTGTCCGGACACCTTTACTGTACGCCCGGATCCGCGGAATTCCGCACCCTGGCGTCCGAGTTCCCCTTAACTCTTCCTTAGCCACGTTGCCGCAGGTCGCGGGCGCGCCGTAGCGTCACCCCGGCCCGCAACCGACCCGTGGAGGCATAGGCGTGTACGGCTGGACCGACCCGATGGACCCGAACGGCGCCTCCCGGCGCGCCGACCGGCAGACCGACGAGCCGACCTGGCTGCACGACCGTCCGGAGCCCCGCTCGGCCTACCTGTTCGGTGACGACCCGGACCAGCCCGGCGACGAGTGGCACCGGGAGCAGCCCACAACCGGCTGGCAGTCGACCCCGGAGACCCCCGACGGGCCGGCCGGCGCTCACCCCGCCGCCTGGCCGGACCACCGCCCGGAGCACGAGCCGACCGAGGGCTGGCACGACAGCAGCCCCGCCGGGACGACCACCGAGGGCTGGCACGACAGCACTGCTGGGCCGACGAGCGACGGCTGGCGCGGCAGCAGCCCCGCCGGGACGACGGGTGACGGCTGGCACGGCAGCAGCCCCGCCGGGACGACGAGTGACGGCTGGCACGCCGACGCCGGCCCGGAGACGACAGGTGGTTGGCGGCCCGACGCCGGCCCGGGGCCGACCGATGACTGGTCCGCCGGTGCCAGCCGGCCCGGCGAGGGGCGACACCGCTCCCCCCGCCGCTGGCGACGGCCGCTGATGATCGGTGGCGCCGCCGCGGCGGCCACCCTCGTGGTGAGCCTCGGCGTCGGCGCGCTCGGACTACCCGGCGGTGACGACGGGGCCAGCCAGCCGACGGCCGTCGACGACACCTTCGCCGCGTCCGCGGCACCGACCGAGGAGCCGACCCTCGACACCCTCGCCGCGCCGTCCCCGACAAGCACGCCCACCCCGACCCGGCCGAGCCCGACACCGAGCAGAGCCGTCAAGCCCACACCGGAGGCGTCGCGTACCACCGCCGCGTCCCGGCGCGGAACGCCGCGCACAAGCGCGCCGAGCACGAGCAACGGTTCCAGCGGTTCCAGCGGCTCCAGCGGCACTGGCACCGTCAGCGCCCAGGCCCGTGAGGTGGTGGACCTGGTCAACGCCGAGCGGGCCAAGGCCGGCTGCGCGGCGCTGAGCATCGACGACAAGCTGATGACCGCCGCCCAGAAGCACAGCCAGGACCAGGCCGACCACAAGAACATGTCGCACACCGGCAGCGACGGCAGCAACGCCGGCGTCCGGCTGGACCGGGTCGGCTACGCCTGGCGCACGTACGGCGAGAACGTGGCCTGGAACCAGCAGACCCCGGCCGCGGTGATGGACGCCTGGATGAACAGCTCCGGTCACCGGGCCAACATCCTGAACTGCGCGTTCACCGAGATCGGCGTCGGAATCGCCAGCAGCAACGGGCCGTACTGGACCCAGGTCTTCGCGGCGCCGCGCTGACCGCGCGTCGTTCGCGCCCCCGCGCTCGTTTGACCCGGTGAGGTACGCCGGGCCGGAGCGTGGGGGCGGCGTACCGGTGAGGACGGCGACGGGCCGTCCGGGACCCGGGAGCTGCCGATGCGGATCCGGCCGCGGCGACGCGTCGCCGTACGCCCACTGCGCCGCGTCCTGTCGGCCGGTGTCGCACTCGTCCTGGTGATGCCGGCGTACGGATGCCGACCCGAGCTGACCCCGCCCGGCGCACCCACCCAGTGGCCGGCCGCGCAGGCCCGCCTGTGGCAGTGGCAGTGGCAGCTCAGTGGCCCGCTCGACCCGGCGGTGGAAGCGGACGTCTTCCTGCTCGATCCGGTGGACACCACCGCCGCGCAGACCGCCGAGCTGCGGTCCCGGGACCGCCGGCTGATCTGCCAGGTGCACGTCGGCTCGGTCCGCTCCGCCGACCCGGACGCCAGCCGGTTGCCGAACGCCGTGCAGGGCGCGGCAGCCCGTCGACCGGACAGCCGTTGGCTGGACGTCCGTAGCTGGGACGCGCTGGAGCCCGTGCTGGCCGACCGGTTCCGGCTGTGCCGGGGCAAGGGCTTCGGGGCGGTGGCGTTCGCCGACGCCGACGGGTACGCGTCCCGCACCGGCTTCCCACTCGACTTCGACGACCAACTGCTGTTCAACCGCCGACTCGCCGAGCTGGCCCGCGCGCTGAGCCTCTCCCCCGGGCTGGTCAACGACGTGCCGCAGCTCGCCGCGCTGGCCCCGGACTTCGACTTCGCGGTAAACGAGGAGTGTGTCCGGCTGGGCCAGTGCGCCAAGCTGTTGCCGTTCGTCGACGCGGGCAAGCCGGTCTTCCACGTGGAGTACGCCGCCTCGACCGACGACTTCTGTGTCACCACCGTCGGCTACGGCTTCGCCTCGATCCGGAAGGACCGCAACCTGGATGCGTGGCGGGAAGCCTGCCCACTGCCCTGAGACGGCGGTGGCCGTGGAGTTGTCCGGACGCTTGACCCACTCCTGATCACGGCGGATCGGTAGCTGCCAGCAGACATCCGGCTTGTATTCCAACGGGTGCACCCCGTCG